>CAMVGH010000134.1 GCA_947166945.1 uncultured Clostridia bacterium
GTAGTTGAGGAACTGCTTCGGAGCGGAGGGCAGCTCAAGCTCCTGTGGAACGCCCTTGAAATTCTTCCAGATATCGAGTATCTCGTCAATGGCGGGCTTGTTCTCGAAGCTTACGAATGCCGCGGCGAAATGACCGTTTGAAACAGGCACGCGCAGGCACTGGGTCGTGATGCTTGGTGACGAAGCCTTGACGATCTCGTTTCCTTCGATCTTGCCCCATACCTTGAGCGGCTCCTGCTCGGACTTTTCTTCCTCACCGCCGATATAGGGGATAAGGTTATCCACCATTTCCGGCCATGTCTCAAAGGTCTTTCCTGCGCCGGAGATAGCCTGATAAGTGCAGGCAAGCACCTTGGTGATACCGAACTTGCGGAGCGGGGAGAGAGCGGGAACATAGCTCTGAATGGAGCAGTTGGACTTAACGGAGATGAAGCCGCGCTTTGTGCCGAGTCTCTGCTTCTGAGCGGCAACTATCTCAATATGCTCGGGATTGATCTCCGGGATTATCATAGGAACATCGGGAGTGAAGCGGTGAGCGGAGTTATTGGACATAACGGGTATCTCATGCTTTGCGTACTGCTCTTCGAGAGCCTTTATCTCGTCCTTTTTCATATTTACCGCACAGAACACGAAATCCACCTGTTCCGCGATCTTGTCTATATCCTTTGTCGCGTCGAGAATGATCATATCCTCCATAGCTTTGGGCATGGGCTTTTCAATGAGCCAGCGGGAGCCTACGGCGTCCTTGTAAGTCTTGCCTGCGGAGCGCTCGGAAGCAGCGAGGACCTTTACTCTGAACCACGGGTGATTTTCGAGCAGCACCGCGAAGCGCTGACCTACCATACCGGTTGCCCCGATAATACCTACTCTGTACTCTTTCATGATTGTTGTTCCTTCCTTTGTCTGTTTTTAAATAAAAAACCGGCTTTAAGAAGCCGGTTCGCTTACAAAACGGAAAATACGACAAATGCCGATAATATCGAATATTGCCGATAGCTCTCCATCTCCACGAAACGGCGATGACAATCGCACATTTTTTAAATGTACGACCGGATACATACATTTCAACCTGTACATTCCTCGGCGGCTTTCCCTTTCACATTAACAATATGTTGAAATATTGGCGTTAATGCTACTCTTTAAACCCGCGCCTCTATCTTTCCTGATATTATAACACAGTATTATGAATTTGTCAATATATTTTTTCAATTTATGCCCATTATTTCCCGTATCTTCTCCGCGAGAGCCTTTGCGGCGATATCGTGGGTAGCGGGGGAGGGGTGCCAGTCGGCGCCGTAGCCGAGTTTGCCGTCATGCGGCGTGAATTTCATTGCAGAGATTCCGGTATATCCCGTCTTTTCTCTGAAAAGCTCCACCGCCTTTTCCATATACGGGAATATCTCGTCGAGCATTATCCCCATAATGCAGAGTATCTTCGATGTGGGATTGCACTCATGTACAGTTTTAAGAAATTTTTCATATTCACTTACATAAGTCTCATATCTTTCCGGGTGACCCGTACACCAGCTGTTGTCGTTGGTGCCGAGGTTCACGACTATGAGATCTGGGACATATTCCGTAAAATCCCATCCGATATCCTGTGGTGCAAGTCCGTCGCGGTCATCGAATTTCTGATATGAAAAACCAAGCTTCTTATAATACGGCGGGATAAGCTGATCCGTTTTCTGCGGCTCATCGGGCGAACCCACAAATCCCGACACTATGCCCCAGCCGCTTATGGAGAACGCTCTCACGTCCGCGCCGAGCAGTTTTGCGGTCTTGTACGCATAGCCTTTTGTGAAATCCTCTGTGGCTGTCTTAAAGCTGACATTCGGGTCATACTCATCTACCCCGTACCCGCAGGTAATGGAGTCTCCGATGATCTCAAGCTTCATCTTTTCCGCCGGAACGGGAGTTACCTCGCCCTCACATTCTATGGGGCATATCCCGATAGTTGACATAGCACATTCCGACAGCTTTATGAATTTTATATCTGCTTCGGTCTCCGCCGACATTCCGGTACCGCAGATAACGGGTACTGTTTTGGTGATGCCGTCAAGCAGTCCCTCAACAGTGCGTATTCCGTTGACATAGACCGCATATCTTGCCCAGTTCGCGTCATTTGCGGGCGTTTCGGAAGCTGCGTCACCGACAAGTTTCAGCGTGAAGCTGCTCCCCTTGAAATGACATTCAAACCCGCTTCCGGAGAGAGCGCACCAGTATATCTCATCTTCATCGTAAAACCCGCGTCCCGTGAGCTTTACATTTTCTTTGTTCACAATAAATCTTTTCATTTCGCAGCCTCATTTTCTCCGGACTTCTGTCCGAGCTTCTTTTCGGTATGGTCCATCAGTCTTTTTATATTAGCCCTGTGCATGAATATGAGCATAGCGCCGATAACTGCGGCAAGCCCGAAATTGATCCATGAACACGGGTCATTTCTCATGAGTGAGAAAATGAGGACGCAGAACGGGTAGCATGCCGATGCGATTATGGAACCGAGTGAAACATATCTTGTCAAAGCCACGACTATCACGAAAATGATGAACGGTACCACACCCGCTATCCAGTAGATAGCGAGCATTGAAGCGAAGGTGACGAGGATACCTTTTCCGCCCTTGAAGCCGTAATAGAGCGGGAAAACGTGACCGATAACACCGAATATCCCGGCAAAATAATTCACCCATGTATAATTCTCTGCAACGGAATATGTATCGATGCCGAGCAGAAATTTGAAAATGAAGTGGATCATCAGTATCGACAGCACGCCTTTGAGTATATCACCGATAAGCACGAACAGCGCTGCGGCTTTTCCCTGGGTGCGCAGGGTATTTGTCAGACCTGCGTTGCCGCTTCCGAGTTCTCTGATATCCTGTCCCGTCCTGATCTTTGTCACGATGATCGCGGAATTTATCCCGCACAGCAGGTAAGGAATGACCGCCGCTAAAACAATACAAACAATAAACATAGATGACCTCTCATTCAAGCGCGAAGCATTTAAAAAGTCTTTGGAAGGAGGGGGCCCGGGGGAGGGGACCTTTCTTCAGAAAGGTCCCTTCCCCCGTTCTCCCGCGCCGCAGGCGCCCTACGCCTTTGCGTTCTTCTCGTCGCCGCGTTCGCGGACGACTATTCTTATGGGGGTAGCGTCGAGGGAGAATGCCTCGCGTATCTGATTTTCGATATAGCGCTGGTATGAGTAATGGAAAAGCTCCCGGTTGTTGCAGAACACCACGAATGTCGGCGGCTTGGTGGAAGCCTGTGTCATATAGTAGAGTTTAAGGCGCTTGCCCTTGTCGGAAGGCGGCTGTACGCGGGCGGTAGCATAGCTCAGCAGGTCGTTGAGCATACCTGTTGTGATACGTCTTGCGTTCTGCTCGGCGGTATATCTGATAAGCTCAAACAGCTTGTCTATGCGCTGTCCGGTGAGAGCCGAAATGAACACGAACGGAGCGTAGGACATGAACGAGAAATCGACTTCGAGCTTCTTCCGGAACTCATTCATTGTCTTGTCGTCCTTTTCTATCGAATCCCACTTATTTATCGCAATAACGCACGCTTTTCCCTGTTCGTGGGCGTAGCCCGCCACCTTGCTGTCCTGTTCCGCGAAACCCTCGTTCGCGTCTATCATGATAACGCACACATCTGAGCGGTCAACCGCCATATATGCACGCAGTATGCTGTATTTTTCGACGCTCTCGGTTATTCTGGACTTGCGCCGTATGCCTGCGGTATCTATGAACACATATTTTTCGCCGTCACGCTCTATCACAGTGTCAATAGCGTCACGGGTGGTACCGGCGATATCGGATACGATGACCCTCTGCTCACCGGCGATCTTGTTGATGAGGGAAGACTTTCCCGCGTTCGGTCTGCCTATCACGGCAACTTTTATGAGCGCGTCGTCATAGTCCTCCTCGTCCTCCGGCGGCATACCGGCAAGAACGGCGTCGAGAAGATCGCCCGTACCGTGTCCGTGTACCGAGGAAACGGCTATGGGGTCTCCGAGACCGAGATTGTAGAACTCATATATCTCCGGCGGAGGTTCACCTATGGAGTCACACTTGTTGACGCACAGAACAACGGGCTTGCCGCTTTTCAGCAGCATAGCCGCAACGCTTTCGTCATTTGCGGTGACGCCTGTGGTGATATCCGTCACGAAAATTATCACATTCGCGCTGTCGATAGCGAGCTGAGCCTGTTCTCTCATCTGGGAAAGTATCACGTCTTTTGAGTCCGGCTCGATACCGCCCGTATCGACGAGCATGAAGCTCTGACCGAGCCATTCCGCTTTCCCGTAGATCCTGTCGCGGGTGACACCGGGGGTGTCCTCCACAATGGAAAGTCTCTGTCCTATTATCTTGTTGAACAGTGTCGATTTGCCCACGTTAGGGCGTCCGACGATCGCACAAAGTCTGTTCATATCTTCTGATATCTCCGTTTCTTATAGTTCTGCGCCTTTTTTCACTCTCACGTCGCTGCCCACGAACTGCAGTTCGTCCATAGTAAGCAGACGGGACACGATGCGCTCGTCATATTTTCTTTCAAGCTCGGCGGGAGTAAGGTTGGTATTTATGACCATGGGCAGGGAAGAGTTGATGCGGGAATTGATTATGGTATAAAGCAGTGAGACATACATCTTGTTGTCTATCTCCGCGCCGAGATCATCAAGAATAAGCAGATCGGCGGTGGTGAGCATATCCAGCATCTCGCCGCCCTCGAATTTTTCCTTGTCGAGCCTGCGCAGCAGGTCGGGCGCGGAGCCGTATATGACGCTGTAACCCTTGTTTATGACTTCCGACGCGATACTGAGTGAAAGGTGTGTCTTTCCGAGACCTGTTTTTCCGCGCATCAGCAGGCTTTTATACGGCAGGTGGAATTCTTCCGCGTACCGTCTGCAATCCTCAAGGTTTTTTGCCATTATCTTCCTTGCGGCAGGCCCCAGCTCGGTGGGGCGAGTGTCATCGTAGTAAGCAAGGCTGAATTCGTCAAACCCGCACAGTTTCAGCGGAGTCACGCTGTTGAGGTGTTCGGCTGCCTTTCTCTTTACGATATCCATGAAGCAGGAGCAGCGTCTGTCCTCCACAATTCCCGTATCTTTGCATATCCGGCAGTTGTATATGGGGTCAAGGTAATCCTCCGGATATCCGTGCTTCACCAGTGATCCGCGCATATCCCGCTGGAGGGACAGATTTTCTTTCTCAAGCGCCGCTATCCTTTCCCGTATGTTCTCCGGACGTTCGGTTATCAGGGCGATCAGCTTCGCTGAGGTAAGTGTGAGTTCTTTGCGCAGAGCCGCGGTATCCGGATATTTCCCGTCGATCTCCTCTATCCTGAGTTCTCCGGTACGGCGGTTTCGCATACGGATAGCGTCGAGTTCACGTTCGGCTTCTGTGAAGTAGCTGCTGTCAAATCCCATAATTTCTCCTTACAGGTCCTTATATTTGTTTGCTGTACGTCTGCTTGCCTCGTCGAGGTCGTATGAAGGAGCGTCCGCGTTCCCGCTCCCGCCGGCGGAAGGCTTCTTCGGCTTTGCTGCCTGTGACGGGTCTGTGATGCCGTCATTCAGCCAGCTGCGGAGTATCTTGTCCATATAGGAGAAGCTTAGCTTTCCCGTATTGTCGAGGGTAATGTCGTACGCGGCGCCGATAAGCTCCTCCGACAGTCCGAGGTCTGTCCATTCCGCGATAGTCTGCTTCTGTTTTGAAGAGAAAGCGGAGGTCATGCCGAACTTCTTCTGTAACTTCTTCTCGGCGGTATAGCGCGACTGGAGCAGTTTTATGCGTTCCTCCGCGCTGGTGATATCGGTTATCCCGTTTTCGCACCAGTCCATAGCGACGGCTTTCATATAAGCGGGTGTGGCTTTTTCTATGTTGAAGCAGTATTCCACCAGCATCATGGTCACTTCGCAGGGCAGCCCTATCTCTTCCACAAGCACCATGAGCGTCTGCTGTTCGGAATGTTTCGGGGGTCTTCCCGCAAGCTTCTCATACATACCGAACAGGCATTTTACGGCATTGTCGCCGTTTATGGCGGAAGCGATAGCCTTAGGCGGGAAGTGCGTCTCCGAGTTTAGCAGAGCGCGTGCTTCGGGCGTGTTGAGCGGTGCGCTCTCACGAAGCGGCTGCACCTTTCCTCCGGAAGTGCTGACCGAAGCCGCGGTATTCTCCGCAGGCTTATCGGAAGGGTAGTATTCCATACCGTCGTTGGAAAGTATATCGGCGTTTACCCAGTACAGAAGCGCGTCGTCAACATCTTCTCTGCTCACTCCGACATTCTCCGCGATAAGCTCGGCTCTGTGACCGAGTTCGGGGTGCGCGAGCATATACAGCAAGACTTTTATCTGAGTACCCGAGGCTATTTTCAGGTGGTTCTCGGCAACACATTCCGGCACCGCGAAAATTTTTCTCCACGCCCCGAGGTTAAGTCTGTAATCCAAGTAAAAACAAGTCCTTTCATAAATTACGCATATACAAATATTATATCACATCTTGTCCTTTTTTGCAATAGCGAATTTCAAGCATTTGCATATAGTTCCGGTTTACAATAAATAATGTGTCCTCAATAACTGCCTTTTGGCAGTTATTGACTGAAAATCTGCAAAACAGATTTTCAGATGTTGTTTAAATGCGCCTGCGGTGCATTTAAACAACGGACACATTCCTTGATGTCAAGCTCATTTCGTCCTTCGGACGAACAAAAGTGCAAGGAAAATCCTAAAATATATAAATTTTCCTTGCACTTTTGCAGCCAATAAATTGCTTCAAGCTGCGCTATGAAGCAATTTGTTGGCTGATGAGCAGACATTAAATACGGGGAATTTGAACCATTATGTTGACTTTTGAAGATATTTGTGGTAGAATATCATTTAGCAATAAAAAAGGGAAAAGGCGGTGATGAAATGTTAAAAAAGCCGGAAAGGATAGCTGCGGCTGTATGTACGGCGGCTGTTCTTGCGCTTGGGGGATGTTCCCATGATATATCCGGACATATCCCGACAGCGTCCGCACCGTCTGCCGGTACGGTTCCCGTGGCTTCCGCACCGTCATCGGCGACATCTGCCGCCGTGACTTCCACATCAGCGGCAGCTTCCGAAACAACAGTGACCACCACAGTTTCCGAGACTACCGAGGAGACTACTTCCGTACCGGAAACCTCCGCCGATACATCGGAGACCGCCGATACAGCTCAGGAAGCTCCCGCGGAAGAGATAATCGAAGTGTATAAGGATTACAGGTTCAGCGACGAGTACAACGACTTCATCTCAAAGTGCGTATTTGTCGGCGACAGTATATGCAGCGGTCTGAAAGCCTATGATATACTGCCCGCGAAGAGAGTTCTGGCACAGGGGAACGTTGCCGCACGAAGCATATATGATTATACATTCAAGGTAAACGGCGACGAGATGTCCATTCTGGCAGCCCTGCTGGAGCTGAAACCGGAATATGTGGTATTCTCAATGGGAATGAACGATGTGAATATGACGTCGGAAGCCACATACTGTGAGAATTACGGCAAGCTGCTGTCCGAAGTGGAAAGCTTCCTTCCCGACGCAACATTGATAGTCTGCTCGATAACCCCCATAACCTACGGCGAGACCGGCAAATTATTCACCAGACCGGAATATATCGACAGCTTCAATATCGCGATAAAGGAATACCTCGACGCAAGCGGGAAATGGATATACTGCGATGTCGCCCATGAGATGAAGAATTCGCTCAATATGCTGAAATCGAAGTATCTCGGCTCCGCGGACGGAGTTCATCTTGCTCCCGACGCCTATTACGCGATATTGTACCAGTTATGTGAGCGCATGGTTGACGGCAGGATCTACGACCCGGTGACCGACACATTCGAGGAGCCGGAGAAAGAAGAGAAAACCATTGTAAGCACCTCTGATCTTATAGAACCGCCGGTAACGGCAGGCAGTACGGCAAAAGAGAAAGAGCCCGAAAGCAGTGACCTTTTATCAGGAACTATAGTCCTTGATGATCTTGAATAAATAATAAAATTTCGCGGAGCGTATAAAAACGACCCGCGAAAATTTTTTTGAAAATTTTTCAAAAAACTATTGCATTTCACTATATCTTGTGGTATAATTTATAAGCGGTGACAAAATATAGATGTTTACTGTTCATAGCAAACATTTTTATACTGTTCATATCAGAAAAAATATTACAGACCTCAGGAGGAAATACAAAATGAAAAATGTTCAGATAACCACGAAAGGCGGAATAATTTCGGACGCTGAGATACAGGCTTATGTTGACAGGGGCAGAGAATTAAAGCCCGGTCAGAAGCTCACAGCTCTTGATATAACAATAGACGGCGATTATGTTGACCTTTCCTATGAATATGAGAACAGACCGTTCGAGCGCATCAGACGCATCACCGGCTATCTCGTAGGAACGCTTGACCGCTTCAACAATGCCAAGAGAGCGGAAGTTCTCGACCGTGTGACACATGAAGTGGTTGACGACTGTGAAGATGTATATGTAGATGCGGTGTGAACATACACAAAGCCGCGTTCATAAGAACACGAAGCCTCTGCTGTGTGCAGGGGCTTTTTTGTGTAGGGCGGGCAAGGAATATTTCTGTCCTCTTCAAAAAACTCCGTGCATAAAATCGCGCTCAATGAACGCCCTTTGCTATTCTCTTTCATCTCCGGACTGTATGAACAGAAAAACAAAGACCGCCATTTTAGTAATGACGGTCTTAATCATATCTCTGACAGTAGCAGATATCTGTTCAATGCAGCGCGAAGCATTAAAAGTTTTTTGAAAGGGGGTCTGGGGGAAAACTTTTTTTCAAAAAAGTTTTCCCCCAGTCTCTCGCGCCGCAGGCGCCCAAATTACGGAACGTAAACGCAGAATTCGTCCTCGGGGCGTTCGTGGAAAGCTGTGTAGGTATATTGATCGCTTCCGGAGGAGAAGGTTTTCTCGAATTGTTTGTCGGAGGCGTTGAGTTTT
>CAMVGH010000135.1 GCA_947166945.1 uncultured Clostridia bacterium
CGTAATTCTCATAGATGAATTTATACTGCGGGATATTATATACAGACACCATAAGAGTCTTGCGGTGATTTTCCTCGATGCTGCTGAAATCGCTGAACCATTTGGAAAGCCCTTTGAGGTTGGCGAGTCCGGAGAGGGGATCGATCTGCTGAGCGTTCTGGATGCTGTTCTGAAGTTTTTTCTTGTAAAGTCTGTTTATCAGAGCGCCGAACGCGATATTCATGATCTTTGAAACACGGAAGATCTTGTGTGTGGTATTTATGGCGTTCTCCGTCTTAACGGCATAGTACCCGCAGCTATCGTCATTCATATAGATAGGCGTGAGAATGCACATGGTATTGTCTTTGAGCCAGTCACTCATATCCGGGACCATATCGGAAACAGGGAAGCGCCCCTGTCTGCCGTTTGAGAAATCCTCTGCCATAGCGGTAATGACAATAAGCTCGCTGTAAGACTGGGATACGTGTTTTTCACCCGTTCTGCTGAGCGCGGTCATTATGAAGTTCTCATTGAGACAAACGGCGGAATTCGGGAGAATATAGTGCCTGAGTACAGCGCTGAGCATATTGAGGTTTTCGCTGTCGAGTATCCTGTCCGCGAGGGAATAGATATGTCCTTCATGCTGGGACATTTCCTGATTGAGCTTGTAGAGAGCGTTTGCTCTGCCGCGGAAATCAATGGGCGCGGCGTTCTTGCAGCCGCAGGATTCGCCTATATACGGCATATAAGTCTCTTCATACTTACCCGGCCCGATCTCGCCCGAAATACAGCCTGTGACGATCTTTAAGGTAAGTTCCGCAAGGTGGGGGATATCCTCTTTGCAGGTCGTAAGGCGCGGAACGAAGTATTCGGCGGAAACAAGACCGTCGAAGCCGATAACTTTTATATCGTCCGGAACGCTGTATCCGAGATTTTCAAGCTCTTCACACAGAGCCATAGCCATGGAGTCGTTCGCGGACACCAGCACATCCGGGAGTTTGTTTCCGGCTTTGAGGTATTCATTGAGCGCGTTTTTGGCGGGGATATCCCAGTAATCTCCGTAAAGTACGTCCTTATCCGGCAGGGAAAGCCCGTGCGCCGAAAGCACTTCTCTCACGATAGCGAGACGCTTCTCGGAATCCGGGTCGCTGCCGTCGCGAAGACCTCTCATGAATACGAAAGACTTTGCCTGATGTTCACATACAACGTGTTCGATGACTTTCTTATACGCGGAAGTGTAATCCGGTTTGATGCAGCAGCAGCCCTCATGTTCGCCGTGGACAAGAACAACAGGTACATTGTGCTGTCCGGCGCGTTCGATAATGATATCTATGACCTCGGTGTTATAAATGCTGTCCGCGTGGATAACCAGAGCGTCAAGAACATCATAGTTTATGACATCGAATATCTTTCTTGAACCGGCATCGTTGAGATCTCCGAAGAAAAGGTCACGCAGGCTGTTGAATATGATAAGCTTGTATCCCTGTTCGCTTGCGAACCTGTGGAGATTGTAGGTATAGTCCGTGCGGAATTCGTCCTGTATCTTTGAAAGACACACACCGATAATTTTTTTGTTGTTGATCAAACAAAATCACCCGTCCTGTATAACAGTTTGAAACTGCGTCCGTGCAATTGGAAATATAAATTTTCATTTTATTATAACATATTTTGGTTAAAATGTCAATAATATTTGCACATAAAAAGTATTTAACGTAAATTATTGACAAAATACGGTTATTGTGTTATAATTCACACAGGCAATGAGAATGGTAAGACTTTTCTTGGGAGCGGGGCTTTTATGAAGTACCCGCGGAAAGGAATAAACTTATGAAAAAGTGTCTGAACTGCGGTAAGGATAACCGCAACGAGAACCAGTTCTGCAGCACCTGCGGCGGGACAGCGTTTGAAACTCCGTACAGCACGGACGAGCCTGCACCTTCCGCTCAGCCCATGCAGACTCCACCCCCTCCGCCGCCCGTGATGCCGGTGCAGATAAGAAAACCCTTCAATTTCTTCGATGTACTTACAATACTCGGTTTTGTATCGTCCATTGTGGGAATATGGGTAGTAGGCTTCATACTGGAGCCCCTCGGCGTGATAGCGTCCCTGCTCGGTTTCTTCAAAGGGAACCGTCATAAAGGGCTTGCGGCCGCCGGTATCGTCATAGCGATAATAGCATTCATCATAAGGCTCATCATGGTGCTCTACGACAACAATGTCATCGGCAGGTGGGCGGTTGACGGGATACTCAACTACACGCGCTGAACTTCATACAGCAAAAATACCCCGCGGATCTTCTCCGCGGGGTTCTTTCTGTATTCTGTTACTTGTTGTTCTTCTTTGCTTCGATATCTGCGAGAGCAGCCTTTCTTGAAAGACCGATCTTGCCCTGATTGTCGATCTTGATGATCTTGACGATTATCTGATCGCCAACGTTGCAGACATCTTCGACCTTTTCAACGCGTCTGTTCTCCAGCTCTGAGATATGGACCATACCTTCCTTGCCGGGAGCGAATTCAACGAAAGCGCCGAATTCCTTCACGCGTACTACCTTGCCCTTGTAGATAGCGCCGATCTCCGGATCGGTAACTATGGATCTGATAGTGTCCATGCAGGCATTTGCCTTGTCAAGGTCGCTGCCGCAGATGAATACATTGCCTTCCTCGTCAATGTCGATCTTGACCTCGAAGTCAGCGCAGAGCTTCTGGATCACCTTTCCGCCCGTACCGATAACGTCTCTGATCTTCTCGGTGGGAACCTTCATGTTCATCATCTTGGGAGCGTACTTGTTGACGGTAGCTCTCGGAGCGGGGATCGCCTTGAGTATGATCTCGTCAAGTATATAATCTCTTGCCTTGTGTGTCTTTGCGAAAGCGTCCTTGATGATCTCCGGGGTAAGACCGTCGATCTTGAGGTCCATCTGGATAGCTGTGATACCCTTGTGAGTACCGCCTACCTTGAAGTCCATATCGCCGTAGAAGTCTTCGAGTCCCTGGATATCCACCATGGTCATCCAGCGGTCGCCCTCGGTGATAAGTCCGCAGGAGATACCCGCAACAGGGGACTTGATCGGAACGCCGGCGTCCATAAGTGCGAGTGTGGAGCCGCAGATAGAAGCCTGCGATGTGGAGCCGTTGGAAGAGAGAACTTCGGAAACAAGGCGTATAGCGTAGGGGAATTCATCAACGGAGGGAAGTACCGGTTCGAGGGCTCTCTGAGCGAGTGCGCCGTGACCGATCTCACGTCTGCCGGGACCTCTGCTTGCCTTTGTCTCGCCTACTGAGTAAGCGGGGAAGTTGTAGTGATGCATATATCTCTTTGTATCCTCGTCGTCGAGACCTTCGAGACGCTGGGAATCGCTTATCGGACCGAGAGTAGCGACTGTGAGGACCTGAGTCTGACCTCTTGTGAAGAGACCTGAGCCGTGAACGCGGGGCAGGAGGTTGACTTCTGCCGCGAGGGGACGCATCTGATCCATTTTTCTGCCGTCAACGCGCTTCTGCTCATCGAGGAGCCAGCGGCGGACGATGACCTTCTGGAGTTTGTAGATAGCCTCGTCGATCATAGCTGCCTGATCGGGGTAAACGGGGTCATACTGCTCGTGGATAGCGTCCTTGATAGGCTGGAGACGTGCTTCGCGGATATTCTTGTCGTCTGTATCGAGAGCATACTTTACCTTGTCGGAGTATTCTTCGAGGAGCTTGTCGAGGAAGTCGTGATCTATTTCCATGGAAGGGAAGTCGAACTTCGGCTTGCCGATCTGAGCAACGATATCCTTGATGAAGGGGATAATGGACTTGTTGATCTCTTCGTGGCCTGCCATGATAGCCTTGAGCATGGTGTCGTCATCTACTTCGTTCGCGCCCGCTTCGATCATAACGACCTTCTTTTCGCTGGAAGCGACGGTGAGCTGGAGATCTGACTTTGCTCTCTGCTCCGCGTCGGGCATGAGTACGATCTCTCCGTCAACGAGACCCACGGAGATGCCGCCGATAGGGCCGTTCCACGGGATATCGGAAATGGACACCGCGATAGAAGCGCCGATCATGGAAAGGATCTCCGGCTGAGTATCGGGGTCAACGGCGAGGACTGTCATGGTAATAGCCACGTCGTTTCTCATATCCTTGGGGAAGAGGGGACGCATAGGGCGGTCAACAACGCGGGAGGTAAGGATAGCCTTTTCGGAGGGTCTGCCTTCTCTCTTGAGGTAGCCGCCGGGGATCTTGCCCACAGCGTAGAGCTTTTCCTCGTAGTCAACGGAAAGCGGGAAGAAATCCACACCCTCTCTGGGCTTGGGGCTTGCCGCAACGTTGACCATAACTACGCTTTCGCCGTAGTGGATCCAGCAGGAGCCGTTTGCGAGACCGCAGACCTTGCCTGTCTCGACCATGAGTTCTCTGCCTGCGAATGTTGTTTTGAACGTTCTGTAATTTTCGAACATCTGTATTCTCCTTTTTTATAATATTTATGAGGTACAGATCCGGCACTAAATTCAGTCCGCGTATCCCGCGGATTCAATTTAATGCCAAATCGTCTGTCCCCATATAATTCCTTGATTTTGCAAAAGAGCAGAACACGGCTGAACACCGCGCCTGCTCATTTCTGCACTGCTTACTTACGGATACCGAGCTTCGCGATAATAGCACGATAGCGTTCGATGTCCTTCTTCTGAAGGTAGTTCAGAAGGTTTCTTCTTCTGCCGACCATTTTGAAAAGACCGCGCCTGGAATGATGATCCTGCTTATGGTTTTTCAGATGTTCGGTAAGATCAGCGATCCTCTTGGTGAGTATAGCGATCTGGACTTCGGGAGAACCGGTATCGTTCTCGTTCAGACGGTTAGCCTCGATGATAGCTGTCTTTTCTTCCTTGAGCATCATAGCGTATTACACCCCTTTACAATTTATTTTCCGGCACATCACAGCAGGGGGCGGGTATAAACTCTCCTTACCGGAGCCTTAGCCGCAGAGCCGTGATATGTTATATCTGCCGTGACACATCACGGCAATGCTGATATTATATCACAGATATGTCCGTTTGTAAAGGGCTTTTTACCATTTTCCGAAAATTTTTTATAAAAAGTATCCGGAAGCGGAAAACAAAATGCACAAATAATAACTGTGAAAATCGTATATAATAAACATAAAAAAGACTTGCTCAAAATTTATGGCGTGAAAATATTGCAAAAACGGAGAAAATGTGGTATAATAATACGAAATATCGGTCAGATAAGGAAGTGAGATTCGATGACAGGCGACCCGCACGGGCGAAAACGTAATTACCATAATACCGGAAGACTGTCATCGGTGCTTATCGTGCGGTAACGGTCTTCCTGAACAGGAGAGACCGCAATGATAACCACTTTCAGATCCACAGAGGCGGGTATGACGGAAGTGCAGGATTTCGACGCGGGCTGCTGGATCTCCGCCGTGGCACCTACCGAGGCTGAGATATCAAAGCTCGTGACGGAGCTGTCCGTTGACCGCGACTTTATCCGTTCCGCACTGGACGAGGAGGAATCGTCCCGTATCGAGAACGATGAGGGGCAGACGCTGATAGTCCTTGACTATCCTGTGTCGGAAAAGAATGACGACGAGACTTTCTCATATTCGACCCTGCCAATGGGCATAATCCTCACCGACAGCAACGTCATATCCGTAAGCCTTACCCAGAATTCCATAATAGACGACTTTGCCAAAGGCGTGGTAAAGAATGTGAACACAAAGTTCAAGACGCGTTTCGTGTTCTGCATACTTCTGCGCATCGCGGCAAAATACCTGCAATATCTGAAACAGATCGAGCGAATATTCGATTATGTACAGAAGCAGCTTCATAATTCCATGAAGAATGAACACCTCATGCAGCTGCTGGGACTGGAAAAATCGCTTATTTACTTCTCGACATCGCTCAAAGGCACCGAGACCGTGCTTGAAAAGTTGCTGCGCGGGCGTGTGATAAAGCTGTATGACGAGGATCAGGAACTGCTGGAGGACGTTCTGGTCGAGATCAAGCAGGCGATAGAGATGAGCAACATCTACTCCAACATTCTGTCCAATACGATGGATGCCTACTCGAACATAATATCGAATAATATGAACGATATTATGAGAGCCCTTACGGTCATCACGATCGTGCTTGAGATACCGAACATCATATTTGCGTTCTACGGTATAAATACGGTCGATCTGCCGCTGCCGTACACATGGTTCGCGATAACGCTTGCGGTGGTGCTTGCGGTTGTCGCGACGATACTGCTGCTGAAAAGCAAATTCCTGAAATAGAATACTATGAACAAAGGCGATGCTTGCCGGCACCGCCTTTTATTTTATAATTTCACGGTAATTCTAAGACTTTTCCCGTCGCTGCTGAACGCTTCGATCCTGCCGTTGTGAGCGGTCACTATCGACTGAGCGGTGGAAAGCCCTATCCCGAATCCGGGGATATCCCCGCTGTGAGATGCGTCACCGCGGTTGAAGCGGTCGAACAGCTCCGGGTGCGCGCCTTTGGAGATATTGTCTGCTGTGTTTTCGGAAGAGAACAGTATCCTTTTATTTTTTGCCGACAACGTGAACAGTATATTTCCGCCCTCCGGAGTGTATTTTACTGCGTTGTCCGCCATTATGGAAAACAGCCGTCCGATCATATTCCTGTCGCCCCTGTACATGATATCCGGCTGAATGTCGGTGCTGAAACCGATACCTTTCTGTTCCGCCATAAGTTCAAACGGGTCAAGTATCTCGGCAGCGGTCTCCGACAGGGAAAATTCCTCCATACTGAGCTGTGTGCTGCCCTCGTCCATTCGTGCGAGCGCAACGAGTTCCTGTGTAAGACGGGTCATTTTCTCTGTCTGGGCTGCGATACTGCGTGTCCACTTGGACTCTCCCTGTTCAAGCTCTATGACTTCGTTGCAGGAGTTTATAACAGCAAGCGGCGTCTTGAGTTCGTGTCCCGCGTTGGTTATGAACTTCTTCTGCTTTTCATAGCTTTCGGCTATAGGTTTTACAGCAAATTTCGAGAATATGAACACCAGCACGAAAACGGCTGCCGCTGCTCCCGCTCCGACAAGCAGACTTATCCGCATGAAGTCCCACACCGAGCGCAGTGCGCGTGTCCGGTCGATAAAAACGTACATTGTACCTTCGTCGGTCTTTGAAGCGAGATATTTGAAGTTATCCTCGTAACCGGTCACTTTACCGGCTGAGAAAAGTCTCTGTGCCATTGTGAGTGCCTCGTCGGAACTTATGGAGGCTATCTGTCCGGTGTTGATGGTGACCGGGTCTCCGGACTCTTTGAGCGTGACGCTGAAAAAGCGTGTTTCGTATGGGGTCTCTGCGGTAAGGAAATTTCTTCCGAAGCCGCCGTCCCTGAAAATTTTTCTGTCCCAGCGCTCGTTCATTCCGTTCGGAGATTCCGGCATCACGTTACTACCCTCCGGTTTTGCGGGAGGTTCTTCGCCGTCCTGCTTCTCCTGCGGAGCATCACCGTCCGCAGCCGAAGGCGGCTCCGGAGGCTGTTCTCCGGAAGACATCTGACCGAAGCTTCCTCCGTTATCGGAAAGCACCCGCAGGAGCTGATCCGCTTCGCTGTCGGAATTGATGAAGTTTGCTGTGTTCATTGCCGCTACAATGACGATCAGTACAGCCGTTACGGACAGCATAGCGGTGATTATGAAACTTTTTCGGAGTTTTCTTATCATATCCGTTCCCTCATTCTGATATGAAAAAAGCTTTCTGCCCAAAACAGAAGAGCCCATGAAACAACACTTCATTATAATACGTTAAGTATATCAATTTTTTTGTGCATTGTCAAGATTAAAAAAATAAAGTTCCGTTGCTGCCGGTCTTGTTCTTGTTCAAGCCGGAAAATGCGGGATTGGCTTTTGTTCGGGAAACAGCATGATTTTATCCTTGACATTCGTGTAAAAAATGATAAAATATTATGGGTTATTGATATTTGTGAGAGTTTACCGGTAGTTATCATCACATAACGCCATGATCCTGCGGTATGTGTCATTATACCGGAATATCAGACGAAAAGAGTGAAAAATGAAGGGCTTGTGCAGTATAACGTCACATTCGACCAACTTAACTGCACCTGCTGCGGCTATGAGACCTGCAAACAGATGGCAACGGCTATCTACAACGGGTTCAATGTCAAGGAGAACTGCATACACTATCAGAAAGATCATGTCCGGCAGGAAATGGATCACGCGGAATGTCTCGCGAAAGAAGTGGAGCGTCAGCGTGCTCAGGAGACAGGCGAGCACAGAAAGCTCCTGTCTGCGATAGAACGTATGGAAAACGAAGTTGACGACATCTACAAGGCTGTTGATGAGCTGGCGGCAGTAAATGAGCGCAATGCCTCCGACAGCAGCGATATCGCGCACAAGATACAGGGAGTTTCCGAATTTACCGAAAATCTTGAGGTGTCCATGAACGATATACGCGGGCTGATAGACCAGCTCGGCGTCAATAACAAGGAGGTCGTGAGCATAGCAAGCCACACCAACCTTCTTGCCCTCAACGCCTCAATTGAGGCGGCGCGCGCCGGAGAAGCCGGAAAGAGTTTCGCGGTAGTGGCATCAGAGATCAAGAACCTTGCCGCCAATTCGGAAAATACCGCAAATAACAGCAATGAGAACCAAAGACAGATCGACGAATCCGCATAAACAAAATCGCCTCCGGAGCGGAGACGATTTTCTTTCTGTGGGGTGGGGAGTGGGATTCGACGGCGCCGGGCGCCTAACCCTTGTGGGTTCAAATCCCTATCCCCACCAGCCGCATAAACAAAATCGCCTCCGGAGCGGAGACGATTTTCTTTCTGTGGGGTGGGGAGTGGGATTCGACGGCGCCGGGCGCCTAACCCTTGTGGGTTCAAATCCCTATCCCCACCAGCCGCATAAACAAAATCGCCTCCGGAGCGGAGACGATTTTCTTTCTGTGGGGTGGG
>CAMVGH010000136.1 GCA_947166945.1 uncultured Clostridia bacterium
GCGACCTCTTCCCCCCGCCCGCCGGAGGCACTCAAGCGCAGCGACCACTCAAGCGACAGCGGTCAACTTACTTTCTCTTACTCAGGGACAGAGCCGAAGCGGCAGAGAGCGCCATAATTATGACAAGGGCGGAGCTGCCGGCACCGGTAGCGGGGTTGGAAGCTGCGGAGACGTCGGAAACGGGGGTGGAAACTGCTTCCTCGGGGGCAGGCTCGGCGGTGAGTTCGCCGATGGGTTCCTCTGCGGTATCGGCGGGAACGGGAGCGGCTTCTGCGCCGTTCACTATATGTATTCTGCCCTCGCCGTAAAGGTTGCTGTACTTCTCCGGTATCACACCGCCGAGATCATCACGGATATATGCTGCAATAAGATCGGAATCCGACATAATATTGTCGCGGACGATACTGCACTTTTCGGATAATATGTATCTGAATCCGTCACCGCCGTTTTTCAGATAGTAGTCATGGCAAGCGAGCGTGTACGTTTTCGCCGTATCAAGAGGTTCACCGTTTATCATCACGTTCTTTACCCTGTACTCGCCGTCAATACTGAGAAATGCGCCGGTCTCGTCTTGCTTTACAGAACTGGGGACACCTTCATCTATAGTGTATTCAATGCCGGAAACGTGGATAAACGACGCATTTTCGCCGGGATATTTCATTGCTCCCGCTTCCAGTACATCAAGTATCTGCTGACCGGTGACTTCAACGACCATTGCCATATTTGCAAACGGGAATACAGCCATAGCGTCACTGTAGGTAATATCACCGGAACTGATAGATGTTCTGACACCGCCGCCGTTTATAATACCGACATCGGCACCGAGGACATATTTATATGCGTCTGCGCAAAGGTCGCCGAGGTTTGTCTCGTGGTTTCTTACAACTCTTTCTCCGGTCTCCGGGTCGTTCGCGATAAGTTCATAATCGGAAGTTCCGATCTTTTCTTCAAGTATATTGCCGTACTCTGATGCTATCTGCATCATCACACTGTTGACACCCTCGTCAACAAATCTTCCTTCTCTGCCATCAGGTTCGAGCCATGTATCTTCGGCAATGCCGGAGTCTTCCGCAGGAGCGGGAACGCTGTCTATAAGTTCAGTGGAAATCTTACCGTCTGTGGTTATTGTCATTTTACCGATGTTTGCAAGCTTTGTACCGGTCTGTGTGATGACAACGTCTTTGCCGTCCTTTGACTTCACTGTAAATCCGGGTGTAACATCGTGAGAATGTCCGTCTATGACCGCGTCAATGCCTGTAAGCTCGGCAACGATCTCCTGTGCGCTCCAGCCTTCTCTTATATCAGTTTCGCCGAGATGCCCGAGCAGGATAACATAGTCAGCACCGTCCTCCTTCGCATTGTCTATCGCTGTCTGGAGCCGTTCGTAAATGCTGCCGTCCCCGCCGAAGCTGTATATATACTCTCCTTCTTCATTCTGGAAAAACACAGGGTTGGAGCCCGCAAGCGTTTCGGGGGTTGTCGCACCGACGAAAGCTATTTTCTTATCCCCCGCTTCTACTATCTTATACGGGTCAAACAGCAGCTCACCGCTCTCCGTATTGTAGAAATTTGCGCAGATGTAACCGCAGTTCAGTTCGTCCGCTCTTACCTGAAGCGTTTCCAGGCTGTAATCAAATTCGTGGTTGCCGAGAGTTGCGGCATCATAGCCGACCGCATTCATAAGGCGGGTTATGTAAGCGCCTTTTGAGAGGGTACCAACCGGCATACCCTGGATAGCGTCACCGGCATCTACAAGCAGCACATTCTCATACTGCTCCTGCATTTCGCGTTTGTACAGCGCAAGTCCGTCATAGCCGATATTGACATCGATGCCGCAGTGTACGTCGTTGGTGTAAAGAATTACGATATCCCCGCCGTCCTGCGCGTACGCAGGGAAGGATATCCCGCTGAGTGCCGCCGAGACTGCCGCGGCGGTAAGTGTGATCCTGAAGAATTTTTTCATCCGATCATTTCCTTCCTTCCATATATGAATATATATTTTATTATACCACATAAAAAAGAAAATTTCAATAGCGAAAGAGAAGAAAGCAGCACAGACAGCTTTCGCCGCGGGGCGTTCCCCGCCGGTTGTAAAGAAATTAATATATTATGTTGCAACTTTCTGTGAAATATGATATAATACAGAAGTACAAACAGGCGTGCAATGCGCAGAATACACACAGAAAAGGAGCGGTTCATCATGGAAAAGACAGCACAGCTCGCATTTCATTCATTCGACGGCGGCGGACCCGAATTCACGGTAAAGATCTCCGACCCGCAGATACTCTCCTGCTCGATGCGCAGGGACTACGGGAGCAATGCCGGGAAAGATCTCTGCGGAGCCGGATACACGGTGTTCTGCACTTTCACGGGACTGGAAGCGGGTGAAACGACGGTCACGATAGAAGAACGCTCACCCATAGCGGACAACCTCGACCACTTCTATACCGCGGCAGTCTCGGAAGATCTCGCGGTCACGATCACCAAAAACGGCTGCGAACCTGTTCGCCGATAAACAAGTGAGAACGAAAGGAAAAGACCCGATGAAGAAAAGTATCGCAGGCAAAGCCGCCGCGCTCCTGCTGGCGGGTGTGCTCGCGGTGAGCGCTTCGCCCGCCGTGAGCGCCGACAGCACTTACTACATCTACATAGACAAGCCCGGCACCCTGATATATACAGGCGCCGGCTTCGGATACCGCACAAGAGGCTCCGTGCCGAAGCCCGGACGCATAAATCTCCTCGGTACGGCTGTTGACGCTGAGGGTACCGTCTGGTACAATGTCGGTAGCATCGCTTCCAACGGCTGGGTATCTTCCGCGGACGCTTCCCGCTACTACAAAAGCGGTACCGCCGCGAAGAAAGTCCTCGGCAGCAGACCCTCCACCGACCATTCCGCCTATCTCGACATCTCCGCGCAGATCTATGACTCCGCGAAAGATGCGGGTGCCATAGGCATACAGGCTGCCGTCATCCGCGGAAGCGACAGCGAGGAATTCTGCTGGGAACTGGGGGACGCGGAGATCGGCTCCACGGCAATGACCGCGGACGCGAAGCTGTCCGCCGGTGCCGTGAGCGAGACCGTGGCTGCCGCGGCTGCGGCGAAGCTGCAGGAGAGCGGCAGCCTGTCCCTTACGGGGAGCATTAAAAAACATTGGGGCATCAGACCCGCCAATCCGCTTTCCCTTGCCATGCTCCTTACACATTCTTCCGGACTTCTGCAATGCCCCATTCCCGCCGACATCAGCGGCACGGCGGATATGCTTGCCGGATCCGGCAGTTTCAGCACCACCGAAAAACCGGGTACCACGGCGGGCTGGCGCAGCAATCCCACCGGCATAGCCGTTGCGGCAGCGACCATAGAGCTTGCGGCAAATGATACCCTCGAAAACTACGCGAAAGACAACCTTTTCACTCCCATAGGCGCCGACCTGTCATTCTTCCCCGGTGCGCTCGGCGATACCGGCTCCCTTGCCTCCATGTACGGCGAGGGGGTAAAAGTGGAACTCCTGCGTTCCGAGGGAATGAAGATCCTCCCCACCGGCGTCATAGGAGCCGACCAGACGGACTTCACCGCTGGGCTTACGGGTTCCGCGCGCGACATAGCGAAATTCTTCTCCATGCTCGCCAACGACGGCAAGGCGGGCGATACGCAGGTACTCAGCGCCGCTTCTGTCGCGTCGCTTGAAAAGAAATTCTTCACCGTGACGGAAAACGGCGCCTCATTCCGCCAGTGCGTCGGGATGCGCTATCAGGCGAAGATGTACGGCACCTCCGGACTGTACTACCAGACAGGCTGCAAAAACGGTATCCTCACCTTTGCCTCCTACGACCCGAAAACAAAGAACACAGTCGTGGTAATGGCTTCCGGCGCGGCACAGGAATACGACGGCAGCGGCATATACAAGGTCTGCGGGGACATCGCCTCAAAGATATACGGCGTCCTCGGCAGCAAAGATGTCACCCTGTACAAGTACCCCACCCTCAAAGGCGCGGGACTGCGTCCGGGCGACACGATAGGCGTTGTGGCGACTTCCTACTATATCAGGGACAACGCCTACACCAAGGCGGTGAATTACCTGAAAAACGAGGGCTACAATGTGGAGATAGCCCCCTCGGTGACAGCCCGCTACCGCTTCTACGCGGGTACCGACAAACAGCGTGCCAAGGACATCAACGCCTTTTTCGAGGACGACGGCATCGACGCCATACTCTGTCTGCACGGCGGCAACGGTGCGGCGGGAGTCCTGCCGTACCTTGACTATGATATGATAGCAAAGCACCCGAAACTGTTCATCGGGTACAGCGATGTGACGGCGCTGCACGTTGCGCTTGCGGAGAAGAGCGGCATCACCACTATACACGGCCCGATGCTCTCCAGTTTCGTTTCCAGCGTTTACCGCTACACTTCCGAGCAGTTCCTCGGCGGCATCACCAACACAGACCCCATAGGCGAGGTGGAACTCCCCGGCAACATGGAGCTTAAACCGGTGGTACAGGGTTCTGCCGAGGGGAAGATAGTCGGCGGCAATCTCACCGTCCTTGCTTCCCTTGCCGGAACCGAATATGAGCTTCAGGGCGACCACTGCCTTCTTTTCATAGAGGAAACGGGCGAGTACGCGTCCAGCATTGACCGCAAGCTCCGCCAGCTCGAAATGAACGGACTGTTTGACCGTGTTGACGGCATCATTTTCGGCACGTTCACAAGCTGTCCCGATACCGACGGCGTTACTGCCGCGCAGGTGATCGACAGCTTTGCCGAGCGCATAGGCAAACCCACTGTCAAAAATCTCCCCGCCGGTCACAGCGGTCTCAATATGTTCCTGCCGCTCGGCGTCCGCGCCAGACTCACCGTCCGCAAAAGCTCCGCCTCCCTCGTTCTCCTCGAAAGCGCCGCTGTCGGGTGAGGACAGTGACGCCTGAAGCGCAGGTAAAGCAAGGCGGATATCACCCTCGGAGCAGTTTCCCGTTCCTGTGACGGAGACCGTGAGGCAAAGAAAGCATATTAAAAGCGCCTGTCAATTCAGATCTGAACTGACAGGCATTCTTTGTATTCTGTTATACTCTGTTCTCCGCACAGGCACAGCGGGAAACACTATACCAGAAAGAGCTTTTTAAGGACCTGAATATCCTGCGGCGTCACGGAAAGCTCTTTTTTGATATAGGAAACGATGCTTCCGTATTCGACTTTTGCACGCATGAGAGCATATTCGAGGGGGTGCGGGAACACATCGAAACGGGTATCTTCACCGGAAAGCCCCCTGCCGGAGAGCATATACTCGTCGATTATCAGGTCTTCCGGAAAATCGAGCAGCGAAAGCAGCAAAGCCGCCGCTACGCCGGTCTCGTCCTTTCCTGCGGAGTCGTGAAAAAGCACAGTCTCGCCGCCGGAGTCTGCCAGCAGCTCAAAAAAGCGCTTGTATGCCTGTTTGCCCGTGTACCCGAACATCATAGCCGCGTACATTCCCGTTTCACCGGCACGCTGCATACTGTTGTCCGCGTCGTCGGACGCCAGCACCGGCAGATTGTAGTATTTTGAGCGGAATACCGCCGGATCCGGATGCTCGGCTGTTTCCCGCGCCGACCGGAAATCTATCACAAACCGTACTTTGTATGTATCATACAGCATACGAAGATCGTTTACAGACGCACTGTCAAGCGAACCGGAACGGATAAGCCTGCCGTCGGCTATCTTTCTCCCACTCGTGTTCATATACCCGTTCATATCCCGGATATTGCGTATCCCTTCCATTGTTATGCGGTGTTCTGACATAAGAACGGAATTTTTATCGGGTACCGGCTGTCTCATTTGTTTCATTTTCGCTCCCCCGTTCTTTTTATCTTTCCTTTATCTTCCCTTAATATTATATCATATCTACCGTTACTCAAACGTTACAAAGACGGGGTATAATGTGACAGCCTGATGAAATTTCGGTGAAAAGGAGATGAAATCGACCGGTGAAGGTCAGACGTTCGTATGCTCCTGTGCGCATACGAGCAGCACCGCTGATCCTTAATTCTTAATTCTTAAATTTATCATATCCATCTGTAATGCGCGGCAATGTCGGAGAGATCTCCGGTGTAGGAGAGGGCACTGATATCAATGCCTATCCTGCCGTATTTTTTGAGAATAATGGATTGTGCGCCGACCTCACGGAGACATTCACGCATATCGAGTATCAGCTGCCGGAGATGCCCCTGCTTGTCCGAATTCCCGTCCCACAGTACACCGATAAGCTCGCCGTTGCTGCAATAGGTGCCGTTCATATACACGAGATAGGCGAACAGTTCCATTGTGCGTTCGCGGCGGAAATCAAACGCCCGTTCGTTCACGAATATCCCGAACGGGCTGCACTGTACCCTGAGAGCGGTCTTCGGCTTTTCAAGCGGGATCCGCAGATGCTCCAGCGCCCGACGTATATCGCTTTCCGTGACCGGTTTGGTGATAAAATCGCTTGGGTAAGTCCGCATAGCCTTTATGGAATATTCGGGGTGTCCGGTGACAAATATCACGTTGAGCCGGCTGTATCTTTTCTGAAGCTCGTCGGCGGCATCTATGCCGTTTATCCCCGGCATTTCTATATCAAGGAATATGATCTGTACATCATCGGACATGACACTGTACGCTTCGTTGATATCATGCGCTGTCATGTGGGTGCCGCCGGGGTCTATATCCGTGAGCATCTTCTTCATAAGCGCGGTGACTTCCGGCTGATCGTCAACTGAAAGAGTTATCATTCTCTGCTTTCCTCCGTTACTTCATCGAGGGTTATCCTCGCGCAGGTGCCATGACCCGCATCGGTGATCTCAAGCACTCCCCCGCTCATTGTGCGCAGCCGCGCACGGACATTCTCTATGCCGATGCCCCTGCGTTTCTGCTGCTGTTCGGTGATACCGCTCCTGCCGGAGCCGTCGTCCGTGACTTCTATCACGACCGAACCGTTTTCACGGTACTGTCTTATCCATACAGTGCCGCCATTGTCGTATGTGCCGACCCCGTGCCGCACCGCGTTCTCCACAAGGGGCTGGACGGTAAGGGCGGGGATAAGGAAATCATCGCTTTCTATGTCGTACTCCACACGGAGCCTGTCACCGAAATTCTGCTTTTCAAGCGCAAGATACGCCTCAATATTTTCCATTTCCCGCTCAAAGGTTATCAGCTTCGTGTCCGCGAGAGCCTCGAAATTCGAGCGGAGATATATAGAGAAGTTGGTCAGGCTCTCATATATCTCCGGATAGTCCACGCACCGCGCCCGCAGTGCCATAAGGGAATTGTTGATGAAATGGGGCTGTATCTGCGCCATAAGCACCCGGTTCCTGCTCTCGGCAAGTTCAAGGCGCACCTTCTGGGCTTCACGGACTTTCTCCGTCACTATCGCCGCGCGGTCCTTCTCATACATAACGAACATTATCATCGCGGATACGGACACCGCGAGATTGTTCAGGCTTATACCGGTATATACGGAATTCGCCAGAAATGCCAGAAGCGGCACTACACCGCCGACGATAACTATTTTCCTGATGAACATCTCTACTTTGTTCCAATAAACGGCGAGCGTGATTATCGCGAATATGAACAGGGCTATCGTTGTGATGTACCACACGCCGAAAAATTCCCCGCGGTGATAGCGGTTCTCTTCATCGAGCGTGTACAGCGCCCCCGTGAACGGTGTCGCCGCCAGCAGGACAAGCGACGGTATATGAATGCACTGCGCGGCGGTGATGACATTCTTCAGCGCCTTCATTCCGCTTTTCTTCGCGATGTGATCCTTTATCATCTGGAGGAAGAACAGTGTCATGAACGCTCCCACGGCGCAGTAACCGAACTCCCCGACAGCTTTTGCCGCCCGCCCCGCACCGCTTGTGTCGCCGCTCGTCACCGCGCATATTATATCAAGCAGATTGTACAGCAATATCGTTATGTAGAATACCGTTATCTCGTCCGTAAGCGGTATCTTCACCGCTTCGGGCATACCGCTCCTTTTCCCCGCCCGTCTTATCCACACGAGCGAGATTATCATTATTACAAGAAACAGGCTGTTCCAGCCCTCAAGCATGACCTGCACCACCACAGGCACGCCTATGCGTTCCGCCAGCGCAGTCAAATCATCACCCGCCTTTGTGTCCGGTAAGTTTCGTCACGTTCCGATGAGGAACATTCCCGCCTTGCGATATTCACCGCATTCCTTCGGTCATCAGGTATGCCCTGCACGGTGCGCCGTCACACCCGCCGAGATTCAGCGGGGCTGCGCTGAGGAAATATCTGCCCTCCGCGACGCCGTCGAGGACTATGCCTTCGAGAAGGACTATACCCGCGCCGAGAAGGATATTATGTACCTGCGCGGGGGCATCTTCGGGACCTACGGTCTGGCTCTCATTGCCTATCAGGACTACGCCTGCCTGTGCGAACGCGCTTGCCGCCTCCGCAGTCACCACGGCTTTTCCGGCTATCAGTATGCGTCTGGCAGCGTCGGCGCCCCGGGCGGCTTCCATTATCCCGATCACGTCATCGGAAGTGAGATCCCCTTCCCTGCGTGCCACATAGCAGTCTCCCACCAGCTGCGACAGATCAAGCCTGTCCACGGTCTTTCCGTCGTTTATGAAATGAAACGGCGCGTCGATATGGGTGCCGTTGTGGGCGCACATTCGGAATTCCGTGAGATTGTACATATCTCCCCTGTCCATACTGTTCACGCGGGTGAATGTGGGGGGCGGGTCTCCCGGAAAAGTGCGGCAGGAGAATACTTCCTGTGAAATATCTGTTATCATGGTTATCGCCTTTCTGAATTTTTCTTACAATATTATACCACATAAGCCCCCGAAAATGTGAAAAAATGCGTATATATATGTAGGAAGAGTTATTTAAAAGTATGAAGAAAAAATAGGATAG
>CAMVGH010000137.1 GCA_947166945.1 uncultured Clostridia bacterium
AACCACCACCGCCTCACACCCACCAGCCCCGCAACTTATCGAGCCTGCCATTCCACCCCAGCCGCAGTCGATCATCTACCGATGACTGTATCAGTATATCACAGTTTTGATATTTTGTCAAGTATTTTTTTAAAAAATTTTAAAAAATTTTAAAAAGACAGAAGATCATGCAACATTTTGCCTTTCCGGAGTGAGTTATATACGAGAGCGCTCAAAAAAGAAAGGAAGTGAGCAGATGCGTGACACGGAAGAGACCGAGAAAGCTGTAAGGCTGTACAGCGGAACAGTTTACGGCATAGCGCTGGCGCACACTGCATCGAAAGCCGATGCCGACGATGTGTTCCAGGAAACATTTCTCGCATTTCACTGTTCGCCAAAGCAGTTCAACGACGACGAGCATATAAAGGCATGGCTTATCCGGACAGCTCTGAATATATCTAAGCGCGTACTTTCCGGCAGACGCCGCAGAACCGGCGAGCCTGATGAAAACGCGGAAGCCGGGCGTTTCGAGTTTGCTGCGGACGAGCAGAACGATATAGCGGACGCGATACGCAAGCTCCCCGAAAAATACCGTGCCGCGATATGGCTGCACTATTTTGAAGATATGCCCGTGAAGCAGGCGGCGAAGGCGCTCGGTGAACGGGAAAGCACGATGCGCTCCCGCCTTATGAGAGGCAGAGAGAAGCTTAAAGAGATACTTGGAAAGGACTGGTTTGAAGATGAATAAAACTATATATGATATGAAGATGCAGGCAATGCCGGACGCGGAAACTATATCCGGACTTATGGAAAATCTCCCGCAGAAGGCTCCGAAGAACAGAGCAAGACTGACAGGAGCGATCATTGCCGCTGCTACAATTTTCACCGTCGGAGCAGGCGCGGTTTCTGTAACCGCAGCCCCTCCCATATTTACTGCCAATCTACAAGGAAATATCTATCACAGCGAAGCACTGGAGCGTATGTTTGACACGACCGATTTCAGGGGCGAGATAGAAAAAACACCCATAACCGGATTCAATGATAAATATCGCATAACGCTTGACAATACATTTTTTGACGGTGAGAATGTAACAATGCTGTTTACGCTTGAGCAGACAGACGGTATGCCCTTATACTATGCTATGGAGACAGATCATGGTACTGTGTATCTTGACAAAGCGGCTATCAGACCTCTATTTTCGCCGGATATATATTTTAAGGCTGAAAACACCTTCTCTGCCGGATATGGGGGAGGGGTCACTACTGATGAAGATGTGTCCGGAAACATATCATATACAATGGTATCATTCTCAATACGCAGCGAACACTGTAATATAGAAGAAAAGACATATATTAAGTTCGAGGATAGATTAAGCACTGATGATCGCTTCAATAATATCATTCTGTGTACGGACATAAAGGAAAATATCAGTAAAACGGTGTTATACAGTGCTGATGAACGCGCTGCTGAATTATCACAGCTTTGGTTCTATATACACGACTATGACGTTAATGTCGGTTTATCCGACACTGTCGCTTATATGATACGCAATGACGGAACGAAAGAGCTTATAGATACAAGCAGCGGTTTGTGGGTCAGCGACGACGGTGAGCTTGCACTACAGCTTGACAAGATGATAGTCCTTGATGATTATAGCGGTGTTGAGCTGAACGGAGTTCAGTATCTCAAATAACCAGAAAATCCCTTGCTCCATGCAGGGGATTTTTCACCTCATTTTCACATTCGGTTTAAGTTTATTTAAGTTTCGGCGGATATAATAAAGACATCGAAAAGAAAGAAACGGCATACAGCCGTAATAAAAGAAAGTGAGGAAAATACTATGAAAACTATCGGTACAATTTCAATATTAGCGGCGATCCTTGCGGCACTCGGCATTTCTGCAACAGGACTTACAGCATTAACGGCAAAGGAAGCCGACACTGCCTCCACAGTCACCGAAAGCGTTTCAGCTCCGGCGCAGACCACCTCAGTCACCGAAGCGGCAGCAACCGCAGCGGAAGCTGTTACAGCAGCATCTTACACCGCATCGTCTTATGCCTCTTCCCTGCTGGACACGAGCAATCTGTTCTCCAACCGTGATCTGAAACAGGAAGCAGACCTTGAAGACGCACAGTACATCACAGTGGCGGACAATAAGACTATAGAGATCACAGAGGCTGGCGTTTATGTGATAAGCGGCACAGCGTCGAACTGCACGATCAAGGTGAATGCCGACGGCGAGAACGACAAGGTACAGCTCGTACTGAACGGTGTCAGCATCACCAACACAAGCACTCCCGCGATCTACATCGCATCGGCTGACAAGTGCTTCATCACCACAGCGGAAAACACAGCAAATACCCTCTCCGTGGCAGGTCAGTTCACTGCCGACGGCGACACCAACACCGACGCGGTGATATTCTCAAAGGACGACATCGTGCTGAACGGTCTGGGATCGCTTGATATCACATCGGCATACGGCAACGGCATTTCCGGAAAGGACGATATCAAGGTAACGGGCGGAACATACAGCATCACAAGCGCACTGGACGCGATAGAAGCCAACGATTCTATCCTTGTATGCGGCGGTGAATTCACAATAAAGACAAGCAAGGACGCGCTGCACGCCGAAAACGATGAGGACGGAAGCAAGGGCTATATCTACATTTCAGACGGCAGCTTCGACATCACCGCCAAGAGTGACGGCATACAGGGCAACGCGTTCGTAGTGATCGACGGAGGCAAATTCAGCATCTCTGCTTCCGAAGGTATTGAAGGAACATACATTCAGATAAACGACGGCGATATCACGATCTCAGCGTCCGACGACGGCATCAACGCGACCGGCAAGAGCGCTTCCTACAACGTGGTCATTGAGATAAACGGCGGCGACATCGGCATCACAATGGGACAGGGCGACACCGACGCGATAGATTCCAACGGCAATATCACAGTAAACGGCGGCAATATCAGCATCACCGCCCAGATGTCTTCCTTTGACTACGATGGCACAGCCACATACAACGGCGGAACTATCACGATCAACGGTCAGATCGTAAACTATATCCCCCAGAGTATGATGGGCGGCTTCGGCGGTATGCAGGGCGGCTTTGGCGGCGGTATGCAGCAGAGCGGCAGAGGCGGTTTCGGCGGCGGTATGCGCTGGTGAGCGCTTATGGCAGCTGCGCGGCTTGATACCGGAGGGAGAGAACCTTTCTGAAGAAAGGTTCCCTCCCCCGGACCCCCTCCTTCCAAAGACTTTCCGATCGCTGCGCTGTTAAGCCCGAAGTTATCTGTTCCTGTTAAAGAATACAGCAAGAAAAAAGGCATGGATCAGCTCCGTGCCTTTTTTGAGAAATCAAATATATCAGACGCCGTAGAACCCTGCCGAATAAGCGGGGACTTTTATTACTCCGCCGCTCTGTGACGCTTTTTCTCCGTATGTATAGACAGCCTCACCCAGCACGCCGTCGAAGGCAAATTCAACTGCTTTGGCGGAAGGATTAAGAATGACGAGGATCTTTTCGTTTTCACCCGTGCGCAGGTATGCGAGCGGGTATTTTTTCTTTTCGCAGTACACGAAGTCGATATCGCCGCAGCTCTGCAAAGCGGGGTGCGCCATTCGGACGGAAATAAGATCCTGTATTTCATGCCAGAGAGAAGTCTTATCAGCCATAGCCGCTTCAACAGTGGGACGGTCGGCAGAGGGGTCAAGCGCAATATACAGCTTGTCCTCGGGCGCGTCACTGAAGCCGGCATTCCTGCCGCTGCTCCACTGCATCGGCGAGCGGGAACCGGTGCGCTCATAGCCGCCCTCGACGGAATACAGTCCCTCTACATAGCGCATACCTATCTCGTCACCGTAATAGATGAATGGCGCTCCGGGCATCGACAGCAGGAATGCGAATGATATCCGCAGTCCGTCATCGTGTATGAATTTTGCGAGGCGGTACATATCGTGATTGCCGGACGGAATGCACATAAGTCCTTTGCCGCCGGATCTTTCACGGTTTTCGATATATTTTGAGACAAATTCCGAAGCGTCTCCTTCACCGCCGAAGAACGGTTTGTCACAGCGGAAGAGATCATTGTAATGAGAAGATCCGAAGTGAAGCAGAAAATCCATGTGGAAGCCGCCGCGCAGGCTCTTGTCCGGCTCTCCCCATTCGGAGACCATAGCCGCTTCCGGAAATTCCCTGTCAAGAAACTCACGGACGTTCTGCCAGAGGGCAATGGTGCCTTTGCCCTCCTCATCGTTCTTGACAAGGGAATGTGCCATATCCACACGGAAACCGTCGCAGCCCATATTCAGCCAGAAACGCATTATGTCTTTCATAGCTTCAAGGGTAGCCTTCGGACCGGGAGCATCGACCGGCTGCTGCCACGGCTTGTCGGGCTTCGGCTTATAGTAGCCGTAGTTAAGCGCGGGCTGATGCGAGAAGAAGTTAACCCCGCAGGCGCCTGCTCTCTCGGCAATACCGATCAGCGCGTTCATGCCTTCGGGTGCTTCCCATGTATTGTCTGTCCAGATATAACGGTCGGTAAATTCGTTTCGTTCGCCCCGGCACGACTCCCTGAACCATTTGTGTTCCCATGAGGTGTGACCGGGAACGAGGTCAAGGAGAATGTGCATATCCCGTCTGTGCATTTCTTCAAAGAGACGTTTAAGATCGTCATTCGTGCCGTAGCGGGGTGCGGCTTTATAATAATCCCTCACATCGTAGCCCGCATCAAGGAACGGAGAATCATAGCACGGGTTCATCCATACCGCGTTGCAGCCCAGTTCCTTTATGTAACCGATTTTTTCGATGATCCCCTGAAAATCCCCGATGCCGTCGCCGTCGGTATCATTGAAGGACTGGGGATAGATCTCATAGAATACGGCATTTTCCAGCCATTTCACATTATTCATACAATGGATATCCTTTCGGTTCATGATAGATAAATGATACCACATTTTCCGGAGAAATTCAAGACTATCGGGGAAATTTAATTTTGCAGGCACTTGAAATATGCCGCACTGTATGATATAATCAAAGTATATTTATAAACGGAGGTACAACCTATGCCCATAACATACAACGAAGCGGCAAAGAGCTTTAAGCTCACCGCAAAAGACACAAGCTACATCATGCAGGTCGCTCCGGGCGGATATCTTGCTCACACTTATTATGGAAAAGCACTGCCGGACGATGATCTGACTTACCTTCTCCGCCTGGAGGAACCGCCGTTCACGCCGGAGAAAAATCTCCGCGAACTCAGCAGTTATATGGACTGCCTTCCTCTCGAATACCCTTGTTTCGGCATAGGGGATTACCGCGAACACGCTTTCTCGATAGTTGACGGGAACGGTGCTACGGCGGCTGATCTCCGATACAGCTCGCACAGGATATATGACGGCAAACCCACCCTTGAAGGACTCCCCGCAACATTCGCGAATGCTCCCTCCGAAGCACAGACACTGGAGATCACCCTTGATGACAAGCCGGCGCAGCTTGAAGTGACCCTCATTTATACCGCTTTCACCGATCTTGACGTTATCACACGCTCGCTTACGGTGAAGAATACGGGAACGGACAATGTGCAGCTTACCCGTGTTTACTCAGCCTGTGTGGACTTTGACACAGACGAGCTCGATATGATAACTGTCAACGGCTCATGGGCAAGAGAACGTCACCCGGAACGCTCTCCCCTGCACCGCGGAAAACAGTCGGTGGACTCTGTCAAGGGAGAATCCAGCCACCAGAGCAATCCTTTCACCGCTCTCTGCGCCCACAACGCGGACGAGGACACCGGCGAAGTTTTCGGCTTCAACTTCGTATATTCGGGCAACTTTCTTTCCGAAGCGGAGGTAACACAGTTCGGACGCACCCGCTATGTAATGGGCATCAACTCCACGGACTTCGGCTGGCTGCTGGGACCGGGAGAGATCTTCACCGCCCCCGAGGTGGTAATGGTATATTCCGACAGCGGTCTCGGCAAGATGTCACGGACATTCCATGACCTTTACAGGAACAACCTGATCCGCGGGGAATACCGTGACAAGCGACGCCCGATACTGATAAACAACTGGGAGGCTACATATTTCAATTTCAACACCGAAAAACTGATACAGATAGCCGAACAGGCATCAAAGCTCGGCATCGAGATGCTGGTAATGGACGACGGCTGGTTCGGACACCGCGACTCGGACAATTCATCGCTGGGTGACTGGTTTGTTTATGAGAAGAAGCTGGAAGGCGGTCTGAAAGCCCTTGTTGAAAAGGTGAATTCATTCGGAATGAAGTTCGGTATATGGTTTGAACCGGAGATGATCTCCCCCGACTCGGAACTGTATAAGGAGCACCCCGACTGGGCTATACAGATAAAAGGCAGACCGCTTACCATGAGCCGCGAACAGTATGTACTCGACTATTCGCGCAAGGAAGTACGCGACCATATCTACGGAATGATGCGGAAGATACTCGATAACGCGAACATAGAGTACATAAAGTGGGACATGAACCGCCAGATCACCGAGCCAGCCTCGAATTGGCTGCCAAAAGAGCGACAGCGCGAGATATGGCACCGCTATGTGCTGGGCGTATATGACCTGATGAACAGGCTCACGACGGACTATCCGCATATCCTGCTGGAAAACTGCTCCGGCGGCGGAGCGCGCTTCGACCCCGGAATGTTATACTTCTCCCCGCAGATATGGTGCTCGGACGATACCGACGCGATAGAGCGCCTTAAAATACAGTACGGCACATCGCTCTGCTATCCCTGCTCGTCAATGGGCGCACATGTCTCGGACTGTCCGAATCACACTGTCGGCAGGCAGACGCCTTTCGAGACACGCGGTCATGTAGCAATGGTAGGCACATTCGGATATGAGCTTGATGTAACGAAGATACCGCAGGAAGACAGAGATGCGATCCCCGGACAGATAGAGGAATTCAAGAAATTCAATCCCCTCGTCCGCACCGGCGATCACTACCGCATAGGCAACGTATTTGAGGACGATGAGTGGGACGCATGGATGTTCGTCGCAAAGGACAAGAGCGAAGCCCTGCTGGAATTTGTGCAGGTTCTGCGCCGCCCGAACTACCATTCCCGCCGCATAAAGCTGAAAGGGCTCGATCCCGCAGCCTATTACTATGAAGAGTCCGCGCCGGACAGGAAATACTCAGGTGCCGCTCTCATGCAGGCAGGCATCACTGTCCCCGAACCGTGGGGAGACTTCCGTTCGGTACTGCGGCATTTCATCAGAGCGTGAAGGCTGTCTGTGCCATTTTGCCGGGATACTTCGGAAAAAGGTTGATTTTTGCGGGATAATGTGATATTATAATAAAAGAGGTGATTTCTGTGGGATTTCTGTCCGTTATATTCATGAATTTCTTCGGCTTTGATATGGTGATATTCCTCGCCGCGATACTCAACGGCGCAGTTTATTATTTCCTGAAAAGAAATTCGGACAAGCTCCACGGAATGATGCACCATACCATTTATGTCCCCCACTTTCACCTCTCCCGCGCCGAAACCAATGAACAGGTGGCAAGACTGTGCGAGGAAGATGTGATCGCGCTGAATTCCACAGCAGGGAAATTGTACTCACTTTTTATCAACATAACGGGTATATTTCCGCTGCTCGGTATCCTCGGCACAGTAATATCGCTGCTGGGGCTGGTTTCCGACATGGAAAATGTCACCGGTAATTTTTACGGTGCCCTTACATCAACTTTCTGGGGACTTATCTTCGCGATCCTTTTCAAATTCCTGGACGGTGTTATATCTCCGCAGATAGAGAGCAACGAGAGAAGCGTGCAGATATTCCTCGAACAGAACAGCAACGAGGATATTAAAGCCGCAAAGCCTTCCGTGACGGAGGAGCTTTCACAGGAAAAGCCTGCGGAGGATATTCCGGAAGTTACCGATGTGGAGATAGTGACGGAGGAATATGCTTCGGAGGTGCCGCCGGTCATGATCGGGGCGAACAGCGATGAAGAATAAGGGTATAGCAATAGAGCTTACGGCTCTGCTGGACGTTATTCTGATAATGCTGTTCTGGGTAATGCTGAATATGGAACGGGAAAATGAACGGGTAAAGACCGAAGCCGCCGAACAGGCTGCCGCTTATGAGCAGCAGGTCTCCGAGATATCCGAAGAGCTGAACACCGTCCGCGCCGATTATGACAAAGTGCAGTCGGAATTCGACCGCTATATATCCGAAAACAGCGACAGCATAGCCGCCGCCAACCAGAAGGCTCTTGACGAATTCGCGGAGGGGCGTATGATAACGCTCAACCTCACATACGACGCGGTCGGCAAGCTGTTTATCCTCGGAGAAGACGGAGAGCTCGGACATACACTGCTCACCGGACGGGAGGATATCGCCGCAAACATCGAAAAAGTGCTGCGGGACGAAGGTATGAGCGAGGACGACGTGATACTGTGCGCACTGGTATATGACGGAGACCGCGCCCTGTACAGCGATGTGAAGCTGATAACCGGCGCTGCCGATGATGTCGGAAGGAAATACGGCAATTTTTATTGTACATACATCAACATATCACGCTGAAAAGGAGTATGAAAATGCAGAGAAGATCGTTGCTGAAAGGGTTCGCGTGCGCGTGCGCCGCGGCGCCGTGCCTGCGGTCGGAGACGCTGTTCGGCGCGGAGTGCCCCCAGGGCACGCTCGTCCGCTTCGGCATGGTCACCGATCTCCACTACGCGGACATCCCGATGGGGCCGTGCCTGCCGCCGGTGGGCGACCGCTACTACCGCGAGTCGTGCCGCAAGCTGCAGGAGGCCGTGGACGTGATGAACCGCGTGAAGCCCGACTTCTTCATCGAGCTCGGCGACTTCAAGGACCT
>CAMVGH010000138.1 GCA_947166945.1 uncultured Clostridia bacterium
TTCATATACTTCATAGGGCATACCGAACATATATGCCTTTTCGGGCATTGTCTGGTGGAATGCCGTATCGAAGATCACTGCCTGAGGTACGGAAGCGGGAACTACCTTCTTGCAGGCACGCAGAGCAAGTGCATGACCGTGGTTATGCACGGGGGCGAGCTCGCGGAGATCGTCGATCTTGTCGATGACTTCATCGGTCACAAGCACGGACTTCGGGAAAACTTCCGCGCCCTGTACTATACGGTGTCCTACCGCAGCGATCTCGGACATGCTGCCGATAACAGCAGCGCTGCCTGTTGTGAGGACTTCGACCACCTTTTCAAATGCCTCTGTATGTGTGGGGAAATCGCAGTCTGTCTCGACTGTTCTTCCGTCGAATGTTGTGTGCTTGATGTGACCGCCGATGCCTATTCTTTCACAGTTTCCTTTTGCAATGACCTTTTCGTCCGTCATTTCGATGAGCTGATACTTGAGGGACGAGCTTCCTGCGTTAATAACGAGAATGTTCATTTTCCGATTATCCTTTCAAATTTCTTGTCCGCTGTCCGCGGTAAAATATTACCATATAATTTTACACTATTTCAAGAAAAAAATCAAGACCTTTTTGAAATAATACCAAAATATATGGAGGAGACGCCGCGGAATGCAAAAAACACTTGCAAATCGTTAGGGTTTATGGTATAATATTCTGATTGTACAAACATTTTTTCTACAAAGGCGGAATACAGATGCTTCTCATGCTTGTTGTCGTGGGTCTGTACACGATAACTTCCCTCAATGACAAATACGCTGTGAGCAAGGCGAAATACAACGGTTCGCAGCTCACATTCCTTATGGCGGCAGGTACGGCTCCGTTCCTTGCAATGCTTCTTCCGTGGGCGGACAGGACAATGACGTTCACATGGCAGGCGGGACTCTGCATACTGCTCATAGCCCTGTCAAAGTACCTTGAATTTGATATGAGTGCCCGTATCCTGAAAACAATGTCGGCGTTTGAGCTTAAAGCCTGGGTGGGCATTCTCCTGTTCGTCTCCTACTTTACAGACGCGGTGATGTACGGATTTTCTCCCGACCCGCTGAAAATTCTGTTTATCGTGCTTACTACAGCCGGGCTTGCCATGATAGCCATATCCGGGCGCGAAAAAGTCGAGTACAAGCGCATAGTCATACCCCTTCTGCTGTATCTGGCCGCGAGGTTCGGGTACGGATTCGTTATGAAAGCCGCCGAGCCTTACATATCATCGACAATGACTCTGTTCTTTGCGCTGATAGTGCTGGCGCTCGTTATGCTGCCGTCGGCAAAGCCGTGGACCATACCGAAGGAAAGTCCGGAGGGACTGAAAGGACTGCTGATAGTGGTCGCCTGCAAGATACCGAACGCTTTCGGGCTTATGGGCGAGAACGCCGTGGCGGCAGAGAGCCTTACCAACTTCTCCTTTATCCCGCCGATGATACTCATAGTCATATTCGTTATCGGGCTGTTCAGCAAAAGTACCCGGCCTACGGGTCTGAACCTTGCCGGGAGCATTGTCTGCATAGCCGGGATACTCGGCTTCCAGATAGCGGATATACTGATAGCAAACGTCTGAATATGATCATCAAATCTGAAAATGAGGAATAACAATGTCCGATAAGAACTATCTCAGCAAAATACGAAATTTCTGCATAATCGCCCATATCGATCACGGAAAATCCACACTTGCCGACCGCATACTGGAGCAGACCTCCACTGTGGCGGAACGTGACATGGAGGAGCAGCTCCTCGACAATATGGATCTCGAACGCGAGCGCGGGATCACGATAAAAGCGCGTGCCGTGCGCCTTAACTACAGGGCGGACGACGGGAATACCTATGTATTCAATCTTATAGACACGCCCGGTCATGTGGATTTCAACTATGAGGTCTCACGTTCGCTGAATGCCTGTGAAGGCGCGATACTTATAGTCGATGCTTCTCAGGGTATCGAGGCACAGACACTTGCCAATACCTACCTTGCAGTCGAGCAGGATCTGGAGGTAGTCCCCGTTATAAACAAGATAGACCTGCCCTCCGCACACCCGGACGAGGTCAAGGAAGAGATAGAGGACGTCATAGGCATACCGGCGGACGATGCCCCGCTGATCTCCGCGAAAATGGGAATAAACATAAAGGAAGTAATGGAGAAGATCGTCTCCGCGGTACCCGCTCCAAAAGGCGACCCCGACGCTCCGCTGAAAGCCCTTATTTTCGACAGCTATTACGACAGCTACAAAGGCGTTATCGTGTATGTGCGTGTCAAGGAAGGCTCTCTCCGCGCAGGCGACAGGATACGTATGATGGCAACAAAAGCGGAATTTCAGGTGGTGGAAGTCGGCTACATGGGCGCAACCAACCTTATTCAGGCTAACGAACTGAAAGCGGGTGAAGTCGGATATATCGCAGCGTCCATAAAATCCATAGGCGACACCAAGGTCGGCGACACCGTGACCCGCTGTGATATGCCTGCGGAGGAACCCCTTGCCGGCTACCGCAACGTGAATCCTATGGTATTCAGCGGCGTATATCCCGCGGACGGTTCCAAATACGGAGATCTGCGTGACGCGCTGGAAAAGCTGCGGCTGAACGACGCCTCCCTAACATTTGAACCGGAGACTTCGATAGCCCTCGGCTTCGGTTTCCGCTGCGGATTTCTGGGACTCCTGCACATGGAAATAATACAGGAGCGGCTTGAACGCGAGTACAACCTCGATCTGATAACCACAGCACCTTCGGTTGTATATCAGATAGACAAGATGAGCGGTGAGACGATATTCATTGACAACCCCATGAACTTCCCCGATCCGTCGGAGATAAAGCAGGCATACGAGCCGATGGTGGAAGCGCACGTTTACGCTCCGTCCGACTATGTAGGCAACATAATGGAACTATGCCAGCAGCGCCGCGGGATATTCAGGGATATGAAGTATCTTGACAAGACCCGTGTGGATCTGCACTATGATCTGCCGCTGAATGAGATTGTATATGACTTTTTCGACGCGTTGAAATCCCGCACCCGCGGTTACGCGAGCTATGATTATGAGTTCAGGGGATTTGTGCCGTCAAAACTGGTGAAGCTCGATATCCTGCTCAACGGAGATGTGGTGGACGCGCTGTCGTTCATCGTATTCGCGGACAGTGCCTATCCCCGTGCCCGCAAGATAACAGAACGTCTCAAGGAGCACATACCGCGTCAGCTCTTCGAGGTACCTGTACAGGCAGCGGTAGGCGGTAAGATAATCGCCCGCGAGACTATCAAGGCTATGCGAAAGGACGTGCTTGCCAAGTGCTACGGCGGCGATATAACACGTAAGAAAAAGCTGCTCGAAAAGCAGAAGGAAGGCAAAAAGCGTATGCGCCAGCTCGGAACCGTAGAAGTACCGCAGGAAGCCTTCATGGCTGTTCTCAAACTTGACGATGAGTGACAGCATCGGACTTTATATCCATATACCGTTCTGCCTGTCAAAATGCCCGTACTGTGATTTTTATTCGGTGAGATATTCCCGGGAACAGGCGCGGGAATACGCAACGGCAGTGATACGCAATGTACAGCATTACGGCGAACATTATGATACCGTGTATTTCGGCGGCGGTACCCCTATACTTCTGTATGAGCATATCAGGGACATACTGAAAGCCGCGGAAACTGAGCCGGGGGCAGAGATCACGGTCGAAGCCAATCCCTGCGCCGTCACGGAAAGAACTGCGGAAATGCTCGCTGCGGCAGGCGTGAACCGTGTGTCACTCGGTGTGCAGTCAATGCACGATGACGAACTTGTGTTCCTCGGTCGCCGTCATACCCCCGCACAGGTGCGGGATGCCGTCGGACGCCTCAGCAAAAACGGGACAGATAATATTTCGGCTGATATGATGATCGGACTGCGGGGACAGGACGAAGATAAGATATCGCGGACCGCTGAACAGCTGCATAAGCTCGGTGTAAAGCATATCTCGGCTTATATACTGAAAGTGGAGGAGAATACCACGTTCGCGGGAATGGAACTTGCTCTGCCGGACGATGACCGTATCGCCGGACTGTATCTCCATACCGTGAAGGTCCTCGGAGAGCTGGGGTACAGGCAGTATGAGATCAGCAATTTCGCGGTGCCGGGATTTGAGTGCCGGCATAATCTGAAATACTGGCGCTGTGAGGAATATATAGGGATAGGCGCAGCCGCACATTCGTATTATAAGGGAAGCCGGTTCCGCGTTCCGCCGGATACAGACGGGTTTATCGGGGCAAAAACGCAGAAGACGGTGCTCACCGATGACAATGCGGGCGGCTGGGAGGAATACGCCATGCTGAAACTCCGGCTTTCGGAGGGTCTGACGTTCACAGAAGCGGGACGATTCGGGAAAGCGGAAAATCTGCTGAAAAATGCACGGAAGCTGCCGGTAAAGCTCGTGGATATCACGGAACGCGGGATAAGACTTACCGCAGAGGGGTTCATTGTCTCAAACGCGGTAATTGCGGAATTGATTTTTAATTGACCGAAAATGGAATATATCAGCATAGGAAATGTAAAAATAAAAAAGACGGCAGCACTGGCACCCATGGCGGGCATTGCCGACACTGCGTTCCGGACGGTGATGAAGCGGTTCGGAGCTGCGTATGCCGTGGGTGAAATGGCAAGCTGCAAAGGTCTTTGCTACAGCGACAGAAAGACAGCGGAACTGCTGGCGCTGACGGAGCCGGAACGCCCTGCGGCAGTACAGCTTTTCGGGTGTGAGCCGGAATTTGCGGCGGGCGCTGTGGAGATCGCGGAACGATACTCTCCGGATATAATCGACCTGAACGCGGGATGCCCTGTTCCGAAAGTTGCCGGAAACGGAGCGGGCAGTGCGCTTATGAAAGACCCTGTACTGTTCGGGAAAATGGTTGAGGCACTGGTGAAAGCCGCACACGTTCCGGTAACTGTGAAGATACGGGCAGGCTGGGACGCGGAGCACATCAATGCCTGCGAGATAGCACATATAGCGGAAGAATGCGGAGCGGCTGCGGTAGCTGTCCACGGACGCACGAAAACTCAGATGTACAGCGGGAAAGCAGACCGCAAAGTGATAGCCGCCGTGAAACGAACAGTGAAAATACCGGTGATCGGCAACGGCGATATCGACAGTGTGGAAAGCTGTGAAGAGATGTACCGCACAACAGGCTGTGATCTGGTCATGATCGCCCGCGGAGCTTACGGGAACCCGTGGCTGTTCCGGGATATCAACGACTATTATGAGGGCAGAGAGCCTCAGTCTCCGCCGACACTTGAAGAACGGCTCTCGGTAATGCGGGAGCACATTGAGCTGCTTGTTAAGTGCAAGGGGGAATATACCGGCATGAAAGAAGCACGGGCGCAGGCGGCATTTTATCTTAAAGGAATGCCGAACGCGGCGAAATACCGCGGAATGTACGGAAAATTATCCGCGACTGAAGATCTTTACGAACTTATAAAAATCATCACGGAGGAAAATTTATGATAGCATTGATAACGGGCGCAAGCTCGGGACTGGGACGCTCTTTTGCAAAGATACTCGCAAAACGCGGATTCGATCTTGTGCTGGTGGCACGCCGCCGTCCGAGACTTGTTGAACTGAAAAAGGAGCTTACGGCTGAATACGGCGTGCGGGTCAAGGTGCTCCCGCATGATCTGTCAAAAACGGAAGAGTGTATCGCTCTTTTCGAGGAGACAGAGCAGGCAAGGATAGACATTCTCATCAACAACGCGGGTTTCGGGGTATTCGGAAAATTCACCGAGACCGATCTCGAACGCGAACTTGAAATGATAGATGTCAATATAAAGGCTGTGCATATCCTCACGAAGCTGTTCCTGCAGAAATTCGTGAAACGCGGACACGGCTATATCCTGAATACCGCTTCTCTTGCGGGGTTTATGGCAGGACCGTGGTTCTCGTCATATTATGCGTCCAAAAACTACGTTTTGCAGCTGACAAAGGCTATATATGAGGAGCTTCGTGCGGAGAAGTCAAATGTTTATATAGGCGCTTTCTGCCCGGGGCCGGTAAAAACCGAATTCAATGATGTGGCGGGTGCGGAATTCGCGGTAGAGGGCATCGACGAGATGGAAGCTGCCGAATACGCGATAGACAAGATGTTTGACGGACAGCTGATAATAGTTCCGAAAATATACGCGAAGCTCACTGCGGCGGCGGCGAAGATAGCTCCGTCAAAGCTTATGCTCGCAGCGACGGCCAAAGTGCAGAGCTCCCGGGTACGCAGAGAGCCGGAGATGCCCGTCCCAGTGAATACCGGTGCCGATATGAAGCTCCGGCTGTCGGACGAGGAACTTGACAGCGCACTTGCGGGAATGTTCGACGACATAAAGGAAATAAATGAGATAAACGATAAAAACGGAGGAAACAAAAATGAGTGAAGAATGTACACACAACTGTGAGACCTGCGGGGCAAACTGTTCGTCGCGCACCGCTGAGAGCCTGATCGCTCCTCAGCATGAACTGTCGGACGTAAAAAAGGTGATAGCCGTCGTATCCGGCAAGGGAGGCGTCGGAAAGTCGCTTGTGACGGCGCTTATGGCTAATGCCGCACGAAGAAAAGGACTTGATACTGCCGTGCTTGACGCGGACGTGACAGGACCCTCTATCCCTAAGCTGTTCGGCATACGTGAACGCGCACAGGGTACCGAAGACGCGCTGCTCCCGTCACAGTCGGCGTCGGGAGTACGCATAATGTCGGTGAACCTGCTTCTCGAAAACGAAACAGACCCGGTAGTATGGCGCGGACCCGTCATTGCCGGTGTAATAAAACAGTTCTGGTCGGACTGCATCTGGGACAAAGTGGATTATATGTTCGTGGATATGCCTCCCGGAACAGGCGATGTACCGCTCACTGTATTCCAGTCGCTGCCTGTTGACGGCATAATCGTCGTTACAAGCCCCCAGGAACTTGTCGGTATGATCGTGGAAAAGGCGGTAAAAATGGCGGGAATGATGAATATTCCCGTACTCGGCATAGTGGAGAATATGAGCTGGTTCGAGTGCGATCAGTGCGGCAAGAAGCACTATATCTACGGAAACAGCCACATTGAGGAGACCGCGGAGAAGTTCGGCATAAAGAGCGTGGCACAGCTCCCGATCAATCCTGCTTTCACTCAGCTCGGAGACTCCGGCAACATCGAAAGTGCCGGCAATGTTCTCGCTGACTTTGCCGACAGCGTATTCGCTTCGCTGAAATAAGTCACCGTGCGTTTCTGATATTCCTGTACGGACAATAAAACAACCCCGCCGTTTCAACTACAGGATGTAGTAAAGAAGGTTTCCAAAGGCGCGCACGATGCGCGCATAAAAGAAACCTTCGAAATCCGAACGGCGGGGTTGTTCATTATTGTTCCTTATCGTCGTTATTCAGTCCGTAGCACAGCGCCATGAGACTGTCGCCGAGATGGACATTCTCGATCTTCACGTTCTCAAGTCCCTCAAGGCTCACATCATAGTATGAGAAATTCCAGAATCCCTTAACACCGAGTGCCGCAAGTTTCCGGCATACATCCGGAGCCGCTTCTTTGGGTATGCAGAGTATGGCTATAAGCGGGTGGTTCTCATGACAGAATTCCTCTATATCGTCCATTGAGGACACTGTGAGCTGACCGAGCTCAAGTCCGACCGCGGCAGGGTCGGTATCGAATATCCCGCAGAGGCTGCATCCGTAGTTCTCATAATCGAGATGACGGGCAAGCGCTCTTCCGAGGTTTCCGGCACCGATCAGCACGGCACCGTGTTTCTTATCCACTCCGAGGATAGTGCCTATCTCATCTTTGAGTTCGGACACATTGTAGCCGTAACCCTGCTGTCCGAAGCCGCCGAAGCAGTTGAGATCCTGCCTTATCTGTGACGCGGTGACATTCATTCTTTCCGCAAGCTCTCTTGATGAGATCTTGCTTACTCCCTCCGCAAGCAGTTCACCGAGAAATCTGTAATATCTCGGGAGCCTGCGGATAACGGAATTTGAGATCTTTTCACTCTTTGACATAGTTATTGCTCCTCACTTTGCAGCCGATCGTGTCTGCGCAGAGCGTCAAACCGTTGTTTTCGGTCTTTATACTGTTGCCTGAAGTCTAATATTTATCTCGTCGAGGAACTGTTCGGTATTCACTTTTTTCTTGTCGGGAAGTGTGGACAGAACATACAGATCGCCGGTCATGACGCCCTCTTCGATAGTTTGTACGGTAGCTTTTTCGAGTTTTTCCGCGAATGCCGACAGCTCCGGTATGCCGTCCAGCTCGCCCCTCTTTTTCAGAGCGCCTGTCCACGCAAATATCGTAGCCACCGAGTTGGTGGAAGTCTCTTCACCCTTGAGGTGCTTGTAATAATGACGGGTAACGGTGCCGTGAGCTGCCTCATATTCATAAACGCCGGACGGGGATACCAGCACGGAAGTCATCATACCGAGGCTTCCGAAAGCTGTAGCGACCATATCGGACATAACATCACCGTCATAGTTCTTGCAGGCCCAGATGTAGCCGCCCTGTGAGCGAACCACTCTTGCTACCGCGTCGTCGATGAGGGTATAGAAGTATTCAATGCCCGCAGCTTCAAACTTCGACTTGTATTCGGTTTCAAATATCTCCGCGAAGATATCCTTGAATGTGTGGTCGTACTGCTTGGAAATGGTATCCTTTGTAGCGAACCAGATATCCTGCTTCGTATCGAGCGCAAAGTTGAAGCAGGAGCGCGCAAAGGCAGCGATAGAGCCGTTGAGCTTATGCAGACCCTGGATTATG
>CAMVGH010000139.1 GCA_947166945.1 uncultured Clostridia bacterium
GCTCCTGCACCTCGCGCTCCACGGCGCCCTCGCGCAGGTTCTTGGCCAGGCGGGTCTTGTTCTTGCGGATCTGGCGCTCGATCGTCGCGACGGCGGAATCCACCGAGGCGTACATGTCGCTGGTCAGCTCGCTGGCGCGGTAGTAGGTGCCGTTGTTGTGGATGGTAATCTCGGCGCGGAAGCGGCCGCGCTCCAGGCTGAAGGTTACGAAGGCCTCACCCTCGGTTTTGAAAAACCGGTCCAGCTTCGAGATCTTTTTGGTGGCATATGCGCGAAGATCTTCAGAAGAATCCATTTTTTTCTCTGCGAAAGTAAACTTCATCTCAAAAACTCCTTTCCTGAGGTGGGGGATAGCCCTGTAACCATGTTACCATATTTTCGGCGGAATGAGAAGAGCTAAAATATTTTTTCACAAAAAACTTGTGAATGCAGGGGAAATTCGCTATAATCGTCCCGGAAGGGAGTGACGGGCTCTGGATTACGGCATTCTGTATATTGTTGCGACGCCCATCGGCAATTCGGCGGATCTTTCGCCCCGCGGCAGAAAGATTCTGGAAGAGGCCGATCTGATCGCGGCCGAGGACACCCGGCGCTCCATGGTGCTGCTCAACAAGCTGGGCATCCGAAACCGCCTGGTTTCGAACCATAAGTTCAACGAGCACGGCAAGGCCGCCTGGTTCATTACCGAGCTGAAGGCGGGCAGATCCGTCGCCGTCATCACCGATGCCGGTACGCCCTGCATCTCCGACCCCGGCAACGAGCTGATCCGCGCCGCCGTCGGCGAGGGCATCCGCGTGGTCGGGGTTCCGGGCTGCTGTGCCGCCGTCAACGCCCTCTCCGTCTCCGGCTTTGATCTCTCCAGCTTTGCCTTTCTCGGCTTCTTCCCGCGCGAGAATGCCGACCGCCTCCGCCTGCTGGACACCATGCGGCGGGACCGCACCACGGCGACCTTTGCGCTCTACGAGTCGCCGCGGCGCATCATGGGCCTCATGGACTTTCTGATCGACGCCGGGGCCCGCTGCAGCGTCTGCCTGATGAACGACATGACCAAGCTGCACGAGATGAGCTTTCGCGGCACGCCCGAAGAGGTGAAGGAACAGCTCCTCCGGAAGGGGAACTATGAAAAAGGCGAGTACGCCCTGGTTCTCGAGCTCTGCGAGGATTACCGCTATCAGAAGGACGAGCATCTGGTCTCTCCCGAGGCCATGCTGGTGGATGCGATGATGCAGGGCCTGGACGCCCGCTCCGCCGTCGCGGCTGTTCTCGCGGACAGGAACAATTCCTACAGCAAGAACGAGCTCAAATCCGCCGCGCTGAATCTGAAAAAACTATTCTCATAAAGGAGAACAGCAATGGATCCTAACAATCGCCCGACCGGCAGGAAGAGAAACGTGACCGGCAAGGCCGATCCCATACACAAAAAGGAACAGGGCCTCGGCACCGGCCCGGTCGGTCCGGGCAAGCCCGGCAATTTTGTCCCGAAGCCCGAACCGCTCCGCGAGACCCGTCCGCCCGTCAGAAGGACGGCCGTCAGACGCGGCGGGGGTGTTTCCATCCTCGGCATTCTGGTTTTGCTGTTCATCTTCGGCCGGGGGCTGTTTTCCTGCGGCGGGGCTCCGAGCTACCCTACACGGTCCGTACTGGTGGAGAAAGACTTGTCATAGGGTTTGAAAACATCGATTTTGGTAAGACCGGGACCGATACCATACAGCTTAGCTGCGGTGTGAATGATTATGATATGGTACCGGTAGAGATGTGGCGCGGCGATCCTGACAACGGAGGAAGGCTCATCTCTGTATTCGAGTTCAGAAATAACGGACTCTGGAATAACTTCGCTCCGCAGGAATTCAAGCTTCCGGAACGTATGCGCGGTACAGAGAATATAGCGTTTGTAACTGAAAAGAACGCTGTATTCGGAGGATTTGAGTTTGTTCCGATCAACCGTGCGTTTGAGCATATAAATGCCGCCGACAACGACGAAATCTACGGAGATGACTACAAAGAAGAAGGTTCCCGGGTCATCGATATAGGAAATAATGTTTTACTAACATTCAAGGGACTTGATTTCGGAAAAGGTACGACGCGTATAACAGTGTGCGGCAGAACTGTAAATGCCCTGAATCCGATACAGCTGCGTTATACCGGTACGGACGGTGAACAGCATACACAGCTTCTTGAGTTTTCACAGTCCTATGATTATGCGGAACAAGGCTTCCCGCTCGAAACTATAGCCGGAAAGAATGATGTTTCTTTTGTATTTATGCCCGGAAGCAAGTTCGATTTCGACTGGTTCAGATTTGGTGAATAAAGACAGCCCCCCCGACATAGGTAAAATGTCGGGGGACACTTTTTGTTTACTGAAAAAGTTAAAAAATTTGCAAAAAATCGTCAAAAACAATTGAAATCTTTATTGAAATATAGTATAATATATTTGTATGTGTAGAAAACACATATTCTGTAAGTTCTTCATAGCTTACAGGTTTACTACATCTTGAAAGGAAATATGTTTATGCCGCAGGAGTTTTCGGTATCGCTCGACCGTATTATCCGGGAAAATGAGCTTGAAACGATTTATTGTCCAAAGAAACCCGAGGAGATCAAAATATACAGCAATGATGTCAACCGTCCCGGACTTCAGCTCGGCGGATTTTATGAATATTTTGACAATTCCCGTATTCAGATACTCGGTAAATCCGAATATGCTTTTATGGATCACAGAACAGAGGAAGAACGGCGTCAGTCTTTTGAGACTCTTTTTCAGCAGAAACCTCCGGCAATAGTTATTGCCCGTGGGCTTGATCCGTTCCCGGAGTTTGTCCCGCTCGGTGAAAAATATGAAGTTTCCGTTCTCAGGAGCCACGACAGTACATCAGCATTTATGGCGAAACTTATCGCTTTCCTTAATCTTAACCTTGCACCTCGTATCACAAGGCACGGTGTACTGATCGAGATATACGGCGAAGGCGTTCTGATACTCGGCGACAGCGGTGTCGGCAAGAGTGAGACAGCCATAGAGCTTGTAAAACGCGGTCACAGACTTGTAGCTGATGACGCGGTGGAAATACGTAAGACATCAAATATCACGCTTGTGGGAAGCTCTCCCGATAACATACGACATTTCCTCGAACTTCGCGGTATCGGTATCATCAATGTAAGACAGCTTTTCGGTATGGGCGCTGTAAAAGTTGCGGAAAAAATTGATATGGTCGTAGAAATAGAACCGTGGAACCCCGAAAAGATATATGACAGAATGGGTATGGATAACCATTATATGTCGATTCTCGGTGTCAAGGTGCCTTATCTTACAATACCGGTAAAGCCCGGACGTAATCTCGCTGTCATTCTTGAAGTTGCCGCGATGAACAACAGACAGAAGAAAATGGGCTATAACGCCGCGCAGGATCTGCTTGACAATCTCGGCCTCAGTATGGAAGGCGCCGACACGGTCACAAAGTACGATATCTGATCGCGTATAAAGAACAGGACAAAAGAATTGAAACGATCTAACAGTATTAAATTTATAGCCGATATGCATACGCATACCGTTGCTTCCACTCATGCATACAGTACCGTCACGGAAAACGCAAAATGGGCATCGGAGCATGGGATAAAATATCTCGGCATGACAGATCACGGAGTGAAGATGCAGGACGCCCCTGATACATGGCATTTTGAAAATCTGAAGATCCTGCCCGAATATCTTTACGATGTACGGATCATCAAAGGAATAGAAGCAAATATTATCGGTACCGACGGGAGCATTGATATACCGGTTGGAGCGGAGAATATATATTACAGTATTCTTGAATGGGTGAATGTTTCGTTTCACGTTCAGACATTTACACCATCTGTCAAGACGGTACATACCGAAGCATATCTGAATGTGCTGAAAAATCCTTATGTTGATGTGATCTGCCACTCAGAGTCGCCTAAATTTGATTACGATTTTGATGAGGTGATAAAAGCGTGCGGTGAAAGCGGCAGGCTTATCGAAGTGAATGTATGCAGATTGGAACGCGCACAGGTATCCTGTGACAGATACAAGAAGATTCTTGAATGTTGCATGAAATACGGGACGCGTATAATTGTAAATTCCGATGCACATTTCTATACTCATATAGGACAGTTCGGACCGGCAGAAAAGCTGCTCGGGGAGATCGGATTTCCCGAAGAACTTATAATAAACACTTCCGAGGATAGATTCCTCGGTTATCTGAAAGAACGCGGCAAGCGCACAGGAAAGGAAAAAGACAATGTATAATGTAGGTATTGATCTCGGAGGAACAAATATCAAAGTAGGTGTAGTTGACGAAAATTACAACATAGTCGGAAAGTCCAATATAAAGACGAACCTTCCGCGGCCGGGTGAGGAGATCGCTGAAAGTATAGCCGAAGGAGTGCGTATAGCATGCGATGAAGCTAAGATACAGCTTTCCGATGTGAACAGTATAGGTATCGGTACTCCCGGCACTGCAAACCGCAATACCGGCGTTGTACTTTATTCAAATAATCTTGGATTCAATAATTTCCCGCTCGGAGAGATACTTGAAAAGAAACTCGGCAAACATATCTATGTCGAGAATGACGCAAACGCGGCAGCATTCGGTGAAGTTGTCAACGGAGCGGGCAAGGGATATAAGAATGTGGTGGTCATCACACTGGGAACCGGTGTTGGCGGAGGGATAATCCTTGACGGAAAGATCTACACAGGATTCAATTTCTGCGGAGGCGAAGTAGGACATACTGTTATAGAGTACAATGGAAGACAGTGCTCCTGCGGAAGAAAAGGCTGCTTTGAAGCTTATTCCTCGGCGACAGCTCTCATAAACTTCACAAAAGAAGCTATGCAGGAAGACAAGGCAACCAAAATGTGGGAGATCACAGGCGGTGATATATCCAATGTTGACGGAAAGACTGCATTTGACGGGTTCCGTGCCGGTGACAAGACCGCAACCGATGTGGTAAACAAATATATCAATTACCTTGGCTGCGGACTGACCAATATGGTCAATATTTTCCAGCCGGAGCTGCTGCTGATAGGCGGCGGTATCTGCAAAGAGGGAGCCAATCTTACGGACCCGCTTATCAGATATATCAAGGAAGAATGTTACTGTATCGATCCTGAAAGCTCTACCAAACTGGATATCTGCAAACTCGGAAATGATGCCGGCATAATCGGCGCCGCATACTTATATACTTTATAATAGGGTAGATTACATAAAGATATGCGGAGGAACAGGCTTTGGAATACGGTTCAATAGCGGATATCGCAAAAAAACATGGAGCAAGGATAAGCTACAATGAAATTATTGCACCATATACCTCGTTTAACATCGGAGGCGTATGTGATGTAATTGTTGTACCGAATTCGGCTGAATGTATATGTGAGATCGTATCGGAGTGCCGTGAAAAAGGTATTCGGTATTACTTTCTGGGAAAATGTACGAATATTCTGGTTTCGGACGACGGGCTGAGAGGTGTCGTTATTATTGCGGGGGGAGACTATAATTCTGTACGCAGGGAAGGGAATGATCTTATCTGCGATGCAGGCGCATCCCTCACCAGAATCTGTAATACGGCTAAAAATGAAAGTCTTACAGGAATGGAATTTGCATACGGGATACCCGGTTCTGCCGGCGGCGGTCTTTACATGAACGCGGGTGCATTTGGCGGTGAGATGAAAGATGTTGTTCTGTACTGTGATTATCTTGATACGGACGGCAGTATAAAACGCATGGGTAAGGAAGAAATGCAGCTTTCCTACCGTCACAGTATTTTCACAGGAACAGACAGGATAATACTTTCTGTCTGCTTTGAACTTGGACCCGGTGTAAAAGATGAGATCGCGGCAAAGATGAATGATATAATGCAGAGACGCCGTGATAAACAACCGCTCGAATATCCCAGTGCAGGCAGTACATTCAAACGTCCAGACGGAGCGTTCGCAGCCAGACTGATACAGGACAGCGGGCTGAAAGGTTATGTAGTGGGAGGGGCGCAGGTGAGCGAAAAACACAGCGGATTTGTTATAAACAGGGGCGGCGCTACATGCGATGACGTGTGCAGAATAATAGATGATATAAAAGAAAAGGTATATGCCGACTCGGGCATTCAGCTCGAGTGTGAGCTGATAAAAATGGGGTAAAAATGGAATTTGTGATCGTGACCGGCGTTTCCGGTTCCGGAAAATCAAGTGCGGCAAATGTACTGGAAGATATCGGATATTTCTGCATTGACAATATGCCGCCGCAGCTTATTCCTGATATTGCTGAACTATACAAGGATAATTCCTCGATACGTAAGGTCGCTGTAGTAGTCGATATACGGATAGGCGAGCTTTTTATGCAGTTCTGGGAAAAAATCAGTGAAATGCGTGCGGAAGGTATGGATATCAAAATTCTTTTTCTGTATGCGGACAAAGATGTAGTACGCAGAAGATACAAAGAGACCAGAAGAAAGCATCCTCTTTATGATCAGTGCGGTGAAGATCTTGAGCAAGCAATAAAAAAGGAATTTGACATTGTCCTTCCGATCAGGGAAAAAGCAGACTATTATATTGATTCCAGCTATACCACAACGTCAAAGTTCAAGGAAACTTTGCTTAAAATGTTTATGGACAATATAGCCGACAGTATGTCTATATGCTGTATGTCGTTCGGCTTTAAGTATGGGGTCCCGGATGAAGCGGACCTCGTTTTTGATGTAAGATTTCTGCCTAATCCGTTCTATGTACCGGAACTGAAGCATAAGACCGGGGAAGACAAGGAAGTACGGGATTATGTAATGGATTCGCAAGTCTCTGAAAATTTTCGGGACAAGCTGTTTGATATGTTAGGATTTCTCGTTCCGAAATACATATCGGAAGGCAAAAGCCAGTTGGTAATAGCATTCGGATGTACCGGCGGAAAACACAGAAGCGTAACATTTGCGGAACTCACAAATGAATATCTGAAAAATATCGGGTATAATGTTCATGTGCTGCATAGAGATGCACAGAAAGATCGGCGGTGATTTATGTCGTTTTCCATAGAAGTAAAAAATGAATTGTGTGAATGCGAAGTGTCGGATAACGCGAAAGAATCTCTGCGTTACGGTCTTATTTATGGTTTCCGGGGCAATTGCAGCTATATCACACATGACCGGAAAACAGCTTTTTTTGTTAAAAAACAACTTCCGCAAAAAAAAATCGAGTTCCTTGAACTGAAAAACAGGAACAGCGTGAATTACTGCATAAACATTCACGATCTCGGATTACAGACATTATACGGTTATCTGTCTCCGGAAATAAACACGTTACTTACCGGTGAGACTGATGAACAGGTTGGAATGTTTCTCCGCGGAGTTTTTATTACCTGCGGAAATGTTTATGTTCAGAAAGCAGGATATCATCTTGAGTTTTATCCGTCAACTTCAGAAAAGTGTGATGAATTGCTCCGGCTTATGACAGAACATGGTATGGAGATCAATCTCTCACACAGGGGGAACAATTCTTTTCTGTACAGCAAAAACAGCGAAAGCATATCCGATATACTTACATATATGGGCGCGATGCAGTGTGCCATGGAGATAATGAACATCAAGATAATCAAGGAAGTCCGCAGCAATATAAATCGTTCCGTAAACTGCGAGACTGCAAATATCGATCGTACTGTCAAAGCATCTGCAAAACAGATCGAGGATATCAGACTCATATCGGACAGGCTGGGAATGGAAAATCTGCCTGATGAACTCAGAGAAATTGCTGAACTCCGGATCAACAATCCGGATATGTCACTTCGCGATCTCGGAAAACTTGCAGAACCTGTGATAAGCAGGAGCGGCGTTAATCATCGGTTCGAAAGAATAACCAGGCTTGCCGATGAATTGAGAAATAAATAATATGTTCCTGATTTACAATGATATGCACGCCTGCTTATAAAAAGATGTCAAAAAAAATAAAGATTTTTTGTGAAAATAGTCATATTATTGCAAAATATGTGGTTTTCACAAAAAATTCTCTTGACGATTTCAGATAATTAGGATAAAATAATATTATGTGTGCAGGAATTTTAGTCAGTTTCCTGCCGATATAAACGGAGGATTTGAAGATGATTAAAAAAATCGGTGTTTTAACAAGCGGCGGAGATGCGCCGGGAATGAATGCCGCAGTAAGAGCGGTAGTAAGATCGGCTATCCAGAAGGGGATCGAGGTCGTAGGTATCTACAGAGGTTATAACGGTCTTATTAACGGAGATATACGCCCCCTGGATATCACAAGTGTTTCCGATATAATCCAGCGCGGCGGTACTGTACTCTATACCGCGAGATGTCTTGAATTCAAAGAAAAAGCCGGTGTTCTGAAAGCTAAGCAGACCTGTGTCGAGCATGGGATAGACGGTATTGTAGTTATAGGCGGCGACGGTTCGTTCAGAGGTGCTGCCGATCTTTCGGCAGAAGGAATACCGTGTATAGGTCTGCCGGGTACCATAGACAATGATATAGCTATGACAGAATATACCATCGGCTATGATACGGCTATGAATACCGCTATGGAGTTAATAGACAAGCTGATCGATACCGCAAGTTCACACGACAGATGCTCTGTTGTTGAAGTAATGGGAAGAAGAGCGGGTTATATCGCTCTCAATACTGGTATTGCGTGCGGCGCCACCGCTATCATTACCACGGAAATGCCTTATGATCTCAATGATGTGGCAGAAAAGATCAAGAGATCCCGTGCAGCCGGCAAAAATCACTTTATAAT
>CAMVGH010000140.1 GCA_947166945.1 uncultured Clostridia bacterium
GAGGCGATAGGCAGGTAGCACCGCTGGCTATACAAATCCCGACTAATGGCGGGCTTTGCATAGACTGCGCGGTACTACCTGCTCAGGAGGGAGCGCCCTCCCGAGACCTACCCCAAAATGCGGTCGCTTGGGCGACCGTGAAAGCGCCGCAGGAGCAGCGAAAAAAATGGAGCTAACGCTCCAAAGATGAAATGATTGGAGGAATGATTATCGAAAAATGCAGTAGCGCGTAAGCGCAACAATCAGTTTGCGATTCGCTTGTCTGATTCAGAGCTTGCACTTTGGAACAGCAAGCAGTCAGCCAGCGGTTTCGGCAAAACTGAATTCTTTTTGAAAATGCTGAAAAGCACCCGCATAAAAGTATACAGCTTCAACGAGAGCTTGCTTCGTGTGGTGAATATCACTTTGCATTTATACTTCATCGCCACATCAAGCAATTCCTCATCGGACGCAGTTGTATCGAAGTTGTCGATCACTATCAGAGTATCATCTTTGAGTGAGCGCAGATAACGGTTATGCCGCTTGAACTTTTCATCGTCGCTATCTTCCGGACGGTCATCCGAAAAGTCAATATCGGTGATAAGATTTTTCAGATCGGTGTCGTAGTTGAAATAAAGAATGTTTGTGAAGTCTTTTCTGTAATCCCGCGCAAATGCTTTCACAAACTCACTCTTGCCAATGCCGCCGATACCGTTCACGAACCCTTATTGTTTTCGGACAGAATATCATGCAGCTCTGCAAGCTCTTTGTTCCTTCCCGAAAAATGCTTGCACGGCACAGGAATTTCCGCACCAAATATACGTTCGGAAACGATAAGCGATAACGCACCGGAGGATGTATGCTTCTCAATAATCTTTGTATCACGGGTAACGAACGGACGCGACATAGCGAATATAAGAATGTTGCAGATAAACTCCACGGCTTCTGATTTACTGTCGCAGGGATAATAACCGAGCAATTCTTTTTTGGAATCATCGGAAATGCTCACATCATTCAGCACAAGATCGTGCAGGGCGTTCGTGAGATTATTATAGTCGCAGATTTGCGGCATTATGGATTTGTTGAAATTACGCATCAAATTATCCGCTTTATCATCAGCTTTGTAATACTTGATGATAGCAGAGCTTAACGGCTTTAATCCTCGCAGCCAGCGGTTAGATAATCCCGCATTGAAAAAGAACAAATTTGCCCTTGCATAGTCATCAAAGAGATTTTCAAGAAACTCCACTTGATTTAGAGTAGCGCTGTCCAATATCGTTCTGCACACGGAACTGAAATCGCATCTATCCATTTATCTCACCTCGCCGCCAGTAATTCAACTTATACCATTATAGCACAACGGACATAGAAAATCAACAAAAAGTTATGGGACAAGAAAATGCATTTTTTCAGATTGGAGGATCAATGATCAGAAATGAACTCACCTTAAATACCACAAAAGAAACCAATGCGTCAGCCGAAATAAAAGTAACTATCAATTTACCGGAAGATGTTTCGGAAGTCGTTAAGCAGCAGAAGATAAATCATCTTTATGATGTGCTGAAGCCCAAGCCGCCGAAACAGGACAGCACGGACGCAGCATAGTCAAAACCATCGCCCTGTTTCGGGGCGGTGGTACAAGAAATTATAAAATTTTACACTTTACTACTTGAAATTTTCAACCGATAGTGCTATACTATAATATGTAAAAAGTATCGTACTATCGGCTAACTTTTATGGAGGCTGATATTATGAAGAAGATCACAGCAATTTATGTACGCCGCTCGGTGAGTGACAAGGACAAGGGTAATAACTCCCTGCCTATTGATTCGCAGAAAGCCGACTGCATACGCTATTTAGAGAACGGAGGTAAATTATCAAAAGACAGTTACCGCATTTATTGTGATGACGGTAAATCGGGAAAGGACATCGCACACCGTCCCGCATTTCAGCAGATGATGACCGACGCAAGAAACGGACTTATCGACAAAATAATCGTTAAGAAGTATGACCGTTTCAGCCGCAATATGCGTGAATATCTCAACATCACAGACGAGCTTGACAAGTACGGGGTGGGCGTTATATCACTCTCCGAGCCGTTTAACACGGAAACCAAAGAGGGCAGAATGATGAGGAATAATCTTCTGAACTTTGCGGAGTTTGAGCGTGAAACGATAGCCGCGAGAGTTGCGGATGCTTATGTTACAAGAGCAATGGAAACAGGCTTCTATCAGGGCGGCAAGCGTTACTACGGGTACGAACCCGAACGCCGCACGATTAACGGTAAGACCGGATCGGTGCTTGTTCCGTCAGACAGGGCGAATGTAATTCAGATCGCCTACGAACTTTATCAAAAGCCCGATGTTTCGCTCAAAGATGTTATCGACTATTTCAGGGAAAACGCGGTTGATACATCTCGCCCGTCATGCTCTCCGGAGCGCGATATATCTGTAATGGACGGATAGCAGCTCAGCAAGCTGTTAAGAAGTCCGCTTTATGTTCGCGCAGATGTTGAGGTTTACAAGTATCTGCTGAGCAAGGGTTATCACCTTATTGATGATGTTGAAGCTTATGACGGCATTCATGGATTGTTTATCCATAAGCATCAGGAGGGCGGATATTTCGTCAAGGTAGCATATCACGAGGGGCTTGTAAGTTCAGATGTTTGGCTTGCGGTGCAGGATAAAAAGGAACATAATCTCATGATTCCTAACAACGGCAGTTCAACCAATTCGTGGCTCGTAGGTCTTGTAAAATGCGCGCACTGCGGTTATTCACTTCATGTTTATTATAACTGGAATGCAAGTCATACTAAACAGTGGAGATATTACCGCGACTCAGGTGCGTATAACGCAACAGGTTGTGTTTCTCGGTCGATTAAAACTGTTCGTCCCGATGATCTTGAAAGCATCGTTTATGACGCAATGAAAAAGCGTTTGGAAACCCTCACGATAATGAAGAACGAGCAGGAGCGTCACGACAATGAAACGGAAAAGCTCAAATCTGATATTGCGAGAATGGACGGAGAAATCCACAAGTTAATGGACAAACTCGCGGATGCTGATGAAGTCTTATTAGATTATATTCAGAAGCGCGTCAAGGAGCTTCATGCGAGAAAGTCCGAGACCGAGGACAAGCTGAATACCCGTGAGCGTAAAAAGAAAGCAATCGACACTTCTCCGCTTGCAGAGCCGTTAGCGCATTGGGACGAATTGACCGTTGATGAAAAGCACGATGTAGCTGTCGCGATAATCGACAATATCAGAGTTTCGGACGAAACCGGAGTTGATATTTCGTTCAGTATTTAAAAACAAAAAAGCCCTCGGCACTTGACCGTTTTCAAGTGCCGAGGCAATAAAAAATCCCCTTTCGAGGGATAGGTAAAATCATTGTTAAGGTGTGAATATGGGCATAGCAAAGGAAAACATTCTCGCTGTTTACAGTCGCCCCTATTACTCTGCTTATCCTGTTGTCTGCACAGAAAAAAGCTGGTGCAATTTTTAAGGACTTTCTCAATGACGCTCGCTCTAAAAAACAATAGCGTCCAATACGAGGATTATCAGTATATTCGCAATCGAACAGCGTGTATCTTTTTTCACCGTTCCTTTATCCGGGTGTAGATTTGCCTATGCACAAAAAAGAACATTACAGGATTTGGAAAAAAGATCGAATGGCAGTTGACTGAACAGTATCCCCGTGCCGAAAAGGTCGTCTTTGTCAATGATTGGAGTTCCATTATACTCCAAATCATAGAAGCTGGCTTGATATTGCCGAAATAGAGCGTTTCTCTCTCGATTGGCAATGTATAGCAAACAGCAGGATTTCCAATCTGCCTATGCTTAAATCGCTTCTTATGTCGTGGACTTCGGCAATAAACGCATTACAGAAAGGCATTGATTGGAGGTACACAACCGACGATGCTTGAATGAATCTCAAACACTTCTATCTAATTATTAAGATTTATGTTTTACAAAGCGCAGACTCAATTTGTGCATTGTGCCTAAAAAGCATAAACCTGTATTATAAATTATCGAAAAAATGCACATTTTAATATTTATAAACAAAAAAACGCTTGATTTTTTGTCTAATTTGTGGTAAAATTAATATATTGGTATAAAATGTTGTTGAGACTATTATTTGTTGATAAGTTTTGTGTATTTTAGCCCAAAACACGGCTTAGCATTTCACAGAGAATACAAATTCGTAGGAGCGCCATGCGTAGAATGGGTATTAATGATAATATTATTTGTTAATTACGCTTGTCAACAGAAAATAAGTGACAAGGATTTTTTCGTTAAAAGGATAACGCTATGAAAGAATCGGATAAAAAGAAGTCTCTAATAAATCCTCGATTACTGGATATCGTCGCAGTTTTGGTTGTGCTTCTCTTTCCTTATATTTTTAATCTTTTATTTCAGGGAACTGTACAATCACGTTTTTTTTGTATCACATCTGCGTTGAGTGTATCTGACTGGGCTGGTTTTTGGATTACATTTATATCAATGCTTGTTACTGCAAAATTAGCATATTTAGCATTTAGCCTTTCTAAAAGAATTGAAGATAATCAAGATATGCGTCAGATGGAAGAGGATCGTCTAAAATTTGTTATTCTGATGGTTTCCTCTAAATATGAAAGAATATTTGAAATTGTGTTGGCGAAGGATATTGTTTCTGTAAATGACGTGCGTATTGAGTCTGCTGTTATGAAATTTGGAGATTCAACTACAATTAATCTCAACTTCGTTAATTTAATTGACTCTGACCCCAATATGCTTAAGGGGTGTAGTTTCATGGCAGAGATACCATGTGAATCCGAAAATAATGAAGCTTTTCTGAAATGGAAAAGGTCTATGTATAACCGAAGTAAACAGTATTTAATTGCTGAACTTGATTTGGAATTCAAATATCGGTTACTATCTGCAACAAAAAAACAGGTCATCAAACATCTTCATTCAGTGGCTGACATCGTGGCAGAGTTGGACGATAAAAAAGAATTGCAATGTAAAGTAATCAATACAAGTGTGTCATTTATGAGGGATTCTAATAATGCATTGTAAGTGTAAAAGCAAAATAGGTAAATGCAAATCAAAAAATAACAAATATTTTATTCAGGAAATCAAAACGAACTATGAGAAACCAAATTCACACTAGCATTCAAATGCCGACATTGAAACGGAGCGTACCTCTTATGGAAAGATCTGAAACCTATAAAACACTTGCGAAGAGAATTCTTGGAGATGATTTGTATGATGATTGTTACAATTTTTTCCGTGAATGTTTTATGCGTAGAAGTTTGTACAAGATAATTCTCACTAGAAGATGCTTCTCGCTTTTTAAGATTTTTTCCGTTATACTTAAGGCAGACAGAATAGATAATCAATACGGAACTATTATTACTGATAATGCTGTTTCATTAAATAAGACTATGATTCGTGAAGCACTCAGCAATAAAAACGAAGAAGGTTTTGGTTCTGCTTCCGTGCTTATTATTGATGATATCATAATATATGGAAGAACAATCAACGAACTCCTGTCACATATTTTTGATTCTGTAAAAATTGATTATTTGTTAAGACTTCGTGTGATTTGTATGATCGAAAATACGGGCTCAATGATAGACGAAAAATACAGGAATTTAGTTCTTTCTCACAAAGGCGCCTCATCGGTAGAGTGGAAAAAGTATTCTTATAAGTTTTCAAGACTAATAAAGGCAGCTGATATTTCCAATACAAGTTATATTGTGTCGTATCGTGGTGTTTTGGATAAAATAGGTGTCGATTTTGTTAAGATTTGCTCTCGAAATATGTTCTTTATAAAGAACAAGGAATTGTCTGACCTCAACATTGATCAATATGTTCTTAGCGTTTCCTTAAAGAACGGTGACTTTTGTGGACTCGTAAGGGTTTATATTTACAAAGAGATTGGAAGTTTTTTGATTGCTCCACTCATTATTCCAAATGAGATGGATTTGAAAACTGCAGATGAAAAATCGAAAAAGCTTGTCGAGTTATACTGCAAAGGTGTGACGAAAACAGCAGCATTGCTTGAGAGTGGCGAAGAAGAAACAAAAATGCGTATGTTGACGTTACTTATGAGCCATGTATTATTGAATGATTTTGTAAAAAAATACGGAATTCCTATGACTCCTTTAAATCTTTCCAATGAAAGTGAGATGATGTATGACAACGTTGAAATAATTCGATATAATTTTGGCGTTGATTATTCGAATGAATTTGAAATTATTAGTAAACAAATTCAAGATTCGAAGTCAGATGAGTTTATTTATAAATCTGAAGGAATATACGATGATACAAAGATATTTGAAAACTTTATTTTTGCCAAAGCAATGCAGGATAATGCCGCTGCCCGGGAAGATGATTCCAAAAGGCGAATAGGATTTCGGAAACGGGAGGATGGTTTATTACTTTTTGAGAAGAAATTTGCAGGAAATATAATGAACACTCTTGACAATGGGATTGCAGCACTCAGGGGCTTTGTCGATGAATCAAAGTTTTCCCCGTTGCTGTACCCGGGTGAACAAGCGTTCAGAGTGATGAGTGATGTCTACCCAGAAATTTTACCAGCTATGTATCAATTGGAGAAATTGTCTTATTTATATGACAGGAATAGCTATTCAGTATATATTGAATTTTTGAAAAGTCAAAATATTACAAGAAAAATCAATGATGATAATATAATTCACCAACTGAATGAATATATCCAAGTGCTTAAGGAAAACAATCAGCAGATTAGTGATGTAACATATATGGAAGTCACAGATGACGACGAATTAGTCGATTTAGCGGAAGATTTTTTTTACAATACTATATTAGAAAAGGCAGATGTTTAAAATAGTTAATCTATGTGATGTAGTGATATACTATAGGAACTTTTTCCAAGACAAGAACGGTTATTGGCTCGAATGTCATGGAAAGTTTATGGAGAATGTATGCGTATGTCTTGATTATTTACAGCTTGATTTGGCAGGACTTTATATCAGTAATAACGATAAACCAGATATAAGTTTCATGTGTCAAGAATCATACATTCTTGCCCTTTCCGATCCATCTAACAATGTTAGCATAAACAAAAATATCACTTGGTGCAATGATAGTTTTCACATCAAGAACGCTAGTTCTCTAAAAAAGGCGAAAATAAAATCGTTACATGCAATTACAAATTATGATCTTATCCTTATTCTCCTTTGCTTATACAAGGCAAATACTGAGGCAAAAAGAGGTGTAGTCACCGAATTTTATTTGGCATCATTTCCGAAAGCTTTTGTCAAATATGTGAATGAATTAGCTAATTTCGTTTGTTTAAAAATCAAAGAAAATCCAGAGGCTTTTGCTGATGAAAAATCTGTAACTCATAGTGATCTAGTTAAACATGTCGCTATGATAGAACGTGTTCTCAATGTATATGCTGACAATTCTGTTCGCGAAAACCTTTGGACAAGAGCTCATTTGTATGATGCGCTTACTTGTTATGGATTTAAACATTCACTTGTGAAGAGTCCAATACAAATGGATTTCCTAAAAGATGAACTTGAAAATAACCGTAAAAAGTATAGTATTACATCATTTTCCCCCGATGAGTTTTTTCTTGAGAAAATACATATCATTTTTAAAGCTGTTAATACTAGCCAGCCGATAGTTTTACAGAACATACGTGACATTACAGATAAACTAATGCACCTAATTGAAAAAAGCGGTGATTTCACAGAAAAAAAGATTGATATATTGCAGCAAATAAACAGTTTGTTAAAATGAACAAATTGTATTCGACTAACAACTCACCATCACTAAAACCAACATATCCCCGAGTCTAAACACTCGGGGATATGTTGCATATTTTTTGCAGCTTCATACCAAGTCAGTATTTTCTAAAGAATTTTAGGTTTTGTCATAAACGTTATGCTGGGAAGCACTATCAGCAGCAACTCGAAATATTTGAAAATTTCAAATCAGTTTGCTTTTTCTGTTTCGACCATGAATTAGATGGATGAACTGACTTAACATCATTCGTAGTGCCGCTGAATAGTTGGTTATTTCTACCTATCAAAAAAATGATATAGAACTGTAAATAATTATATAGAATATCTATAGAGGTTGCTATATTTTTGTCCGTAATTTGTCCGTAGTTTATAAAAAAATTATGCTATTTGGGAGTAAGATATAAAAGTTGTGTAAGTGCAAACCCGCATAAATAAAGGAAATGCAAATTCATAAAAAGATGGAAAAAAGCTTCTAATGAGTTCAATTCCCGTACGGGTCACCAAGGTTAGGTCTCGGAAGTGCCTATTTAAAGGCATTTCCGAGATTTTGTTTTACCCATAAATCTGGATCTGTCCATTACTTGTCCATTATGCTATCTTGTTCGCGCTATTCATATCTTCATGCAACTGTGCTGCCTGATTCCTTTTTATCTTTCTCAGGATCCTTCTTGTCACCGAAGTCCAATACTGCTGCGATCGCATCAGAAGCTCTTGCTGACGCTTCTTGAAAAGCGTGCAAATATATATTGCTCGTCGTTGAGACTGTGCTATGCCCTAAAGCTGTTGATACAGAAATCAGGTCAACATTGGCGTTGATAAGTGAACTTGCAAAAAAGTGTCTCAGGGAGTGTATGTCACAGAAGCGGAAGTTATGAGCTTCGCAGAACTCCGAGAACCAGAAGTATGGAGTGTTATTATTCATCGGCAGCCCATTCCACTTGAC
>CAMVGH010000141.1 GCA_947166945.1 uncultured Clostridia bacterium
CCGAGAACCAGAAGTATGGAGTGTTATTATTCATCGGCAGCCCATTCCACTTGACGAACAGGCGGTCGGTATATACCCACTTAGTCCCTATACGCTTCCTTTCAGCGTCCTGTTCAGCTTTAAATGCTTTCAGCAAGTCTATCACGAATCCAGGGAACTTCATATTTCGCTGTGACTTCTTTGTTTTAGTGGTATCTGTGTATATACCCTTTCCGGCAGTGTAATTACTTGTTCTGCGGACACTTATTACACCATTGTCCCAGTCTATATCCTTCCATTCCAGTCCGAGGAGCTCCCCTCGACGGAATCCGCTGTAAATTGCCAGAGTGAAGAACGTCCTGTACTTTGTCGGAGCCGTCTCAAGAAGCTGCAGGAACTGTCTGATCTCATCAAGGGTATAGATCTGCTTTTCTCTTTTCTCTCCCTTTGGCACATAGACTCTGCTACAGGGATTGTCACTCAGCATACCCATTCGTACAGCATAGCTGAATACATCACTGATAAAGCTCAGATGATGTACCGCTGTCTTCCTCGACAATGGTTTACCTGTCTTCTTGCTCTTTCCGTTAAGGGCAAGATCGTTTATGAACTGTTGAATGTGGCGTGTAGTGACCTTATCAAGCCTCAGATGCCCTATAGCCGGATAAACCCTATCCCGAAGCTGCTTCATACGTTCGTACGATGTGTTGCGAAGATTAGGTTTTGCATACTCCTCGAACCACTGCTCCGCGAAATCATCGAACTTAACATTAGACGTAACCTGTCCTTTAAGGCATTTTTCCTCAAATAGGACAGCCTGCCTCTGCAGTTCCTTCTCGATCTGCTTTTCAGTCATACCCTGCGGGGGCTTCCATGACATGGTCTGAACCACCTGTTCGCCCATGCTGTCGTAGCCGCAGCTTACCCTTATCTGATACGAGTCGCCGCGTTTTCTTATGCTTGCCATTGTCTGTTCCTCCTTTTACAGACCTTGACATCTGCTGCAATAGGTATTATACTATAATATAAGCAAAATGTCAATGCTGCTATAACTTGTACAGAGTGCCTGAATTTGTAGCTCGGACACCATAACAGTTTATGTATCCGAATGTACTTTTTAATAATAAAGATGAATGAGTCCCTTTGGGACACCCGGACACCTAAAATCTAACAAATTAAATTTTTCTGCTGATACAACGAATTCCTTTAAATCCACGTACCTCATGACCTTGGGAGTTGCGGATATGATTTGAAAATATTAAACCATATCGTTGTGCATTTGTTTTAAGCCATGAGACTGTATCATCTCTTTGAATTGAAGTGAGACTATTTTTCTCACACCAGTCTGTGTATTCCTTGTACAATTCTGCTGTACTCTCTGAGTATCCATCATTGAATTCAACTCGTTCCTGGCCTTTAAGGAATTCAATGATATTACAATTATCAGCTATTGCTGTTTCAATAGTTTGACGAGTACGTTCAGAAATAGTAAATTTAAAATCATTAGCTATCAAGCGCTGTAAGCCTTGAAGCATCCAACGAAAGATCTCATCTTTTTCGAAAAGAATCTTCTCTGTTAAATGGGGATCGTCTATTCGATCCTTGGGTTTAGGTTTTACTCTAATGATAATAAATCTTCTTGAAAAGCCTTCAGAGTGGTCATGTAAAGCCTTAAGAGAACCATTACCGAACCAAATCACCCTTGTATATAGTGTTATCAGTTCAGATTGTTTATTTTTTGCCTCGACATCTATGGGTGAAGATGCTGTGATCAACGTCTTGAGATATCCTGTAGAAGATAAAGCTTTCATCTGAACATCATCATCAACAAGCAGCAATTTGTCTACGAGATTAGAGCGAAAAAGCTGTGCTCTGCTGAAGAACTGGATTTTTTGTATTCTGACATCGAAAAAAATATCTATAAAAGGGACGGTGTTTCCACAAATCAGAATTACGATAAGCGAGATTCTCTAGCCGACCGGTTGAACTATACCCGAGGAAAAACATCATACCGCAATATTTCTATAGTAACAGAAATACCGGAAAAAAAGCTTTTTAAAATGTATTCAGATAAGTCTGAATATTTCTGCGAGATCAAAGAAAAAGATAAACACACTGTTCGACAACTCACTCCAATGCAAAAGAAGCGTTTGGGGTAAATAGCCTCTAATAAGAAAAATCCGACGATACTGCGCTGCTGTAAGGAGTTACTTGCATGGCATACAAAATACTTCTCGTTGAGGATAATCCTCACATCATGGAGATCAATGCTGAGACACTCGGAATGGAGAATTATGACATCATCGAAGCGACGGACGGCAAGACCTGCCTGTCTGTATTACATTTGCAGGACGTCGATCTTGCGATACTTGATATAATGCTGCCTGACGCGGACGGGCTGGAGCTGTGCCGGAAGATCAAGCAGGAATACGACATTCCGATCATCTTCCTTTCGGCTCTCGGTGAAAACCGGCAGATCATAGACGGACTTCGTGCAGGCGGCGACGACTATCTGCCGAAGCCATATGATCTCGGTGTCCTGATTGCCCGTGTTGAAGCAAGGCTGCGCGGCGCAAAGCGCAGAGATCGGTTTGTGTGCCGTGACGGGCTGAAGCTCGATACACTCTCAATGACCGGCTATTACGGAGAAAAAGACCTGCTCCTGACGCAGAAGGAATTTCTGCTTCTGCGGTTCCTGTCGGAGAAAGGGAATGAATACATTGCCCCGGACGAATTGTACCTGAAAATATGGGGCGCGCCTGCGGTCAATGACCGGAGCGCGCTTCATGCCACGATCTCAAGGGTGAATAAGAAGCTCGACGGCGTGAATGCGGCTATCAGAGTGAGCTACATTCGCGGAGAGGGATATGCGCTTGAAGAAATCTGACGCTTACAATTTTGTAAGTTTCGTTTTTCTGATGAAAATTTGTGTTATAATAAAGACAGCTTTTGAACTACTGCGATCAAAAGGAGAGGCGGATCATGGAAAAAATGTCAATACGCTATGTGATGAAAAAAGCGGTTCTCCCCATTATCGTAATACTTGTCATGGCTGTTTTTTTTGCTGTATTCTCAGGACGGTTCCTGTCCGATATACCGGAGATCGGGCATGAAGACGGCTTTGCGGATATACAGGGGTACGACTTCGATAAACAGGTATATAATCTTGTGAACAACTGGGACTACTACCCGGGAGCTCTGTACACGCCGGAGGATTTTGCCGATGCCGGAAACGCGCCGCAGCCCGATAATGCAGCAAAAGATATGCAGCTCGGAACATATCGTTTACGAATGCTTGCAAAACCGGATCAGTGGCTCAGTCTTTGCAGCTATTCCGTGGATTACGGTACGAGAGTGTTCCTCAATGGCGATGAGGTGCGCAATATAGGCTTTGTGTCGGCTGATCCCGCGGAAGCAGTTCCGAAGGTACGGTACATGACGATCCCGATGTACACGGGAGAAAGCGGAGAGATCGAACTCATATACCAGTATTCCAATTTCGTACATAATGAAGGCGGATTTATTCCGGTTACATATATCTCCGCACCGGAAAACATTGACGAATATCAGCGCGGTATAGCTTTCTGGTCACTGCTGATCGGGAGCGGACTGATATTTCTGATGTTTTGGTTCCTGCTGTGCGCGTCGATACAGAAAAGCACCGAATACGCGGCACTTGCGCTGTGCTGTCTTGTGATCGCGCTTCGCAATCAGTTCTTTTACTCGGAGTATCTTCTTGACCCGGGCTATGATTTCTTCCTTGAATACCGCCTTTTGGTACTTGATGCCTCTCTGATACCGGCAGCTGCGCTTTTTCTGCTGTGTGCGTTTTTTCCGAAAGCCGTCGGAAAGAAGATACCCATATCACTGGCGGGAGTTTTTGCGGTACTGACGGCGCTGCACTGGATACTTGATACAAAGGAGCTTGTGGGGCTGTGCCGCATCTGCTATTATGTATGCGCACCGTTCCTGATCTGGTGTATTTTCTGTCTGTGCAGGTATTACATAAAGGTGCGAAGACCCGAATATATGGAGCTTATCAGCCTTGCCGCTGTGTGCATTTTTATCGTCATGCTCATCAGAGAGGGTCTGTCGGCGGGCAGCGTGCAGAGCGTAGCGCATTTCGGGCTTACGCCGTTTACAATGGTAGTGTGCGTGATGCTTCTCGCTATCGTCATCAACGGCAGGATAAAACGTCAGATTCTCGCGCTTGAGAAAGTAAAGCAGCAGAACCGTCTTCTTGAACAGACCAACGATATGAACCGCGATTTCCTGCGAATGGTGGCGCACGAGCTGAAAACGCCGCTCGCCGTTATCTCCGGATATGCCCAGTTGATAACACGTCAGACGGAAACCGGCGGTCAGAACGGCAAAACCGCCGAGCGCCTGCACACGATACGCAGCGAAGCGGACAGGCTCGGCACGATCGTTACGGGACTTATGGACTATACCTACAACAAGCCTCACGAAGCGAAAATAGGATCAGTCGATGTAACGGAGCTTATGAACTCGGTTTCGGCGGTCATGTCTCCGGTATGCGAAAAGAAACATAACACGCTCACGGTAAGTGCCGGGAGTGAACATAACGTCAGAGGCAATGCGGAACTGCTCTTACAAGTGCTTATAAACCTGATCGCAAACTCCTGCCGCTATACGGAAAACGGAATTATCTCCGTCGAGGTGCGTGAGGACGGCAGTAACGCTGTCTTTACCGTTACCGACACGGGAAGAGGAATACCGTCCGAAGCTGTCCCGCATATCTTTGAAAAGGGCTTTACCACCGGCGAGGGAAGCGGTATCGGACTTGCGATATGCAGAGAGACCGTAGAGCTGCATAATGGTAAGCTGGAACTTGTTTCCACCGGCTCGGAGGGAACAAAATTCAGTTTTACGGTACCTGTAATCGAGGTAAAATAAATTTACGCTTACAATTTTGTAAGTTTCGGTTTTTAAGGAAAATTTGTGCTATAATGTATATGTAATAAAACCAACACCGAAAGGAAGGTCAGAATGAAGTACATAAGAAAACTTATAAGCGTATTTCTTGCCCTGTGCATAACAGTGAGCTGCATGACGGGGCTGACGATAACTGTGTCGGCTTATGACGACCCGCTTATCGTCGTCGCTCTTGGTGACTCCTACTCGTCCGGCGAAGGCATCGAGCCGTTTTACGGACAGGACGGAACTGCCGCGCAGAAAGTCGCAGACGATGACTGGCTCGCGCACAGGTCAACAAAGGCATGGGGCGGTATGCTCACTCTTGACGGCGTTACCGGAACAATGGCTCAGCACCGGAACGATAACTGGTATTTCGCGGCGGCTTCCGGTGCGAAGACTCAGCACATTAACAGCTCGCTTACAAAAACATACAATTACGGCAGCCTGACCGGCTCAAAAGCACTTGATCCGCAGATAAATGTGTTTGCCGATCATAACCTTACCGGAAAGGTCGATTATGTAACACTTACTATCGGCGGAAACGATATCGGCTTTTCGGACATAATGACGGCTGCGTTTGTTGAGGAATTGTTTTCACAGATGCCGATGTCAAAAATGTTGTTAGGTACTGCATTTCCGGAGATAAGCGCAGGAACAAAGACGCTCAGCGGTTTACTGACTTCCGCAAGAGGACAGTTCGGCAGTATAAAGACCAAGCTGAAAACTGTCTATTCGCAGATCGGAACCGCTGCCGGTTCACAGGCGGTCATAATAGTCGCCGGATATCCCACACTTCTCAGCGAGAAGAATTACAGCGCAGACAATGACAGCGCAGTTGCTTTTACAGCTTCTATAAACTACATCGGTTCGCCTATCTCAATTAATTTCCCTGCAAAAAAGGCACATGAGATCAACGAAGCGGTAAAGGACTTCAATGCAGTCATCAAAGCTGCGGTAGATGAATGTGCGGCAGACGGCATGAATATACATTTTGTAGATGTTACCAACAAGTTTAGCGGCAAAGAGGCATATTCTGACGGCGAACTTATAAACGGAATCATGTTAAAAGCAGGCGGAGATCAGAATATTGATGAGGGGCAGTTCATAAGCGCCTACTCCTTCCACCCCAACGCTTCCGGTGCGATACAATACGCTGCCGCAGTACAGGCGGAGATAGACAAGCTCGAAAACCCATTCACCGTAACATTTGACAGCACGGGCGGTACAGCCGTCGCTTCGCAGAAAGTCGTGAACGGCGAAAAAGCTGTCGAGCCGGACGACCCCACCAGAGAGGGAAATACTTTCGCTGGTTGGTATGACAACGAAGACTGCACCGGCGACCCGTTCAGCTTTACAAACACCGCAATAACCGAGAACAAAACACTCTACGCGAAGTGGACGCACACACACGACTTCACCTACTCCGCTGACGGCGCGACTATAACAGCGACGTGTTCTGCGGACGGCTGTGATCTTACCGAACACAAGGCTACGCTTACTATAAACGCTCCGGATAACCTTACATTCGACTATAAAGGAAAGGCTGCGACGATAACCGGAGATACGGAACTGCTCGGAACTCCGGAAATCAGATACACGGGGGGCACGAGTGTCTTTAACGCTGCTCCGGTGGCTGCGGGAACATACACCGCAAGCATTACTGTCGGTGGAGTGACCGCGAGTGTTGAGTACACGATAGCGCCGAAGGCAGTAACTGTTACTGACCTGCCTGTACTCACTAAGCAATATGACGGAACAACGGATTTCAATGAGACTATAGCTTATAATCTCGGCATCTCGGAAAACCAAATTACTATTAATATTAAAATAACAGGAACACTTGATGATCCCGATATCGGAACCGGCAAGACCGTTACAATAACCGGTCTGGAATTAGATAATGATAGTTATGTAATTGCGGAAAGCGGAAATCAGACCACACTGACAGCGGAGATTGTAGCACGTCCGATCACGATAAAGGCAAAAGATCAGACTATTGAGGTCTTCAAGAGTATCTCCACCGGCACAAGGTTTGTGGAGATAACGGGAGGGCTTGCTGGCGGACACACACTTGACAGCATAACCCTCTCTGACGGCGGTATGTATGGCATAGGCGACGCTAACCATATCACTCCGAGTGCCGCAGTCATAAAGGACGCACAGGGCAATGATGTTACGGCGTACTATGATATAACCTATGAGCAGGGTACTCTTACGGTAACAAAGGCGAAAGCAACTATAAAGACCCACCCGACAGCAAAAACGCTGACATATAACGGCGAGCCGCAGGAGCTTGTGACCGCAGGTTCTTCAAATTACGGTACAATGCAGTACATCCTTGACGGGGAGAATTATTCTACAGATATCCCGACAGGCACGGATGCAAAGACCTACACGGTTTATTACAGGGTCATAAGCAGTTCACCCGATGTTCGCACCGACAGTGATGTGTACAGCTTAGAGGTGACTATCGCAAGAGCGCCGGCTACAGTAAAGGCAGACAATAAGAGCAAGGAAGCCGGAGACGATGACCCGGCGCTGACAGCAACGGTAACAGGACTTTTCGGCAGCGATACCGTAAGCTATACTCTTTCCCGCTCTGAGGGCGATGAGGTGGGAACATACACTATCACTCCGTCCGGTAATGCAATTCAAGGCAATTATAACGTAACTTTCGAGACAGGCACACTTACGATAACGGAACCGCCGGTTGCAGTTACAAAGATTTCTATTAATAATCAGTACGTATTTCTTGAGATGGGAAATACTCTGACGCTGAACGCAAAGATCACTCCCGATAACGCAACGGATAAGACCATTACATGGACTTCTGAAAACACTGCTGTTGCGACGGTAGATGAAAAAGGTGTTGTAACACCGGTGAGTGTTGGCATAGTTACTATAACTGCAGCTGTCGGCGGTAAAAGCGCGAAATGCGTTGTAATTGTTATAAAAAACAGATACATAGATCCTACGGAAGCCATACCCTTCCCGACAACTGGGTCTGTTTTTACACCCGCAGCCTCTGTAACTTCCACGACCACCGATACAACGGCTGCGGCCTCAAATACAACAACTACGACTTCCGACACTGACGTACAAAACAATAAGATCGAAAATATTGTGACTGCAACAGTCAGCCAAAGCACAGTCACACTGAAGTGGGACAGAGTAAAGGGTGCGGAGAGCTATACCATATATGTCAAGGAGAACGGTGAGTGGAAGAAGCTGAAAACCACCACGAAAAACACTCTTAAAGTGACAAAACTCACGAACGGGAAAACATACGAATTCCTGATAAGATACAAGGTTGACGGAAAGCTGTCGGTAATCGAGGATTCTTATAAGGTTTCAGCGAAAGCCTATTACAAGCCCGCTGTGAAGCTGACAGCAAACAAGGACAGCATCACGATCGGTTGGAAAAGCGTCCCGGGAGCCGCAAAGTACAAGGTTTACAAGTATGTGAACGGCAAGCTGAAGCTCGTCACCGAGACAACAAAGCATACAGTACGCATCACCGGAACAAAGTCCGGCAAGGAATACTCCTACGCTGTAAAGGCTTACGTTGACGGCAAGTGGACTAAGGTTTACACAAGCGATATTGCGACCGTAACGGCGAAGTAAAACCAAATAAACAATCAGGCTCTGAATCGCATTGAAAGCGGATCAGAGCCTTAGTTTATTTTTGAATACAGCTGCATGGGGTGGGTGTGTCCATATGAACAGCATTTTTATCGAAAAATATACTTCTCATATCATTCGGCATAGAAGC
>CAMVGH010000142.1 GCA_947166945.1 uncultured Clostridia bacterium
GACGGTCCTCACAGAAAGGGCGACCTCAGAAGAGCAAGAGCAGGCGCTGCAAACATCGTTCCTAACTCCACAGGCGCTGCTAAGGCTATCGGTCTTGTTATCCCCGAACTCAACGGCAAGCTCATCGGCTCCGCTCAGCGTGTTCCGGTTCCGACAGGTTCCACAACTATCCTCACAGCTGTTGTCAAGAAGGCAGGCGTTACAAAGGACGCTATCAACGCTGCTATGAAGGCTGCTGCTTCCGAGTCCTACGGCTACAACGAAGATCCTATCGTTTCTTCCGATGTTATCGGTATGAAGTTCGGTTCTCTCTTCGACGCTACCCAGACAATGGTTGCTCAGATCGCTGATGACCTCTATGAAGTACAGGTAGTTTCGTGGTATGACAACGAGAACTCCTACACTTCCCAGATGGTAAGAACGATCAAGTATTTCGCTGAACTCAAGTAAGCGGCAATAACTGAACAAATGACGGCAGCCGGAAACGGCTGCCGTTTTTGTTTGCCGCCCATTTCCCAAATTGTGGAATGAAATAGTTTTAAAAACTTTTTCAAACACAATATGCAGATTGACAAAAAACGCGATTTTCTGTATAATTATATTAACATGTTGATTCCGGAACCGCCCGATCAGCGGTTACTGAACGGTCTCAATGTTACGGTGCCGTAATAAATTTCTTTTAAAAAAGGTGATTTATTATGTTGTTTTTAGGTCTTGTACTTGTGATACTCGGTTTTGTCTGGCTGATCTTTGCAAGGAATTTCCTCGGTATCCTTGTTGTAGCTGCCGGAGTTTTCCTTCTTGCCATGGATATCGCAAAGACTATTAAAAAATCCGCTGAGAAGAAAAAGGAAAAAGATCTGACAAAACCTTTATTGTCGGTGGATTGCAGATACGAGGAGGGACTGCCTTTCGCCAGCGGGAACTGTAACCTCACCGTTTACCGTGAATACGTCCGCTTCGATGTCGGCGGTAAGAACGCACAGATCGATTTCACCCGCATTACCGACGCGAGCGCTTCCGACGGTTCCTTCCGGCTTTCATACTCAAAAGACGGCGAAACCAAAAATGTTCTCTGCTCCTACGACAGCGGTTCCGCCGACAGCTTCACAAACGCCGCAGAACAGATCTGCAAGAATATCAAATTTGAACTCTGAGAGGTAAAGAATGGCTTCTATCTCATCACGCGCAAAACATTTCCCGCAGCCGCAGGGAGGGTTCCTCGGCATTGCAAGATTTGAACAGAACGACGGTATCGGCGGTCTTTCCACCAACAGAAGCGTTGACGACTACGGTATAGATTTCGACGATTTCATTCAGAAAGCCCTGAAGAAAAATCCCTTCCCCGAACCGTATGATACTTACGAAAAATCGCTCAAGCTCATCAAAAAAACCATGCTCGATCTCGTGTTCCTCGAAGAAGAGGTCGATCCCGCCAGCCTTTTTGAAGAAGCACTCCGCGGTGCCGCAAATATCGGTGACAGCGAAAACGCAAAGCGGCTCTTTGACAGGATAAACAACTCCGACAGAAACTACCGCGGTTTTGTCGATGATACATATATCCCGGAAAATGATATCTACGACGACAGAATGATGGAGTCTGTATGCGACCTTGCTTCCTATGAATACTATTCCAACGGGAGATACAACGGTGTTCATACTCCTATTACGATCTCCGATGATCTTGCCAACTATCTTTTCGAGACCGCTCACAGTATCCACAACAGCTGTCTCTTTTATACAATAAATGAATATCCGTTCAGATCTTATTACCTGCGGTTCCCTTCCGTCCTGTCCGCCTATACCAGAACGGTAAATTCCGGTGATTTTGATATCATAACCGATAAAACCGTATGGAAAATATTTCTTTCCGGTACAAAGAAACCCAAGCCCTCGACACCCGAAACACTCGAAGTGCTGATGCACTATATAATGGCTGTACAGGCAGATCCCACACTGGAGAATACTTTGCAGTACATCGGGATCTATGACCCAAACCGGAACCTTATCTACACGATGAAGACCGATGATATCCCGCAGGATATCATTGATACCGTATCGACCGAAGTGATCGGGTACTGATAAAACAGTATATGCGTGTTTCTCGCTGACCTCCGGATCTTCTTACGCAAAAAGCGGCAGTAATAACGACTGCCGCTTTGTTATTTGCTTACCGTTTACTTATTCAGCGCACCCTTGACTGTATCAACGATGTTCTCCGCAGAAAGTCCGAACTCCTTGAGCAGCTGCACTGCCGGTCCGGAATGTCCGAATACGTCCTTCACGCCTATCTTGATGACCGGTACGGGGCAGGTCTCGGTAACTACCGACGCTACCGCGGAACCAAGTCCTCCGATAACGCTGTGCTCTTCCACGGTCACGATCTTTCCTGTCTCGCGTGCCGCCTTTTCGATGATCTCGCGGTCTATCGGCTTGATCGTATGGATATTTATGATGCGGGCATCAATTCCCTGCTCCGCAAGTGCCTTGCCTGCTTCTATCGCTTCGGCTACCATAAGTCCGGTGGCTATGATCGTGATATCCTTGCCGTCCTTTACCGTAACTCCCTTGCCGATCTCGAACTTATAAGTCTCCGGATCGTTGAATACCGGTACCGCAAGACGTCCGAAACGCAGGTATGTCGGTCCGACGTATTCCGCCATTGCAAGCACCGCCGCGGTAGCTTCCACATGATCGGCGGGATTTATGATCGTCATATTCGGGATCACCGACATCAGCGCGATATCCTCGCAGCACTGGTGGGAAGCTCCGTCCTCTCCCACGGAGATGCCGGCGTGGGTAGCGCCGATCTTTACGTTAAGGTTCGGATAGCCGATGCTGTTTCTTACTATCTCAAACGCTCTGCCCGACGCGAACATTGCGAAAGAGCTTGCGAATACGAGCTTGCCTGTGGTCGCGATACCCGCGGCAACGCCCATCATGTTCGCTTCCGCGATACCGCAGTCGAAATGTCTGTCCGGAGCCGCTTTTTTGAATATTCCCGTCTTGGTCGCCGCAGCAAGGTCGGCATCGAGCACCACAAGGTCGGGACGGATATCGAGGAGCTTTACAAGCGCTTCTCCGTAGCTTTCACGAGTTGCTTTCTTATCCATTCCTGTTCCCTCCCTTACTTCTCAAGCTCAGCAAGGTGAGCCTTCAGCTCGTCCATTGCTATGTTGTACTGTTCTTCGTTCGGTGCCGCACCGTGCCACGAAACGTTGTTCTCCATATAGGAAACGCCCTTGCCCTTGGTGGTCTTCTGTATGATGACGGTGGGCTGTCCGGAGATCTTCTCCGCTTCGTCGAACGCTTTCTCTATCTGGTCGAAATCATGTCCGTCTATCGTGATGACGTGCCAGCCGAACGCCTCGAACTTCTTGTCTATCGGATAGGGATTCATGACCTGTGTTATCGGTCCGTCTATCTGGAGATTGTTGTTATCCACCACATAAACCAGATTGTCAAGCTGATAGTGAGCGGCGAACATCGCGGATTCCCAGACCTGTCCCTCTTCGATCTCGCCGTCGCCGAGTATCGCATAGACCTTGTACGACTCTTCGGAGATCTTTCCGGAGAGAGCCATTCCGCAGGCTACAGAAACGCCCTGTCCAAGCGAGCCTGTGCTCATATCCACGCCGGGGCATTTTCCGAGCGAGGGGTGTCCCTGCAATCTCGAACCGATCTTGCGGAGAGTTTTCAGCTCATCGACCGGTATGAATCCTCTCTGGGCAAGTACCGAATACAGTGCCGGAGCTGTGTGGCCTTTCGACAGCACAAGTCTGTCCCTGTCCTCCATTCCCGGATTCGCGGGATCGACGTGCATTCTCACCATATAAAGATATGTGAGTGTGTCCGCCACCGACAGCGATCCGCCCGGATGTCCGGCTTTTGCGTTGTAAACGCCCTCGATAATGCCCATTCTTACCTTGGTCGCGGTTATTTCGAGGTTCTTTTTGAGTGTTGCGTCCATAAATTCGTTCCTTTCGTTTGTATTTGATGCTGTTCAGGCTATGCCGAGTCCTCCGGCAACAGCTCTCACAACAGACCTTACATATTCAAAGAATGACGGGTCCTTCTCAAACGCCTTTATAAGATACATGAAATTGCATACGCAATATCCTATCTTCGCCGCGTCTTCGTCCGTCTCTTCCTTCATCAGCGAGCTTATCTCCTCATAAAACGGCATTATCCTGTCCATGCTCGCCTTTATCCTGCCGCTTATGTTCTTCGCCACCGAGAGATTGAAAGTCCTCAGGTCTATGACCACATTGTGTTCCGACGGTGCGGGAGGTTCCCCCCTGTGCGTGCGCATCTCATTCTCGTAGTCCCGGCTCATGCCGTACATATCCATTTCAAATTTCACGGCTTCGCTTATCCTTGCCCGGAAATCCTCATTTGCCAGAAGCCCCAGATATATCACCGAAAACTCCCGCAGCAGATAATCCACAGTCTCCGCGCGCACGGTACGGTCTTCCTCTGAAAATCCGCCCTCACAGGCAAGCGCGGCGTTCTCACGTATGGTCTTCTCGTCGATAGCAGCTATGCCGCCGAAATATTCACCGATCAGTGCGCATGAAAAATCCTCGGCATGAGCGTTTGCTCCCGCTCCGGTCACTTCCATACAGATCAGCTCCTTCTCAGATTTTTTATTTCTCGTGCACCAGCTTGCCCGTCATGTGTTCTATGCTTATCTCGATGAAATTCACCCGTGTGAAGTCCTTCCGTATCTCTTCATCGACTTCCTCCGCAGTCGGGTAGTATTTCATTCCGAACAGCCTTATCTTCTCACGCATCAGCGCTTCGTCGGTCATGACCTTCGCGCGTCCGAAAACAATGACACTGCGCACATGGTAAGACCAGTCCTCTTTTTGTATCCCCTGTTCATATACCGTAAAGCAAACCTTGTCATTTGCGAGCATCGCGTCCAGCTTATGTCCCGACTTCGCGCAGTGGAAATATATCCTGTCCGTTTCCGGGTCATACAGGAAATCCACCGGCACACCGTACGGATATCCGTCATCGCCGTTCACCGACAATACCGCACGCTTCTCGTCCGTAAGTATCTGTACACATTCCTCGCGGGATATCTCCTGCTTTGCTCTTCTCATCGGTCTGAACATAGTCACAGTTTCCTTATATGCTCTATTATTTCTCTCATCGGAGAATGATTGTTGTCACTTACTATTATATCCGCGGCTTCCTTTACACTGTCAAGGGCGTTAGCGACCGCGGCTCCGAGATCCGCCTCCGCTACCATTGCGCGGTCATTGCCGTAATCTCCGGCGGCAGCCACGAATTTATCATGCAGCCCCAGTATCTCAACGAGCTTCTTTACTCCGGAAGCCTTGCTTATGCTTTCGGGGAGCATCTCATAATACATGGGCGAAGAATGTACCCAGTTCACGCCGCCTATGCAGTTTGCCTGTGTGAAATCTATCACTCTCTGCATTTTCTCCGGCGGGTATGCTATCAGCACTTTCAGTATGCCGTCATGCGGTACGCTCTCAAGCGCGCAGTATGTCGGGGTAAGATTTTCAAAAGCCATGTGCTCGACGACAGTCTGATTGTTGTCGGTCACATATACTTCCTTTTCGTGGAGTATCTCCACGCCGATATCCGGAAATTCCTTTTCCAGCATACGTATATACCTGTCCGCAGCGGCAGGCATATCGCTGTGCCACAGGAATCTGTCCGCCCCGAAATCATATACCGCCGCCCCGTTGAATATCACGCAGGGCATATCTATTTCAAGCAGGTCGATTATCCGTCTTGCCATTGCGACGCCCCGACCCGTAGCAGCCGCGAACATTCCCCCGCCTGCCCGGAATTCGTTTATCGCCCGTATATCGTCCTCCGATATGTTCTTCGCGTCGTCAAGCAGCGTCCCGTCAAGATCGGTGACGATAAGCACTTTCTTAAAATCCATACTACTCTATACTTTTCAGAAATTTTTTGAAATAATCGGGAAGCTCACTGTCAAATTCCATGTACTCCCCCGTTATCGGATGCACAAACCCGATAGTCTTCGCGTGAAGGCACTGTCCGTTCAGTGATGCCGGCTTTCCGTTCCCATATACATCGTCACCCGCCACGGGATGCCCGATATACGCCATGTGTACGCGTATCTGATGTGTACGCCCCGTCTCCAGCCGCAGCCGCAGGTGGGTGTAGTCACCGCGGAAATTGCGCAGCACACTGTAATGTGTGACCGCTTCCCTGCTGTTCTCCGCCGTGACGCACATTTTTTTCCGGTCGGTCCTGCTGCGCCCTATCGGTGCGTTCACGGTACCGTCCTCTTTTATACAGCCGCCGACTACCGCTTCGTACTCTCTCCTGAAACTGTGGACGCTTATCTGCTCCGCAAGCCCCCTGTGTGCCGCATCGCTTTTCGCCACTATCAGCAGTCCGCTTGTGTTCATATCTATCCGGTGTACTATCCCCGGACGCAGTTCCCCGTTTATCCCGGAAAGCTCATTTCCGCAGTGATGCATCAGCGCGTTCACCAGTGTTCCCGAATAATGCGAGTGCGCCGGGTGAACTACCATGCCTTTCGGCTTGTTCACTACCAGCAGGTCGCCGTCCTCATACACGATATCCAGCGGGATATCCTCCGGCAGTATCTCGGTGCTTTGCGGGTCGGGGATCTCCACGCACACGCAGTCTCCTGTTCGCAGCTTATAATTTTTAGGAACAGGCACTTCGTTCACCCTGCACGCGCCGCTGCCGATCAGCATTGCCGCGTATGAACGGGTAAGCTCACCCGCCGAGGCCTCCGCCACCGCTTTGTCTATCCGTTCACCGGCTGTCTCCGCCGTGAATTCAAGCGTTCTCATCGCTCTGTTCACCCGTCCCGCCCGAGGTCTGCGCGTCGCCGGAGCCGCTTTCAGCTTCCGCGGCTTTCTTCTTTTTATCTTTACCCTCACCGAATTCATCCGCGACAAGAAGGATACAGAAATATATCCCTCCGCATACCGCGCAGATATCGGCAAAATTAAATATAGCGAAATTAATGATGCGCACGTCTATGAAATCCACCACATAGCCCTGAAAAGCGCGGTCTATGAGGTTCCCGAAGCCGCCGCCGGCAACTACTGCCGCCGCGATTATATGATCGGTACGTCCGGCGTGTCCCGAAAACACATACCACTCGATAAGTCCGATCAGTAATATCGGCATCAGTATCAGGAGCATCGTCTGCCCTTCGAGCAGGCTGAACGACATTCCGGTGTTCTCACAGTAGGTAAGGTTCAGCCACTCGGTATCACCGAATTTCAGCAGAGATATAGTCTCCACGGGCTTCACGTACTCCACCGCAAGATATTTCGTAAACTGGTCTATCCCCGCCAGCACTATGCTCAGCACAACGGACAGAACATACACCAATACCGTTCTTTTTTTCAAAACAGTCTCCATTATACAGTGCAGAGCCATACGTATAGATACGCACGGCTCTGTATTATTTTTTTGTGATTTAATCTATTGCCTTGCAGCAGCGTTCGCAGAGTTCGGGGTGCTTCGGGTTTGTTCCTACATAGTAAGAATATGTCCAGCAGCGCTCGCACTTTTTGCCGTCCGCCTTTGCAACGGTTATCGTGAGTCCCTCGACATTGCCCTTGAACTCGCCTTCGCCCTCGGCATCGACCTCAGCCTGCGATACTATGAACGCTGTCGCAAGCTCGGAGAGGATATCCGAAAGATCTTCCTTCGTGTGGAGTATGACCTTCGCTTCGAGAGACTTTCCTATCAGCTTCTCGCTGCGCTTCTTCTCCAGCGCGGTGAGTACGTCGTCTCTTATCGCGTGGATCTTGTCCCACTTGGTAGTATCTATCGAAACACCTGTCTTCTCGGGCATCTGATTGAATACCACGTTTCTTGCGTCGTCGGTGCTTCTCTTCGGGAGTTCCTTCCAGATCTCGTCCGCTGTGAATGTGAGTATCGGAGCAACAAGTCTCGTAAGTCCGCTGAGTATCACATACATCGCTGTCTGTGCGGCTCTGCGGTCTTCGCTGTCCTCTTTCTCGCAGTACAGTCTGTCCTTGATTATATCGAGGTAGAAGTTGGACATATCCACTACGCAGAAGCTGTTGATAGCGTGGTATGCGTGGAAGTAATCCATATCGTCGTACGCGGTCTTCACCTTGGAGATAAGCTCGTCATACTTGGTGAGCGCCCACTTGTCTATTTCGGTGAGCTTGCCGAACGACACGCTGTCCTTGTCCGGGTCGAAGCCCTTGCCGTTGCAGAGGTTGCCGAGGATAAACCTTGCGGTGTTCCTGATCTTGCGGTAAGTCTCGGAAAGCTGCTTGAGGATATCCGGCGATACTCTGATATCGCTGTGGAAATCGAGGGAAGTCACCCACAGACGCAGAACGTCAGCACCGTACTGCTTGATGACCTCTTCCGGCACGATATAGTTGCCCTTCGACTTGGACATCTTCTCGCCCTTGCCGTCAACTATCCAGCCGTG
>CAMVGH010000143.1 GCA_947166945.1 uncultured Clostridia bacterium
CCGGAATTGGATAACAAAACAAAGAATTGTTGCTTTATTTAGCCGTTACAGTCGCGATATCGCTTGTGTAAACCTTTGTCCACTTGCCGTCAACGAGTGCCTTTACAGCGTAGGAATATTCCTTTCCTGCCTTTGTGCCGGTAATGCGGACAGCGCGCTTTTCTGTCTCTGTGACGAACCTGAGCTTGCCGTTTACATACTTGTAAACTCTGTACTTTTCGGCTCCCGGGACCTTGCTCCATCTGAGCATGATGCTGCCATTGTTCGCGGTGATCTTCACAGCCGGCTTGTAGTAGATCTTCACGGAAACCTTGTAGGAATTGTTTTCTGCGGATTCCTTACCGTTCACGGTGTGCTTGACCATAAAGTCCTCGGTGACGTTGTTTGCCTTCTTGATATTCTCGATCTTATCAGCCTTCAATGTTCCGGTCTTGGTGAACTTGCCGGTCTTGCTGTCGTACTTGTAGATCGTGTAGTCCTCGCCTGTTGAAACGTAGTATTTTCCGCTTGTCGAAAGAACCACATCTGCATTGGTAGCCTTTCCGAGATCCTGCACAAACACATACTTGCCGTCAACCTTGACATACAGCGCATAAGCTGAAACATTCGGGATAGAATCCCATTTCAGAGCGATTGCGTTAAGTTCGTTCTGCCTGCCTGTGACAGTGTACCTTGTAATGTCCGGAGTTGTGTTTGCTGTGGTTTCAGCCGTGGTTATCGCCGCTGTGCCGGACGTAGCGTCTATCGGGATATAGCTTGGTCTTTTGCTTCTCCACTGCGCCGTAATGACCATATCTTCCGCAGGTATCGCTGCGGGTACGGGCTTGTCCCAGCCGTCAAAGATATAGTCTTTCTTTTCCGGGAGTGACGGAGCTGTTATCGGGGTCCCGTAATCTGCCGTTATCGAAGCGATCACTGTACCTTCCGAAACGAATGTTACGGTGTACTGATTGACCGCCCACTTTGCGGAAAGCGTTACATCTCCTCTGACTGTATCAGTACCAAAATTCCATAATTTACCGGTCTTTGTATCAAACCAGCCGATAAATCTGTATCCCTCCGATGAGGGAACTTGGGGTTCGGTGATATGAGATCTTGCCCTGACGGTCTGATCCTCCGGCGCATCACCTCTTTCATTGACGAAACGCACGGTATAATCTCCGTATAATCCCATTTCGTGCGCGATCTCTCTAACCTGCGGATTCCGGAAGCCTGAGGCAAGAACGATCGATGTAAACGCGGGATGATCCTGGACTTTTTCCAGCACATACGTTAACACGTCCAAGTTATAGCTCCAGGTCAGTATTCCGACAACCGTCGTAGGATCGTCCTGGAGCCAGTCAAACTCATCAATTATCTGTTGGTATTTTTCGGAAGAGGGTCTGGTGTCACCTTTCGCGCCGTCGGTATAGGGTGTGGGGATAACGGCGCTGCACGGTACAAGATCACTTGTAGGTGCGATCATGTAGCAGAGCGAATCCGTTTCCGCGTCCGTGAACAGCGAAGAAAACGGGATACCATAATCACCCAGCAGTGATGTGTTGCTATTCAGGGTACCGCCCGCAGTAATGTCGTCAAAATAATTGAGCAGTTTTGTAACGAATCCGAGCGAATCGGGGTGGCCGGTATTATCACTGCCTGTGATGAAACCGCGTTCAAAGTCATCGCTGTCGCTGAAATCGGATATATCGGCAATTACCGCGGACAGCGACTCTCCCTCGTGCATACGCTTCAGAATAGTGTTCAGACCCTCGGCGATCTTTGCGCTTGAAAAAACAGTCTGTCCGTTCACAGTATCTTCGGATGTTCCGCCTGTGGAGCGCCTGTACGCCAGCTCTCCGAGATATAATGCCCCAAGACCGCCTATACCGTAATCTAAAACGGTGGAATTGTACCCCGCCTTGAGCTCCGCGGTACAGTTCAGCACGTTTTCCTCGGTATAGATGCCGGCTTCTTTTTCCGTGTCGGTGCGTAATTGGTTGTAGATATTTATCCTGAAACTGTATATGTTATCACAGGTGGAAGCAATGCCCTCTGTAAACCACGACGGGAACATGATCCCAGTCACATAATCATAAGTAACATCAGCAAATTCAAGGTACTTGTACTGTGAAGGATCCGTTATTGCGAGCATACCCAAGGGATTGTATTCATCCATACACAGATGTACCGTTTCATGCGAGAGACAATGGACGAGCTTCTCTTTGTCTTTATCGCTCAACCGGTATTCTTCACCGTCTTTTGTGAGAAAAAAATATGCGTTTACAGAGAGCGCATTTCCGGAGCCCCCGTCCTTTTCTCTGCACCATGCGGCTGCTATGTCCCGACGTTCGCATTCACCATGGAACGGAATATCATCATTTTCATAACTATAAGTGTGGACATAAAGACCGACCTCGTCGGAAAATCTGCCGTTCGCCGCCGCATCGGCGAAAACGGGGAATGTATCGAGCGCAAGCTTTACTGCCTGTGGCTGATAGATCTCAACGATGTCTCTGACAAATTTGTTGAGCGCTGTCTCACCAAAATCCTCGACAGTATCATGTGAGCAGTGGACGGCAGCATAATCATAGCTGCCGGAAGTCTCAGCCGATACCGGGACTGCACAGCAGACGATCATTACGGCAGTCATCAGTAAAGATATTATTCGTTTCATATAAATAGCCACCTCTTCCTCAATTTTACAGTCTGATATATCGCGGTCTGCGAATATACTAAACTTTCTTACCGACAGATATTATACCATACCGCTGTGCGATTGTCAATCTCGCCGGAATTTAAGTTTCCCTGAAATTTCCCGTGATACCCCTCAAAGCGTTTATTCATGCGGCTTTCAAAATGAATGGGATTTTCAATTTTCCATCGCCTACAACTGGCTTATTTAAGGTGTTTTATTGAGTTTCGCGTTCAGTTTTTGGGGAAACTTAAATTTTAAAAAAATAACCGCCGCTGTCAGACAAAACGCTTGACATCGGCGGGAAACTGTGGTATAATACTTTTAGCAACAGAGCAAAGTGTGTACTTTTCGTAAGAAAATGTACGGCTCTCGGAGCAGTAATGATAGTTAAGAAATAACCACCTTACCGTCGGAAAGCAGGGTGGTTATCTCTTTTTATTTACGGCTTTTGAACCGGTCAAATAAATTTGATAACAATGCTCCAAGCGATGAAGCATTGAGAGTTATGATATGTATTGCTTCTCCGAGGAGTTCGCGCAATACGTTCAGTATCTCCACTTCTTTATCGCCCTCCTTTCACAGTCTCCGATATTCCTATCGAGAAAACTGCTCCGAGGGTGATATCCACCTTGCTTTACCTGTGCCGCAGCGCCACGGTCTCACAAGTATTATAGCATATTTTGGCAGGAATTGCAAGGAGTTTCGATGTACAGATGAAATAAAATATGCATCACTCCGGGAAATCTGTCGTGGGCATTTCTGCCTCGTTTTCCGTCACGTTAGTCTGCTTGACAAAATAACCCGAATAATATATAATAAAAGTCACAGTTCACAGCTTAAGCGAAGAATGAAGTTTCACCTTTTTACCTCCTTTGTGTCCGGTGTGGAAAACAAAACACCTTAAGCCGCAGACTGCAATCAGCACTGCGGGCAGATCTCGGATAAGGAGGAAAGCCGCTATACAAAGGATATATCAGGAAATGAGAAACAAAACACAAAAAGTCGATATCATCACGATCGTCGTACTGCTGCTCATTGCGGCAGCTGTGCTCCTTTCTTTCGCACTGCCGGCAAATGAGCCGGAAGCCGGCACTGCTGACAGCAGTCAGACGGGACGGCCGCTGACTTATTCCGACTACAACGGAAAAATAATAGGTATAGCGTCCGGTACGAATCTGGAAGCTGTTTCGTTTGAGCAGTTTCCGGACAGCCAATACCTCTATTTCAGCGGTTACCCTGATCTGAGCATTGCCCTTGCCGAAGGAAAGATCGACGGTTTTCTTATGGATGAACCTTCCGCGAGGATGCTGCACCTGAAGCAGCCGGGCATAGACTATATCAAAGACCGTATCTCCGACAATCAGTACTGCTTTGCGTTCCGAAAAAACGATGCCGCTTCGGCAAGGCTTCGTGAACAGCTCAACACTTTTCTCGCAAAATGCAGGAGCGACGGAACACTTGCAGAAATAGACGCGATATGGTTCGGCACCGATGAAGATAAAAAGGTCGTTGATATGTCGGGGCTTGACGGGAAGAACGGTACGATCTCCGTGATCACTACTTCCACCGATGACCCGTTTTCTTACATAAAGGACGGAAAGAATGTCGGCTATGATATCGACGTGACCGTGCGCTTCTGCCGTGAATACGGATATGATCTGAAGATCGGTGATGTGGATTTTCAGGCACGTATTCCCGCTCTTGCCTCAGGTCAGTACGACTTCACAACATCAATGAACGTCACTCCGGAACGAGAGGAAGCCGTAGCATTCTCCGATCCTGTCAGCGAGGGCGGCATAGTTCTTGCCGTCAGAGCCGCGGATATTGCGCCGGTCGCTGACGGCTTGCACGACATATCCTATTATGCAGACAAAACTATCGGCGTGATAACGGGAACACTGTTCGAGACCTTCGTCAAGGAACATTATCCGCAGGCAGAAATGGAATTCTTCAATTCTCTTCCTTATATGGTACAGGCATTGAAAGCAGGAAAGATAGATACCTTCCTTCTCGCAAGAGCCTCCGCTGTGCCGCTTATGAGTGAGGTCTCCGGAATAACCTGTCTGCCCGAGACGGTCGGGACGTTCGACGCGGGTATAGTCTTCCCGAAAACTCCCGAAGCCGACAAGGTCAGAGCGCAGATGGACGAATATATCACAAGGATAAAAGCGGACGGGACGCTTGACAGTATTCTGGAGTTCTGGAAAAGCGATAAGGGCAGTACCTCCGTTGTTGATATGAGCGGACTTACCGGTGAAAACGGCACACTGCGCTGTGCTACGTCAAGTGACGAGATGCCGAGTTCGTTCATTGTTGACGGCAGATTTGCAGGCTACGACCCTGATATAGTGGTGCATTTCTGCCGTGAATACGGTTATGATGTCGAATTGATAACAACGGACTTCGCCGGTGTTTTGCCGGGGCTTGTTGCGGGTATCTATGATATAGCGGCAAACGAAGTGGTTATTACCGAAGAACGCAAGGAGAGCGTGAACTTCTCCGTGCCGTATATCCAGGGACCTGTCGTTATGATAGTAAACGCCGAAGCCGGTGCCGATAGCACCTCTGCCGCAGAAACGACAGACAATAACGGCTTCCTTGAGAGCATTGCCGACAGTTTTGTGAAAAACTTCATACGCGAGGAGCGCTGGAAGCTTATACTTCAGGGTATCGCCACGACCTGCCTGATAACCGTGCTTTCCGCAGTATCAGGCACAGTGCTCGCGTTCCTGATCTGTATGTTCAGACGCACAGGCAGCCGTCTCGCCAACGCGGTCTCGGACATCTATGTGAAGCTTATGCAGGGAACGCCTATGGTCGTACTGCTTATGATACTGTACTATGTCATTTTGGGCAAGTCCGGTCTTGAAGCAGTCTGGGTCGCAGTTATCGGATTTTCGCTGAACTTCGGAGCGTATGCGTCGGAGATAATGCGTTCGGGCATCGGGAGTATCGACGGCGGTCAGCGTGAAGCGGCACTCGCCCTCGGCTACAGTGAAAAACAGGCATTCTTCAGGTTCATCTTCCCGCAGGCGGCGATGCACTTTCTGCCGGTTTACAGTCAGGAGATCGTATCGCTTCTCAAAAGCACATCTATAGTCGGTTACATTGCGATACAGGATCTTACGAAGATGTGCGATATCATAAGGAGCCGTACCTACGAAGCGTTTTTCCCGCTTATCGCGACGGCTTTGATCTACTTTATCCTCGCATGGATCCTATCGATCATACTTAAACTCGTATCTGACAGCATTGATTTCAGACGAAGAAAGAAAGGCAGCGCAAAAAAGCGTACCATATCACCGTCGGCAAGGTCATAAGCGTGAGCTGCCTACTTTCCTTTCTTGACATCTGTGACAGAGAGCTATGATTTTTTTCAGACACAGAGGTCATATCTTTCCGATGAATTAATTGATCATTAATGACATCATTATTCAATACCATAAATGAGCAGCTCTTTTTCTCTCAAATCGGATTTTCAGATGTTCCCTGAATTAAGGCAATACCGCACAATTTTTGTGCGGTATTGCCTTAATATCATATCAGATCATGGATCGAAGTTTTTTCGGGATAGTCCGCCGCTATAAGCTTTCCTATAAAACCGGCGAATAATTCGCCGAATCTGTTGATGAGATCTTCCGAATAAAGGCTTTTTGAGTACAGAGCGACAGGCTGTATAAATTAGGTATCGGGAACAAGGGGCTCGCCCTTGTATGCTTTTGCAATGTTCACAAAAAGCGCCTGATATACCATTCCGTCGATGATGATGTGATGCGGGTCAAAGAATATGTAAACGTTCTGCTCGGTCCTGATGACCCTCACATTAAAGAGCGGCGCTCCGACAAGCTTGTGCAGCTTTATCATACTGCCGCGCTGTGCTTCAAATTCCTCCTCGGTCATATCTTCAATTTTTACTTCGGAACACAGATCGGGTCGGTAAAAGAATTTCGGCATATCATCTCTGCCGAATCCTATCACCATTGAGAATACCGCGTGATGTCTTACTACCTTGTTTATCGCGTCACATATCTTCTGTGCGTTTCCCGTGTCGGGAGAGGAGAACATCTGCGGGAGATTCCACATGGCAGCGCGGGGATTGTTGAGCTGCCTGTCAAATATACTTATCTGCGTGACAGTAAGCGGAAGCTGCGTTTTTCTTGCATATTCCTCAAGCTGTTCCGGAGTGAGCTTTTGTCTGTTTTCCATGCTTGCGGAGTATATCTTTGCTATCCTTGCGGGAGTACGTCCTTTGAATATGTCGAGAACGTTGAGATCGTTCAGTCCGGTCTCGACCAGCACGTTCATCGATGAGAGCGAGTCTCCTCCTATCTTGTAGAAATCATCGTTGATACCTACTCTTGCTATACCGAGCACCTTTGCGACAGCATCGCATATACGCTTTTCGATATCATTGGAGGGAGGCACATAATCGCTGTCGGAAACACTCTGCACGGGCTCGGGGAGCGAACGCCTGTTGGTCTTGCCGTTTGGAAGATGAGGTATTTCTTTCAGCTTCACAAAAACGGAGGGTATCATATAGTACGGGAGATATTCCGCCAGCTTATTGCGTGCCTGTTCCTCATTCAAGGCGCTCTGCGCCACATAGTAAAGACAGAGGAAGGAACGGTCTTTTTTCTCGAAGCCCTTTGCAACGCAATCCTTGATGTTCAGTATGCGTTTCGCGACATTTTCTATCTCTGATGGCTCCACGCGGTTGCCGTTTATCTTTATCATGTCGTTTTTGCGTCCGGAGATAACGAGCCTTCCCTGTTCATCAAAATATCCGATGTCGCCCGTATGGTACAGACCGCCGCGCATTACTCTTGCGGTTTCCTCAGGAAGTCCTAAATAGCCTCTGAAGTATGGGTTTTCAAAGCATATCTCACCCATGTCGCCAACAGAGGCAGGCTTGTCGTCATCGTCCAGAACGGTAAGTCCTATATCCGGGAAATTAGGTTTTCCGACAGGGCATATATCATATTCCCTGTCGATCGGGAACTCACATACGGTAAACAGGCTTTCGCTCATGGTATAGGTGTTTACTATATCGACTTTTTTGCTGTATATGCCGTTTGCGGGCTCACTTCCCGTTACCCGCCTGCTTTTCATCGCACATAACAGCTGCCGGCTGTTATCCGGAATTATCTTCCGCTCTGCTTGCCTGCGGCACAGGAAGGAACGTACCCGATATATTGGTATTCAATTGTCAAGGAACCGGAGAGGAATGCTTGTCCGAAAAATACCCCTCTATAATACTACCGCCAACAGAAAGGCATTTTACAAACTGGTTTTGAAAAGAATTTGTACATTTATAGTCCTTTTAGCAAAGTTGCACAATTCATGACCAGATATTTTAAGTTCGTTTGTAAGCACAAAAAAACTCCTCTCATAGTATTAGGACTTCAGAAGGGGTGTTTGACATACTGTTTTGGATACTTTTTTCGTTTTGCTCCAAATTTCATAGACTCATACAAAAACAGCTTTACCCCACTGGATAGAAAAACAACGGTTTTTAAAGCAAAGTTACAATCCGGAGACAGAATTTTCGAGTAGCGATTTTAGTCAGCCAGTGCGGTAGTGTGCGAAAACCAATGACAAATAACTCGGTAATGATTTGTTACCGAGTTACGGACAGGCGTGCCGTAAGCAACACCTTAGCAACGATTATTTGGTAAAGTTTGGACGGTTGGTTTTACAGCAATAAAACCGAAAG
>CAMVGH010000144.1 GCA_947166945.1 uncultured Clostridia bacterium
CAAGCGCAGCGACCTCTCTTCTCCCGCCCGCCGGAGGCACTCAAGCGCAGCGACCACTCGAGCGACAGCGACCGATCTCTTCTCACAGTTCGTTTCTGTTTTCTATTGCTCTCTGGAGGGTAACGTCGTCGGCGAATTCAAGTGAGGAGCCTGCGGGGAGTCCGTAAGCGAGCCTTGTTACTTTTATACCGAGAGGTTTTATCATTCTGCTGATGTATGCGGCGGTTGTTTCTCCCTCGACTGTGGGGTTGGTTGCCATGATGACTTCCTTTACATTTCCGGAAAGTCTCTGGATAAGCTCCGGGATACGTATATCATTCGGACCTATGTTGTCCATAGGGGAAAGAAGTCCGTGCAGGACGTGATATACACCTGTAAATCCGCCCGCTCTTTCGAGCGCGGAAACATCTTTCGGAGCTTCCACCACACAGATAGTTGTTCTGTCCCGCTTTTCGTCGCCGCAGATAGAACATTCTTCGGTGTCGGTGAAATTCTGACAGACTTTGCAGCAATGCACGCTTTTACGGGCTTTGAGTATTTCCGATGTGAAAAGTTCAACATCTTCCATAGGCTGATTAAGCATAAAATACGCAAGTCTCTGCGCCGTCTTCATACCGATGCCCGGCAGTTTTGCAAACTGTTCCGCTGCCGATACGAGAGGAACGGAATAATATTCCGCCATATCAGAACAGACCCGGGAAGCTTACTCCGCCGGTCACCTTTTCCATTTCCTTTGCGCTTTCTTCGTCTATCTTCTGAATAATAGCGTTGACGCCTGCGATGATGATATCCTGAAGACCCTCGATATCGTCCTTATCTACAATATCGGGGTTAAGTTTTACTTCTTTGAGAACTCTGCCGCCGGTCATGGTCAGTTCGATCATTCCGCCGCCTGCTGTCTCTGTGAATTCTGTCTGTTCAAGCTGCTCCTGAACGTTCTGGATATCTTCCTGCATCTTCTGAGCCTGTTTCACCATAGAATTCATATTCTGTGCGCCTTTGTTGGCATATCCCTGTGGAAGTCTTGCTCTCATAATTTCAAATTCCTTTCATTATTGGACTTTTATCTTAACTCCCATTGCCGCGGCACGGTCAAGGAAGTCTTTTACCTTGCTTGTTTTTTCAGTCTCTTCGCTTGTGAATTCATCTTCGGACGAGAACAGCATGATCTTTCTGCCAAGCGCCCTCGATATCTCGTTCATGAGATTGTCGTGATTGTCTTTTACCGCCATTTGTGTAGCAAGCTTTGAACCCTTTATCACAACTGTGCTGTCTTTGATATATGCTTCTGTGGTTCTGAGAACTACTTTCATTTCCGGTGAGAAAGTATCTATAATATCATTCCAGATATCGAGAGGAGCAAATCCGTCAAGCTTGTCTATGTCTTCCTGCAGTATTTCCGGTTCTGTGACCGCCGTCCGGACGACGGAGTTTTCAGGTGATGCCGTAACTGCCGGCTGCGGCTGTGCCTGCGGGATATTGCCGCTCTTTATCATCTGTTCGAGCCTGTCTATCCTTGCGATGACCGATTTTTCGTCAATATCGAGAGAGGGTGTGCAGAGCTTTATGAAGCACATTTCAAGCAGCATTGCCGGGGTTCTTACCCTGCCCATTGATGTAAAAGTATCGCTCAGTATCGAAATACATCTCATTATCTGAGCGAGAGTGAATTTTTCACTCTGTTCACTGTATATTGCGAGATCGTCGGAAGTGAGCTTCACCACCGAATTATCCGCTCCCGCTTTCAGCAGCATAAGTATCCTGAAATGGGAGATCAGCTCTTCGCAGAGTCTTGTCACATCTTTCGAGAGGTTTACAAGTTCGTCGAGTATCCTGAGCATTCCCGCGGTATCGGACGCGAAAATGCAGTCAGCCATTCTGAACAGGTAATCCGAACCGGATATCCCCGCACATTCCCGGACGGTACCGGCAGTGACATCATCAGTCACGGAGAAGCACTGGTCGAGCAGCGAAAGGGCATCTCTCATTCCGCCTTCGGATATTTTTGAGATAAGGAAAGCCGCGTCGTCGGAAAGTTTCTTGCCTTCCTGTTCTGCCACCCACAGCAGACGTTTTTTGCTTGCTTCGATATCAATTCTTCTGAATTCAAATCTCTGGCAGCGCGAAATGATAGTCGCAGGTATTTTATGGACTTCGGTAGTCGCAAGAATGAACACCACATGAGCGGGAGGTTCCTCAATAAGCTTCAGCAGCGCATTGAATGCCGCCGGTGAAAGCATGTGGACCTCGTCTATTATATATACCTTGTATTTTCCCGACATCGGGGCATAACCCGCGTCTTCTTTCAGGTCGCGGACATAATCCACGCCGTTGTTTGATGCTGCGTCTATCTCCGTCACATCGGAAAATTCGTTGTCGATATTCTTACAGCTGTCACATTCGAGGCATGGATTCCCGTCCCGCAGGTCGGTGCAGTTCAGGGCTTTTGCAAGGATCTTCGCGCAGGTGGTCTTACCTGTTCCTCTTGAACCCGTAAAAAGGTACGCGTGGGAGGACTGTCCGCTTTTCAGCTGATTTTTGAGGGTAGTAGTGATATGTTCCTGCGAGATGACGTCATCGAAAGTACGGGGACGGTATTTTCTGTAAAGTGCAAGATACATTATTTCCCCGCCTTTCAAGTAATTCAAAGCCCTCGATCATGAACACAGACTTTGCCGCGCACAAGCCGGAATTTGCTTAATGCTGCTCGGTTCCCCGCCTGACATGGTTCACGACACGTCCGCGCACGGGGTCCAGGTTCATGATAGAGGGTCTTGTACTAACTATTCTATACTATTTCCTTATAAAAATCAAGTGTTTTTTTAACTTTCTGCCGTCATTGGCGGAAGCGTACCGGATAAAACCGCAGATTATCCTATAAACTTCCTTATTTCCGGTATCATTCTTATGCCGTAATCATGTCCTTCCTTTTCAAACGGCAGCAGGATCTCCGGATCATTTTCGGTTCTTTTTATGCCGTAGTCCTTTTCGGGGGCGAGAACAAGCACCCTGCCCTCTTTTTCCAGCTTTTCAAGCTCCGATATCTCGTTATTGTACATTATATGTCTGTTTTTCAGTGCTTCCGCGAGTTTCGGGTATTTCGGATATGCGGCCTTTACCGCCGGGACTATCTTTTCCGGAGTTTTAACGTATCCCCTCGGACGTGTAAGAACGACTATCAGCTTGTCAAGTCCGCTGTCAAGTGCATATTTAAAAGGTATGGAATCCGTGATCCCGCCGTCCATATAGTAGTTTCCGTTGATCTTTATCGGACGGAACAGTATCGGCAGAGCGCATGAAGCCCGCAGCACAGTCCAGTTCTTATCGTCGGCGGATACCCGCATATATTCGGTCATGCCGGTTTCTATGTTCGTGACAGCCCCGAAGCCGTTCTCACCGTTTCTTCTGTATTCCTCGAAATCATACGGCAGCAGCTTTGACGGTATCTCCCCGAACACGAAATCCAGACCGTAATATGAGCGGTTTTCCTTTTTCAGCATATTTGAAAATCCCATATACCGCTTGTCGTGCATATATTCAGCGGTAATGCGGTGATTTCTGCCGATCTGCTTCGACAGGTACGAAACTCCGTAGGATATTCCCGCCGATGCCCCGGCGACATAATTAATGAAAATATCATTTTCAAGCAGCGCATCGAGTATCCCACAGGTGAATATAGTACGGCTGGCTCCGCCTTCAAGTACAAGACCGGTTTTCATAGAATAGACCTCGTATAATACAGGATATAAGTTAATGTCAGTTCATATTATTATAATAGTATAATATCACTATACACAAAAAAAATCAAGAAAAATTTTTTCAATAATTAACAGATAAATATAAAAATCATGATATAATGAAATCAATATCTTGTGTATGAAAAAAATTTTAAATCAATATCTGTCAGTTTTCTCATAAATTTTAGACATTTTTCATAAAAAATACTTCATTTTGGTCAATTCGCTATATAAAATGAAAAATATACAAAAGTAATTTAGAAATATTGACAATTTGATATTTTTTTGATATAATAGAAAAGTAAATATGGGATAACTATGCAATTTTGTGATTTGTTGTGTAAATTATACTGAAAGTAGTGTAATAATTATACATATTTGTAGAATTTTATGGAAAATATACTAAAAGCTGAAAACGTTTCGCGTGAATTCAGAATAGGCGACGGAAGTGTTGTTCATGCCCTCACAAATATTGACCTTGAAGTGAATGAGGGTGAGCTTGTCTGTCTCCGCGGAAGATCCGGCTCCGGAAAGACCACACTCATCAATATCCTCGGAGCGCTCGACAGACAGGACGGCGGAACGGTGACTTTCCTTGGTGAGGATATCGGTAAAATGAGTGATAACGCAAGGGATAAGATGCGGCGGCAGAAGCTGTCGTTCGTTTTCCAGTCGGTTGCGCTGATATCTACCATGACTGCCCTCGAAAATGTGGAATTCTCCCTCAGGCTCGCAGGTTACCCCATATCCGGAAGAACAAAGCGCGCAAAGGAATGTCTGGCGCGGGTCGGACTTGCAAAGCGCATGAACCACCGTCCCGGCGAAATGTCCGGCGGTGAACAGCAGCGTGTCGCTATCGCAAGAGCCGTGGCGCATAAGCCGAAGATCATCTTCGCTGACGAACCTACGGCGGCGCTCGATTCCAACACCGGAACAGCAGTCCTCGGACTGTTCAGGGAACTTGTCCGTGACGACGGCATAACCGTTGTGATGACAACGCATGACGAGGCTATGATGGAGCTTGCCGATGTGGTCTATTCCCTCGAAGACGGAGAGATAGTCGATATAAAGAGAAACGATATACCATTATAATATAGGTAACAGATATGCCAAAGACCGTACTGCTTGCGCCGCCCGAAAATATAATGGTGCGGTGCGACAATCTGGTAAAGATATATAAAAGCAAAGATATTGAAGTCATGGCGCTGCAGGGACTTGATCTGGAAGTCGAACGCGGCGAGCTTATGGGGATAGTCGGGGCGTCCGGCTCCGGTAAATCCACCCTGCTGAATATGCTCGGAGGGCTTGACAGACCTTCGGCGGGCAGTTTGTATGTTGACGGCAAGGATCTTTTAAAGTTTAAAGACAACGATTTCATAGAATATAAAAGGCGGACGGTAGGGTTTGTGTGGCAGAACAATGCCCGCAATCTGATACCGTATCTCACGGCAGTCGAGAACGTGGAAATGCCGATGATGCTGAGCAATTACTCGGAGCGCAGGAAACGCGCCGAATATCTGCTCGATATGGTTGGGCTTTCCGCGAGAAAAAATTCCATGCTCGGTCAGATGTCGGGCGGCGAACAGCAGAGAACCGCTATCGCGGTGGCGCTTGCAAACAACCCGAAGCTCCTGCTGGCGGACGAACCTACGGGCGCGGTGGATACAAAGACCGCAAACAATGTTCTCGAAGTATTCCGGCGGCTGAACAAGGAAACCGGTGTTACTATTATAATAGTAACACACGACACCAATCTCGCAAAGCACATTGACCGCGTGGTAGCTATACGGGACGGCAAGACTTCCAGTGAGCTTATCCGTAAGAAGCCGCTGCTCACAAACGTTTCATTCGAGGAACTCAGTGAACAGCAGCAGGCGGAGATCAGGGCGATGCAGGAGAGCGGAGCTCACGAGGAACTTGTACTGCTTGACCGGGCGGGACGTTTGCAGATACCGAAGGAATATCTGAACGCTCTCGGCATAAACGGCGGCGATCGGGTACGTGTCGAGCTTGAAGACGACAAAATAACTATCTATAAGCAGTAAAATTTATATAACAGCGGTAAAAAATCTCTATTTAATATTTAATATAAGTATCGAATTTAGCGCGAAGCATTGAAAAGTTTTTGGAAAGGGGTTTGGGGAAAACCTTTTTTCAAAAAGGTTTTCCCCAAGACTCAAGCGGAGCGTTTTAAATAAGAAAGGTGGAGCTGAATTTGGGCAAGAAGAGAAGAACTTTAGCGGTACTTCTGGCTGCGGCTATGCTGGTCACGATGCAGACATTCCCTGCCTACGCGGAGAGTGGACAGCTGAGTGAGGAGCAGGAAGAGGCAAGTGAAGCCTCTACTATCAGGAACATCATGAATACCGGAAACCGTGATAACGCGTACAGTGCTTATTACGAGAAATACCGGAATGAGACATTCCCGAAAGCCGAAATAGTCATTGAGGCAAAGAACGCGGTAAAGGTGAAGGATTCGGGCGGTGAAGAACCAAAAGCCGAGTTCATCAGATATGAGGGGCAGGACGACTGCGCCGTGTGGACAAATAACCGCGGTGAACTGAGCTTTGATTTTGAAGTGGAACAGCCGGGCAACTACTGTCTCGAACTGTTCTATTACACCATTTCCGGCGGCAGCACCACCATAGATATAGGCGTGAAGATAGACGGAGATTATCCCTTTACCGCCTGCAAGGATATCACCATAGACAGGTATTGGGAAGATGCCACCTCCATAAAGAAGGACAGCAAGGACAATGAACTCAAGCCCATGCAGATCGAGAAGGATATGTGGGTGACATACCCTGTCAAGGACAGAGAGGGTCTGTTCAATTCCCCGTATTTCTTCAATCTTACCGCGGGTAAGCATACCTTGAATCTTGAAGGTATCAGAACAAACTTTGCACTGAAGACAATAACCTTCAAAAATTATGATGAGGCTCCCGATTACGTTGAACCTCCGAGAGGTGAGATAGACGCGACCCCGGCGCTTACCGTCACCAACGATATCGGTACAAATTCCATACTTATCGAAGCACAGTCCCCGCTTTACAAGACAGCTTCCACTCTGTATGCGACATACGACAGAACTTCCAGCTATGCAAGCCCCTCCCACCCCACCAAGCAGAGATACAACACTATCGGCTCCGATACGTGGAACAAGGCTACACAGGCTATAACATGGAAATTCACCGTTCCGAACGACGGCTACTACACCTTCTCGTTCAAGGCAAGACAGAATAAGATGCGTGGATTTTATTCCAACAGACGCATCTATATCGACGGCGAAGTTCCGAACAAGGCAATGGATATCGTATCTTTCCCCTACGATCCCAACTGGTACGCACAGACCCTTACAGACGGCATGGGCAACCCCATGTACCTCTGGCTCGGTTCCGGTGAGCATACCATTACCATGGAAGTAGTCCCCGGCGATATAGGCGAGATCATGAGAAGACTCGATGACCTCGTTTACAAGCTCAACTACTATTACAGAAGAATACTTATGATAACCGGTCCGGATCCCGATGAATACAACGACTATCTCGTTGATATCCAGATCCCGGAGCTTATCCCCACATTTGAGGACGCTATATACCAGCTCGAAACAGAGAAGGCAAACATCGAAAAGCTCGGTCAGGGTTCCGAAGCCTCCTCGCTCGAATCCCTCGCGGTCATTTTAAGACGCTGCATCACCAAGAAGGACGAGATACCGTCCATGGTCGGCACACTGAAAGATTACATATCCGCTGTGTCCGCCTGGATGAGAGACTACCGCGACCAGCCCCTCGAACTCGACTACATCGAGGTGCTCACCTCCCACGAAACTCCCGCCAGGGCAAACGGCAACTTCTTTGAGGAATTCGCTTTCGGGTTCCAGGCATTCATCGGTTCCTTCTTCGAGGACTATACGATGCTTTCCGATACAAGCGAAAAGTCCCTCAACGTATGGGTATCCCTCGGCCGTGACCAGGCTACCGTCGTAAAGGATCTCGTTGATAACGACTTCAACCAGAACAATACCGGCGTTCAGGCGAGCATCAACCTCGTACAGGGCGCTATCCTCGAAGCAACTCTCGCCGGCAAGGGTCCGGATATAGCATTGTTCCTCGGCGGCGACTTCCCGATACAGTGCGCGGCTCGTGACCTGCTGGTAGATGTCTCCAAGTTCAGAGACTTTGAGGATACAGTAAAGAGCAGATACACCGACACCATCACTACACTTTACAGCTACAACGGCGGCGTTTACGGACTCCCCGTTTCCCAGACCTTCCCGATGATGTTCTACAGAACGGATATCCTCGAAGAGCTCAATGTAAAGAAGATACCCGAGACATGGGACGATCTCATAATGATAATCCCTGTGCTCCAGCGTTCGTACCTCACGGTCGGACTTGTACAGCCTACCTCCAACCTCTCCAGCTCGATATTCGAGTCCGGCGACACATTCTCGATGCTCGTTCTCCAGACAGGCAACAATATGTATGTTGACGACCTTTCAAGAACAACATTCGATCAGAAGATCATCGTTGACGCGTTCAAGCAGTGGACCGACTTCTATACGATCTATGACTTTGAACAGACATACGACCCCTTCACACGATTCAGAACAGGCGAAATGCCTATCATCATCAACAACT
>CAMVGH010000145.1 GCA_947166945.1 uncultured Clostridia bacterium
GTTGTTTCCGAGGGTATCGGCAATTCACAGCAGATTGCGGAAGAGATACAGAATCACGTACATATTGACTGCCGTGCAACTATTCTCGGTCATGTGCAGAGAGGCGGCTCTCCGACACTCCGCGACAGAGTCGAAGCAAGCAAAATGGGCTATTATGCAGTTGAACTTCTCTCGCAGGGTATAGGCAACAGAGTTGTTGGTCTCCAGCATGGTGATGTGATAGATGTTGATATCCAGGAAGCTCTCAAAATGACCAAGGAATTCCCGAAGGATCTATATCGTATCGCTAACGAGATAGCTATATAAATCAAATTAAATACAGAGTAGAAGACCGAGCGTTAAGTGCGCTGTGAACGGAGAGTTGGCACGGCGACGAAAAACGTATTCCATGTTTGCGGTTCGGTCTTCGCATCTCGCTGTACATGAATGATAAAATAAGTCCCTCACCTTATCCGTCTTTTATGTATAGTTTATGCCAAAGGAGGTTCGGTGATGGGATTTTTTGAAAAATTCGGCAGATCCGCAATGGAACTGAAAACACTCCGGTGTTTAACAGTTACCGGCGTACTTATTGCGCTTGATGTTGTCCTCAAGATGACGATAAGCGTATCTATCCCGCTTGAGACAGGCGGTAATGTGAAAGTATCATTTGCTTATCTGGCATTAGCTACTATTGGAATGCTCTTCGGTCCTACAGTTTCATTCCTTTCGGGTATTATTACCGATATTATAGGTTTTCTGCTGAAACCCGACGGTGGATTCAGTCCTCTGTACACTATGATAGAGGGGATAGGCGGACTTGTATATGGTTTGTTCCTTTACGGGCTGAAACCTCTTGCTGTAAAAAAGAACGCGGAAGAGAAAACACACAATGTTATTCAGATCCTGAAAATAGTTCTCTCCAAAGTTGTTGTGGTCATAGTCTGCAACCTTGTCATGACTCCGGTCGCAAATGTACTTTCCGGCTATAAGTCTTTTGAAGCGGAACTGGCTTCTTATCCGCTTAAATTACTGAAAAATGCAATCAATTGTCCTATTGACTGGGTAATAATGGTTCTGCTGTTGTTTCCTGTCCTTGCAGCTTACCGAAAAATATTTACGAATAATGCATCTAAAAATAAAGTTAAAGAAAGCAGCGTAAAAAATGATTAAATTAGGTTTTATTGGCACCGGCAATATGGGTTCCGCAATAATCAAAGGTATCTCGGCAAGTGGACTGTCCGCTGAGATATATGCTTATGACAAGGATACGGAGAAGCTGTCCGCTTTGCCCGCAAACCCTTGCGGCAGTGCGCCGGAACTGGTATCTCTCTGTAAATATGTGCTTCTGGCAGTAAAGCCTCAGGTACTTGGTTCTGTTCTTGATGAGATAAAAGATTCAGTGACACACGAGACTGTTTTTATTTCGATCTGTGCCGGAATTTCCGAGAAATTCATCAGAAGCCGCACTATCCCCGATGCAAAAGTTGTTCTGGTAATGCCTAATACTCCCATGATGCTTGGTATGGGGGCAAGTGCTATGTCCACAGATGAAAAGACTTCGCAGGAAGAATTTGCTTTCGCCAGATCTGTCATTGAAAGCTGTGGTATTGCGGAAGTAGTTCCGATGGATAAAATGAAGGAGATCATCTGCATAAACGGCAGCTCTCCTGCATTTATATATCTTTTTGCGAAAGGCTTTGTTGACTATGCCGCTGAAAATGGGATTGATCCCGATGCCGCTCTGAAGCTTTTTGCCGCTACGCTCAAAGGTTCCGCGGAAATGCTTACAAGCTCCGGTATGACGGTCGATGAACTTATAAAGCAGGTTTCTTCTCCCGGCGGTACCACTATTGCCGGACTTGACAAATTGTATGAGGGCAAACTTACAGATGATGTAAACGCGGCTTGTACTGCATGTACGAGACGTGCTTATGAATTGTCGCAATAAATTAATTAACGGGTGATTTATTTCACTCGTTTTTTTATGCCTTATGTTTTTTTACAGACTATTGTGCAAAATAACGAAATATCGGGAAAATTTCGTAAAGTGTTGAAAAATCCTTTTAAATATTGTATAATAAAATGATGACATTTTGTAATTAAATACAGATTGGAGTTAAAATATGAAACTTTTACTGAAAAACGGTCATGTGGTCAGCAGCTTCAATAAGCTTGAAGGCGATCTTGATGTTCTCATAGAGGATAATGTTATAGTCGGGGTGGCAGATAAGATCGAAGAAGCAGGAGTGGATCAGGTGATCGACTGCAAGGGGCTTGCGGTTATACCCGGTATCTGTGATATGCACGTACATTTCCGTGATCCCGGGCAGACTCATAAAGAAGATATAATTACAGGAAGCGAGGCTGCTGCCGCAGGCGGTGTGACCGCCGTTGCTTGTATGCCAAACACAAATCCTGTTGCCGACAGCCCTGAGGTTATCAGATATATCATTGACAAGGCTAAAGATGCCAAAGTAAAAATATATCCGGTCGGTGCTATAACAAAAGGTCTTGCCGGAGATGAACTCTGTGATTTCAAGGCGTTGAAAGCTGCCGGCGCTGTTGCGGTTTCGGACGACGGAAAGCCTGTAAAAAATGCTCATACCATGGGGCGCGCCATGATAGATGCGCATTATGCGGGACTTAAAGTCATCTCCCACTGTGAAGACCTTGATATTATACGCGGCGGTATAATGAATGCCGGCGTTGTTTCCCTTGAACTCGGTGTACCGGGAATGAGCCGAACAAGTGAAAATATAATCACCGGCAGAGAGATCCAGCTTGCAAATGATCTTCAGATACCGATCCATATTGCTCATGTGTCAACAAAGGAAGTTGTAGATCTGCTGAGGTTTGCAACCAAACGTGGAGTAATGGTTACAAGTGAGACGGCTCCACACTACTTTACACTCACCGAAGACAGATTGTTTACAAGAGATGCGGATTACAGAATGAACCCCCCGCTAAGAACGGAAGAAGATGTAAAAGCGATCTCTGCGGCAGTATGCGACGGTACTATCGACTGCATTGTTACCGACCACGCTCCCCACACCGCTGAAGAAAAATCGGATTTCTTAAAAGCACCCAACGGTGTTGTCGGGCTTGAAACGTCACTTGCGGCTACACTTACAAAATTCTATCATACAAAGCAGATGAAACTTATCCAGATAGTCCGCCTGATGTGCGAAAATCCTCGTCTTATACTCGGACTCGAAGGTGGTCTTATCAAGAAGGGAGCAGTCGCTGATATCGCGGTGGTCGATCTGGACAAGGAATGGCTGGTAGAGCCTGAAAAGCTCCATTCAAAATCTAAAAATACCTGCTTCAAGGGCATGATGTTCAAGGGTAAGGTAAAATACACGATCGTAAACGGCAAAGTCGTTTTTGAAGATAAAGATTGAAATAACGGAGGACGAGCTGATGTCACTTGACAGACTTATAACAGAAATAGCTGCAAAACAGAATCCTACTGTAGTAGGACTGGATCCGAAACTTGACTATGTTCCGGATTATATCAAATGCAAAGCGTTTGAGAAGCACGGTGAGACTCTGAAAGGCGCTGCAAAAGCGATCTTAGAATACAATAAGGGGCTTATCGACGCGCTCTGCGGTATTGTACCGGCAGTGAAGCCGCAGGCTGCTTACTATGAAATGTACGGCTACCAGGGTATGAAAACCCTTTATAAAACACAGGAATATGCACGTTCAAAAGGAATGTTCGTTATCACCGACGGAAAACGCAACGATATAGGTTCGACAATGGAAGCCTATGCTGCCGCACACCTTGGAAAAGTTAAGGTAGGACAGGAGGAATATGAACCATTCCTCGGCGATGCACTTACGGTAAACGGATATCTCGGAACAGACGGTATCAAGCCGCTCATAAATATATGCAATGAGTATGACAAAGGTATATTCGTACTTGCGAAGACCTCCAATCCTTCCTCCGGAGAATTACAGGACAAACTGATAAACAGAGTACCAGTATATGAGCAGATGGCGAAGATGTGTACAATATGGGGAAAGGAACTTACCGGAAAGTATGGTTACTGCGGTGTCGGCATAGTTGCAGGGGCTACATATCCGGAACAGATCGGGGAACTCCGCAGAAAATTTCCGAAACTGTTCTTCCTGATCCCCGGCTACGGGGCGCAGGGTGCATCGGCAGCCGATATTTCCGCCGCGTTTGATAAGAACGGTCTCGGCGGTATAGTGAACAGCTCCCGCGGAATTATGTGCGCGTATAAGAAAGAAGGCTGTGATGAGACGGACTATGCCGGAGCAGCTTATCGCGAAGCAATACGAATGAGAAATGAGATCATGTCGTATATAGGAGAGATAAAACTGCCGAAGCAGAGAACGCCAAGAAAGAAAGCTGGAAATGTTTGAAGTAACGACTGAGAACACTTTTGATGAATACAAAACATTTTTAAGAGTTATCATCGCGGCAAACCGTGCTTCCGAAACAAAAGGCTTCAGGATCAAACGTTTTGTAATTCTTGCGCTTATGGAATTAGCCTGTATTGCCTTTATTGTTAGTCTGATATGGATTTACTTAACCACAAAAGAATCCTGGGCAGTAATAATAATTGCGGTCATGGCTTTTGTTGAGACTTACAGTGTGTTCAGGGTTATAAATTATTTCAGAATGTTCAGGACTTCAAAAGATGAAAAATTCATGCGCAATATGTGGGAGAAATCGATAAAAATGCGCGGTGATAAATATACACTGACTTTTGACGATGAAATTTTTTCGATCGTATCGCCCGCGTTTTCGGCAAATGTAAAGTATGATCTCGTAAACAGACTTATTGAGACTAAAACGCATTTTTACCTTATGACCGGAATAAATCAGGGCTTTATTGCCGGTAAGGGTGATCTCACAAAGGAGCAGTGCCTCTTTATAAGAACGCACTGCAGTTCCGTGGAAAAACCGCAGATCATACTATAAAAGACAGAGCATATAATAATTTAATGTGCAGAATAAAAAGGAGCAGAAAAATGGAGCTAACCGACTATAAAAAAGCATACCTCATTCTCGCGGACGGCACCGTTTTTGAGGGAAAGTCATTCGGGACAGAGGGTTCCGTGATTGGGGAGATAGTGTTTACTACTGCAATGGTAGGCTATCAGGAGACACTTACCGATCCGAGTTACTGCGGACAGATCGTTACACAGACATTCCCGCTTATCGGAAACTATGGAACTAACGATGATGATTATGAATCATCGGGCAGTGTGGTGAGCGGTTATATCGTTCGCGAGTACTGCGAAGAACCGTCAAATTTCAGATGTGAACATACAATAGACAATTTTCTGAAAAAATACGGTATTATCGGTCTCTATGATATAGATACCCGCCGTCTCACCCGAATTATCCGTGAAAGCGGTGTTATGAACGGGATGATAACAAACCGGTCGGATTATGACAAGGTAAAAGCCCTTGAAGAGATACGTGCATATAATGTCGGAAGCGTGGTCCCTAAGGTCAGTGTTAAGGTCCCGGAAGAATATAAATCAGAAAACGGAAAGTACAGGATAGCTCTTCTTGACTATGGCTACAAGCATAACATAAGACGCGAACTGATAAAACGCGGATGTGATGTTACTGTATTCCCGTATAATACATCGGCAGAAGAGATCAGAAAGTTTGCTCCCGACGGCATTATGCTGTCAAACGGACCCGGAGATCCGGCAGAAAACAAAGTCTCCATTGCGACCCTGAAAGAACTTATTCCGGATCAAATACCTACATTCGGTATATGTCTCGGACATCAGCTTCTCGCGTTGGCGAACGGCGCATCTACCGTTAAAATGAAGTACGGTCACAGAGGCGGAAATCAGCCGGTAACGGATCTGGAGCTTGACCGGACTTTCATAACATCACAGAACCACGGTTACGCTGTAGTCGGAGATTCGATCCCTGACTCGGCGGGAAGAGTAAGCCATATTAACAGCAATGATAAAACTTGTGAAGGAGTAAGATATACGAACGCTCCCGCATTTACGGTACAGTTTCACCCGGAAGCCTGCGGAGGTCCTCACGATACCGCATATCTTTTCGATGAGTTCATTGAACTGATCCAAAAAGAAAGGGGTGAAAAGTAATGCCGCTCAGAAGTGATATAAGGAAGGTCCTTGTTATAGGTTCGGGACCAATAGTGATCGGACAGGCTGCCGAGTTTGACTACGCGGGAGCGCAGGCATGCCGCGCCCTCAAACAGGAAGGGCTGGAGGTAGTGCTTATAAATTCTAACCCTGCAACTATAATGACCGATAAGCACATGGCCGATCACATTTATATTGAACCGCTTACACTGGATTGCGTCAAGAGAATAATAAAGATCGAAAAACCTGACAGCGTGCTCTCCACTCTCGGCGGTCAGACGGGTCTTACTCTTTCGATGCAGCTTGCCGAAGAAGGATTCCTTGAGGAAAACGGGGTAAAGCTGCTTGGCGCAGTACCGGAAACTATCCATAAAGCCGAGGACAGACAGGCATTCAAGGATACTATGGAAGCGATAGGCGAACCGGTAATACCTTCAAAGGTCGTTGAGAGCCTTGAAGATGCCCTTGATTTTGCCGATAACGAAATAGGGTACCCGGTTATTGTCCGACCTGCGTTTACGCTCGGAGGAACAGGCGGCGGTATTGCAAACGATCATGATGAACTTCATGAGATCGCCACTAACGGTCTTCGGCTTTCTCCTATACACCAGATACTCGTTGAAAAGTGTATTTCAGGCTGGAAAGAAATAGAGTTTGAAGTTATCCGCGATGCAAAAGGCAATGTAATAACTGTATGCTCAATGGAGAACTTTGACCCGGTAGGTGTTCATACCGGTGACAGTATTGTTGTAGCTCCGGCGGTAACTCTTGCAGATAAGGAATATCAGATGCTGAGAACTGCGGCTCTGAATATAATTCAGGCGCTTAAAGTCGAGGGTGGCTGCAATTGTCAGTTTGCACTGAAACCCGATTCGTTTGAGTATGCGGTAATAGAAGTTAATCCAAGAGTTTCCCGCTCGTCGGCACTTGCGTCGAAAGCCACAGGATATCCTATAGCCAAGGTCGCGACAAGAATAGCTATAGGCTATACGCTTGATGAGATAGTAAATCAGGTAACCGGAAAAACATACGCGTGTTTTGAGCCGGCGCTTGATTATATCGTGGTTAAATTCCCGAAATGGCCTTTTGATAAATTCGTGTATGCCAAGAAAACCCTCGGTACACAGATGAAGGCGACCGGGGAGATCATGGCGATAGGAACTACATTTGAAGCGGCTATGATGAAAGCTGTCCGTTCTATCGAACTGGGGCTTGATACAATGACAAAGCCGGACTTTGAAAAGCTTACAACCGAAGAGATAGAAAAGAAGCTGCATGATATCGATACAGACAGATCCTTCTGTGTATTTGAAGCGCTGAAACGAGGCATATCGGTTGAAACCATACATGATATCACTAAGATAGACAAATGGTTCATCTGTAAGCTGAAAAATCTTGTACAGCTTGAAAAATGGCTTTCCGTCGGGACTCTTACACAGGATAAATACGATACGGCAAAAAAATACTGCTATCTTGACAAGACAATAGAACGTATATCCGGACAGTCTGTCGATGAACTGGGTATAAAGCGCAGAAAAGCCGTCTATAAAATGGTTGATACCTGCGCAGCTGAATTTTCCGCAGAAACTCCATATTTTTACAGTACTTACGATGATGAAAATGAAGCGAAAGAATTTATTGCCGAACACTCTACCGGCAGAAAGAAAGTCATAGTCTTCGGTTCCGGTCCTATCCGTATAGGGCAGGGGATAGAATTCGATTACTGCTCTGTCCACTGCGTATGGGCTTTGAAGGAAATGGGCTATGAGACGGTGATCTGCAATAACAACCCGGAGACAGTCTCCACAGACTTTGATACCGGTGACAGATTGTACTTCGATCCGCTCACTCCCGAAGATGTTGATTCACTTATCGCAACTGAAAAACCGGACGGCGTTGTTGTACAGTTCGGTGGGCAGACAGCAATAAAACTGACAAAGCATCTTAAAGAGATAGGGGCAAATATCCTCGGTACCTCCGCTGAGAGCATTGATGCAGCCGAAGACAGGGAGCTTTTTGACGAGCTTCTTGAAAAATGCGGCATTCCGCGTCCGAAGGGACATACGGTTTTCACGACCGAAGAGGCTCTGAAAGCCGCAAATGAGCTGGGATATCCTGTACTGCTGCGGCCTTCGTATGTGCTTGGCGGGCAGAATATGATAATCGCTCACTGTGACAGTGATGTTACGGAATATATGGAGATAATAACTTCGCATAAACTTGAAAATCCGGTACTCATAGACAAATATCTTATGGGGACAGAGGTAGAAGTTGACG
>CAMVGH010000146.1 GCA_947166945.1 uncultured Clostridia bacterium
CAGAAACTCTCGGCTGGCGTGGCCAAGAAATCATCGCAGGAGGTGGTCGAGAAGCCGAGCAGAAGCCCGCTGTCGGTCATCTTTGCGGAAAGGGCGGGGAAGACGCCCTCCCCGGTCACGATATCAAAGCCTTTCCCGCTCGTATCGGACAGCATTACCCGAGAATTGTCGGTGAAACGGAGAAGGATACTGCTGCCGGAGATCTCCGCCCGTGTGCAGAACACGTCCCCCGGCACAGAGCCGTCCCCATAGAAGGTACGCCTTGCGCAGAGCGCGAGTCTGCTGCCCACGCCTTTTTTGTTCATCGGGTGCAGGTCGTTGGACTCTCCGAGATCAATGGTCACAGCCATATCCGTTGCAGGTATGCCGAGACATCCGAGCTGTGCCTGCCTGAGCTCTGCCCAGCAGTCCGAACCTCCCGCGAACGGGTCGTCGAAATTGCATAGCTGTGTGGTGATGACGGGTATCTCATATCCGCATCTTTCGCGGTACATCTCCACGAATTTCCGGAACAGGAATGTGTATCTGTCGGGGTGACTGCAGTCTGACTCCCCCTGATACCATATAAGCGCACGGCACTTTATCCTGAATGCCGGAGCCGTAAGAGCGCCGTACATCGACAGCGGAAGCCCCTGAAAGAAAGTCTCCCGCTTCATGCAGGCAACGGCAGCCGCGACGGCATATCCCCATTCTCCGGAAAGGTCAATGACCCGGTCGGGCAGTTTCAGGCAATATCGCTTGCCTTTCGTGACCCCCCCGCACCCGTACCGCACATCGAGACGGACGAGCAGTGTGTTCTTCCCGTGTTTCAGTACGTTTTCCGGCACATAGTAGTATCTCGGCGGGTACATATAGCCGGTTTCGCCCGTGAGGGTACCGTTGAGGTATGTCCTGTCCGCGTCGGTCAGAGTTCCGAGGATAAGCACCGCGCCGTTTATATCAGTCCCCTCCGGTATATCGAAATCTTTTCTGAACCATATATGTCCGCAAAATCCCGACAGCCCCGGTATATCTTTCAGGTCGGCGGGCAGGGTGCAGCCGGTGAATTTCCCTCCGCCGCCGAGGACGGTATCGGATATCCCGTCAAGTCTTTTCAGTTCCGCTTCCCGCTGTTCGTTGCGCATGGCATCGGCGGTCGCGGTTTCGCGCATATAACCTTCCGCCGTGCATTTTTTCAGGAATTCGTCATTCCAGCCGAATTCCGAAAGCATAGAATACGGCATTCTTGCTTCGATGGGGGCGCCCCCCGCCGACGTGTTCAGCAGACCCACCGGCATACGGTAGCGCTTGTATATCTCCAGCGCGAAATAATATCCCGCTGCGCTCATCTCCGGCACGTTCACACTGTCCGCCGTGAGCCATTCGCCGCCGGGGAAGTCCTCATATTCCTCGTCCTTCCCGAAACAGCACACTATCGGCACCCGGAACTCACGTATATACTCGCATACGGGAAATTCCTCCATATCGAACGGGCTTACCGTCCGGTACATGGGCAGCTCCATATTGGACTGTCCGCTTATGTGGAACAGCTCCCCGAAGTATATGTCGGTGAATTCAAGTGTTATGTCCCCGCACAGGAAGGTGAAGGTATAAGGTTTGAGAGAGCCTTTGAAAGCCGGTATGTCGATCTTCCAGTTTCCGTCCGCGTCCGCCGCGGCGGTCAGTGTGGCTCCTGTTCCGTTGCCGGATATTGTGAGCGCCACCACGCTGTACGCGGGCGCGTGACCGTACACGGTATTTACGCAGCCGTACTGCATAACGGCACGGTCGCTCACAGTGCGCATAACGGAGAAGCCGGTATTTTCTTTATTGTTCATATTCCGATCCTCACGCACTCCGTACCGGAGAGCTTCACGCTGAGCGCGTCCGGGCGGTGTGTTCCTGCGTACAGTGTGAACCGTGTACCGAATTTTGCGCGTTCGCCCTGTTCGTTCACCGAGGTGAACGCTCTCTCCGGAACGGGTATCGTCACAGTGACTTTCCCGCCGGCGGCGAGCTTTACCCGGGCAAATCCGCAGAGACTTTCGTTCGGTACCGCAAATTCACTGTTGTCCTTTATATAGAGCTGGATAACGTCCTCGGTGTCACGGCTGCCGGCATTTTCCGCCGTGATGACAGCCGAGCCGTCCTTATATTCCATTCCCGTAACCCGCACATCACCGTATGTAAGCCCGTAACCGAACGGGAACAGTACATTGTCCCCGGCATAGCGGTAGGTACGGTTTTTCATGGAGTAATCCGTAAATTCGGGGAGCTTTCCGGCGCTTTCGTAGAATGTGACCGGCAGCTTTCCGGAGGGCGAAACGTCCCCGAACAGTATCTCCGCGAGAGCGGTGCCGCCCTCGGAGCCGGGGTACCATGCGTGCAGCAGTGCGTCCGGCTCACTTTCGGTATTTATGGAGCTTCCCGCGGCGACCACCATGACGGTGGGTTTGCCGAGAGCGAGTATCTTTTCCGTGAGGATACGCTGAGGCGGCGGCAGACGCAGATCGTTCTTGTCTCCGGAAGAGAACTCGTTTCCGGTATCTCCCTCTTCGCCCTCTATCGTTGCGTCAAGTCCGACGCACAGTACTACCGCGTCGGCACACTCCGCGGCGGCAACAGCTTCCGCGTAACGGTCGCCGGGCTGCGCGAGCACCGACACCTTATCCTTGTAAAGGTGGCAGCCCTCGGCGAAGATGACTCTCCCGCCGAACCGCTCACGGATCCCGTCAAGAAATGTGACATATCTGTCGGCTCTGCCGTTGTAATTGCCCTCCAGAGCGGCACGGCTGTCGGCGTTGGGACCGATCACCGCGATAGTTTTCAGTTTCTTTTCGTCCAGCGGGAGGATACCGTTGTTTTTCAGCATGACCACGGACTTCTCCGCACATTCGAGCGAGACTTTCTTATGTTCTCCGCATGAAACTACGGAGTAGGGGATATCGTCGTACTCGGTGCTGCTGTCGAACATTCCGAGCCTGATACGTGTTCTCATGAGGTGGACGCAGGCATTTCTGATGTCGTCCTTTGTTATGAGTCCCTCGTCGAGAGCCGTGAGCAGGTTCATGTATGTACAGCCGCAGTTCACGTCGCAGCCCGCTTTCAGCGCCATAGCGGCGGATTCGGGAGCGGTCGCCGTCACATGATGATTTGCGTGGAAATCCTGTATAGCCCAGCAATCCGATACGAAGTACCCGTCAAATCCCCACTCCTTCAGCTTCTTCATCAGGAATGTGTTCGCACAGGCGGGTTCGCCGTTCACGCGGTTGTAAGCGCCCATCACGCCCTCTGCCTTTGCTTCCTTTACGAGTGCTTCAAAAGCGGGGAGGTACGTTTCCTCCATGTCTTTCGGAGTTGCTTCGGCGTTGAAGGAATGTCTCAGCGCTTCCGGGCCGCTGTGGACGGCGAGATGCTTTGCGCAGGCTGCCGCCATGAGGTGCCTGCCGTTTCCCTGAAGTCCCCTTACATACGCCTTGCCGTTCTCGGAAGTGAGGAACGGATCCTCTCCGTATGTCTCATGTCCGCGTCCCCAGCGCGGGTCGCGGAAGATATTGATGTTCGGCGCCCAGATAGTCAGCCCCTTGTATATATCGCGGTCGCCGAGCCTTGTATATACATTGTATTTTGCACGTGCTTCCACGCCCGTGATATGACCGGCTTTTTCGGTCAGATCCGGCTCGAACATCGCCGCAAGCCCTATCGCCTGCGGGAACATTGTGGATATTCCGGAACGTGCCAGCCCGTGCAGTCCCTCGTTCCACCAGTTATAGGCGGGTATGCCGAGTCTCTCCACGGCGGGTGCGTCGTACCGGAGCTGGGAAGCCTGCTCCTCTGTGGTCATAGCGTCTGTGAGAGCTTCCGCTCTTTCCTGTATGCTGAGTGTCTCGTCATGATATTTTTCCATGGTTTGAATTCCTTTCCGGTGCCGTCGGACGGCATACCCGCATTATTCATATCTTTATTATACAATAAAAGCATATAAAAATCTACCCCTTTTTTGCATTTGTACACCCATTTTTTGCGAAAAAACGCGCCGTCTCTCTTGAAATTTTTTCTGTACGGTAGTATAATGATAAAAGAGAAAGAGATCCGGAGGGCGGAATTTATGATAGCTCATCTGAACGGTGATTTTGAAACGGTGGATTATCTCCAGAACAAAAGCATACGTCTCTATGACAATGTGGAGAACGAGGAATACCCGCCGCACTGGCATAACGCGATAGAAATTATAATGCCGCTTGAAAATCCATATACGGTGATATGCAGCGGCAGGGAATACATACTTAAAGAGAGGGATATAATGCTTATACCGGCGGGCAAGATACATAACCTGAAAGCCCGCCCCGGCAGACGTTTCATACTGCTCTGCGACAACCGGCTCATAGACGGCGTTCCCGCGCTTACCGAGCTGCGTTCGGTGATAGCGGAACCGCTCGTTATAAATGAAGACAGCGGGAGCGAGATACGTTATTCCCTCGGCAAGCTCATGGAGGAGATATATACGCTGTATTTCGGCTTCGGGGCGCTGTCGGATATCTATGTCTATATGAAGCTCCTCAGCTTATTCACATATATCCGTGAGTATCAGCTGAGCCGCTTCCGGCTTGATGACAGCGACAAGTATTCGGACACCATTCACATGATCTTCGACTATATCGAGAAGAACTATATGTACGATATTTCGCTTGAGGGGCTGTCGGAAATAGCGGGGTACAGTTCCTGCCATTTTTCAAGGATATTCAAGAAGTACAGCGGGACGACATTCATAAACTTCCTGAACAAGCGCCGTATCAGCGCGGCGGAGCTTCTTCTGCTCGAAGAGAACGCCTCCGTGACGGACGCCGCGTCGAGAGTCGGATTTTCGAGCCTTACCACATTCAACCGCGTATTCAAGGAGCTGAACGGCTGCACGCCCTCGGAGTTCAAGAAACTCTACCGCACCGCAAAATTCATTGACAAGGAAGAAAGACCATGGCAGATCTCACAGTAAAATACTTTTCGGCAGCACTGAACAGAACGGTCACATTCGGAATGTACATACCGGACGGAGCTTCCCGCCCCATGAAAACGCTGTTCCTGCTGCACGGCTATACCATGAGCGGCTTCAACTGGCTGCCCGCCGGGGTCGCGGACAAGTACGGCTTTGCGGTGGTATATCCCGACGCCGAGAACTCGTTCTGGCTGGACTGGGCTTCAACAGGGCATAAATACTGCACCTTCGCCGGCAAAGAACTGCCGGACTTCGTGAACCGCACTTTCGGACTTGCGAACGATGCCGCCGATACATACATAATGGGATTTTCGATGGGCGGTTTCGGTGCGCTGCATACCGCGTTCACATATCCGGAGAGCTTCGGCAAGACCGCGGCGCTGTCCTCTGCGCTCATAGTGCATGAGGTGGCGGGAATGAAGCCCGGATCGGACAACGGGCACGCGAATTACGAGTATTACCGCGAGGTGTTCGGTGAGCCTTCCGGTGTGCTTGCGGGCAGCGCAAATCCCGAAACTCTCGTGGACAGGCTGCTGGCTGAGGGAAAACGGCTCCCGGATATATATATGAGCTGCGGCACCGAGGATTTCCTGCTGGAGAACAACCGCGAGTTCCACCGTTTTCTGGAGAGCCGCGGTGTCCCGCACGTTTACAGGGAAAGTCCCGGTGTCCATGATTTCACATTCTGGCACAGGTACGCTGCCGAATTCGCGGAGGCTATGTTCGGATAAGACACGCGGCGGGTCACGGAAAGATATGTGGATATCTTTGAATATGAAAAGATAAAGGAAAGCAATATGAGAGAGATAAGCAAAGGAAAATTCATCGGCGAACGCGCACTTTTTCAGGCAGATGACCTGAAAATCTGCGACTCCGTATTCGAGGACGGGGAGTCACCGCTCAAACACAGCAGGAATATAGAACTGTACAACTCGATGTTCCGCTGGAAATATCCCCTCTGGTACAGCGAAAATATCAGAGTACGCGGCTGCACATTCTTTGAAATGGCGCGGGCGGGGATATGGTACACAAACAATATCGGAGTGTATGACACGATGATCGAAGCCCCCAAGGAGTTCCGGCGGTGCGACGGAATAACACTGGAGAACGTGACTTTCACGAACGCCGCGGAAACGCTGTGGGAATGCAGGAATGTGAAAATGACGAATGTCACCGCGAAGGGCGATTACTTTGCCATGAACGGCTCGGATATGGAAACGGAGAATTTACAGCTTGTGGGGAACTATCCCTTTGACGGGGCGAAGAACATCACAGTGCGCAATTCCCGCCTTATAAGCAAGGACGCATTCTGGAACGCGGAGAATGTCACACTCGAAAACTGCTTTGTGTCGGGGGAATACCTTGCGTGGAACGCACGGAAGGTAACGCTGGTAAACTGCACGGTAGAGAGCCTTCAGGGGCTTTGTTACGTGGAAGATCTGGTGATAAGGAACTGCAAATTCATAAACACGACGCTTGCCTTTGAGTTTTCCACGGTCGATGCGGAGATCTGCGGCAGCATCGACAGCGTAAAGAACCCCTCCGGCGGAAGGATATGCGCCGGGAGCATAGGGGAACTGATACTTGAAGAAGATCAGGTAGATGTGACAAAGACAAAGATCTGCTGTAAGGCGGTGTGCTGATGAAATATGATTTTGACGAGATAGTTGACAGACGGGGGACAAATTCCCTGAAATGGGACGTAGGGGAGAACGAGCTTCCCATGTGGGTGGCGGATATGGACTTCCGGACGGCTCCGGAGATCACAGAGACAATAAAACTCCGTGCCGGACACGGAGTTTTCGGCTATTCGACGGTACCGGACGAGTGGTATGACGCGTATATCGGCTGGTGGAAAGAGCGGCACGGCGTTCGGTTCCGGAAAGAAGAGCTGATATTCAGCACCGGGGTGGTGCCGACGATATCCAGCTGTGTGCGCAAGCTCACTACGGCGGGGGAGAATGTGCTTCTGATGCCGCCGGTATATAATATCTTCTACAACAGCATAATCAACAACGGCAGGAATGTCCTCCGCTGCCCGCTGCTTTATTCGGACGGAGAGTACGGCATAGACTGGGAGCATCTTGAAAAGTGCATGGCTGACCCGCAGACAACGCTGATGCTGCTCTGCAATCCGCACAATCCTGTCGGGAAGATATGGGACAGGCAGACCCTTGCACGTATAGGTGAGCTGGCTTATGACAATGGAGTTGTCGTGTTGTCGGACGAGATACACTGTGACATAACCGACCCCGGCTGTGAGTATGTGCCTTTCATGTCCGTATCCGATAAGTGCGCGGACAATTCGGTGATATGCGTGTCCCCGACCAAGGCGTTCAATCTCGCGGGATTGCAGACGTCGGCGGCGGCAGTGCGCGATCCTCGCCTGCGGCACAAGGTAAGGCGTGCGCTGAATACCGACGAGGTGGCGGAACCAAACGCTTTTGCAGTGCAGGCCGCGGTAGCCGCGTTCACCCGGGGCGGTGAATGGCTGGACGAACTGCGGGCGTACATTTATGAGAACAAGCGGACGGTATCGGAGTTCCTGAAAACCGGTATTCCGCAGATAAAACCGATATCCTCGCAGGCGACATATCTGCTGTGGCTGGACTGTACGGCTATTGGAATGCCCGCGGCGCAATTGCAGAAATATCTGCGTGACAAAACCGGTCTGTATCTGTCGTCAGGCGACATTTACGGCAGCGGCGGCTGTTTTATGAGAATGAACATAGCCTGTCCGTCGGCGCTTGTGAAGGACGGTCTGCAAAGGCTGAAAAAAGCTGTCGATATGATGTGATGACAAAGAAATATCCCCGTCCTGTATGACAGATACCCATATTGAAGTTTTGCCCCGAAGCGTTTAAGCGCTCAGGGGCATTATATTTTATACGGTTGCTAAGATAAATCAGAATTTGTTTATACCATTTTTCCATCCTTGACCGAAACCGCAACTTGCCATTCATCTTCATATATAATCGTCCCGACAAAGTTGGTATATACAACATCATACGGCTTATCATATTTGTCTAACAGATTGATCGCAGGCTCCAGCTTCTTTATCATATGCTCAGTTTTGCCACATTTGAAGAAAGTAATCACTGTTTCGTGATTCTTGCAAGGTTCCGGTTCAGGAAGTTCTGCCTTAAACCATTCATCAATTGAAATGAAAAGTTGTTCTTCTTCCGCTGTCAATACTTTATCTTTAATAAGATTCCAACATAAGCTGAAAATCCCTTTAGGATATTTAGTAATATATGAATCATCTCTTCCTTGAATACGCATATATTTGTACATTGTTATCTCCCTCTAAACTACGATTTATATTAGTAACCATTATAGCATAACATTGCTGCATTGTCAATAAAAACGCCATAGTACTTCTGACTG
>CAMVGH010000147.1 GCA_947166945.1 uncultured Clostridia bacterium
TCGTCGTTTCAACATCATTGAGAGCGAGGTGAGGAACGTTGTCTGATGTGCCTTTTGCTCCAAAGCTTACAAAGCGACTTTATCGTTATTCATCCTATGGATCATATCATTCCATTCTCAGGAATAATCAAGCCGCCTGCATTTTCATCAACACAGGCGGCTTACTATTTACTCACGACTTATACGGCATCCTGTCCATAAGCGTCTGTTTCCCGATAGTCACGGTCTCGTTTATAAGATCGTCGGAGATATACATATCAACAATATGAAAACATCTTTATTAAAAATCCGTTTAAAATCACATATCTCCCCACAAGAATACCGCTGTACCAAAGCAAGTACAGCGGTTTTGCTATGCGACATATTGCGACGTATTAAAGCCTACCTAATGTTAATCGCTCACAAGATGATACTTAGTTAGAAAATCGGGATCTGTTTTCATGATAGAGATCATGCGACGAGCGGGACCGATGGGACGATTCGTGCCTGCTTCCCATGCCTCTACCGTTTTTGCAGATACTCCGAGCACGGCGGCAAATATCTGCTGGGTAAGTCCTGCGGAACATCTGATGCTTTTTATCTCATTAGCAGATAAATCTGGCAACGGTTCAACTGAAAGCTTTGTAGTCCTTGCAGTACCCTTTCCTTCTTCATAGTCGAGAGCTTCCTGCAATCCGGTCATAATACTGTCAAAAACATTCATAACATTATCCCCCTTTCTTATCAGACAAAGACTTTTCGAGCCTCTCAACCAACTGTTTAATGGCATTGCGTTCTTCTTTTGTAAGATTATCCTTCTCGTTTTTAGGATATGCAGTCAAGAGATAAATCTTTTCGTAAAAAGCAAAGTCAATATAGATAACTCTTGTACTGCCGCTTTTCCCTTGATGCTCAAATGCGAACCGCATCTTTCTGACTCCGCCGGTTCCTTGCATCACACTGCCGATTCTTGGGTCAACAAGCAATTCCGCTTGAAGCCGCTTCAGGTCACTGTCGGTCAGATCAAGCTGTTTCCACTTTTTATCGAACTCCGGGAGCATTATAAATTCTCTTGTCACAGCAAACCTCTTCTCGCCAACCCTATTTTATAGGGTTTTCTTTATTATATCATGAATTTGGCAATTTGTCAACCCAATATCATAAGGCGAATAGAGATTTTTGAGCCTGAATAATGAAATGTCTTGACATTTTCTGGCAAATGCTATATAATAAAAATATACTTCCAACTAAATGGAATTTGTATGTTGAGGTAACCTATGAAATTCTCCGAAAAGATGAAAAAGCTCAGACTTGATAACAGAATGACGCGGGCACAGCTTTCAAAGATATTAGGTGTCAGCACTAAGAGCATACAAATGTATGAGGAGGGCGTTAACCGTCCTCGTGCGAAGAGAATGCAGCTTCTTGCCGAGGCGCTGAACACTACAGTAGATTTTCTTGAAGATGATACTTTGGATCGACCACAGACACATATTCTTGATGAACACTATTTGAATGAAATCAAAGTGAAATATGGCAGTAATACAGCTGAACGCATAGAAAGGTTGTACTATTCTTTTTCAGTTTTGTTTTCAGGTAATACTATTCCTGAAGATGAAAAGAATGCGTTGTTTTCAATACTTACTAAAACATACTCCAACTTGTGCACCAATAAAAGTTGATGATGTTGGTTCATACTTTTATTGCTACAAATTATTTAAATTCCAAAGTAGATAGTGACACTGCGAAAGAAGGTAATGCTTTTGTTTAATATAGGTGACAGAGTTTGCTTAATAATTAATAAGAGCTTGATAGGGATTGTTGTTTCAGTTTTGCCATCAACTGATTCTATCGCGCGATATCAAGTATTTCATGATTCCAATAATATTGAAGTTTATTATGAGAATCAGTTATTACTCGCAACGGAAATAAACGGTTGTCAAGAATTATCTTTGCTAGATTTTTTGGGCGCGTATGCATCACGAAAAATAAAAAACAATTCATCATCGACTATGTTCGCATTAAATTCAGGTAAAATAAAATTTATTCCTTTTCAGTTTAGGCCTTTAGCAAAAATAATTAGCGCAGAGTACCCAAGAATACTTATTGCCGATGAAGTCGGTGTAGGAAAAACCATAGAAACAGGCATCATACTAAAAGAATTTGAAAAACGTGATAGCGTTAAAAGCGCTATTATCATTTGTCCTAAGGATCTTACCTTTAAGTGGCGAAGAGAAATGAAGTCGCGTTTTGATGAATCATTTGAAATTTTGTCATCTGACAGATTAAGTTACTGTTTGAATGAGCTAGAAATGGAAGGGACATGGCCTTATGAGTGCAGAAAGTGCATAATAGGTTTAGAGTTGTTGCGTCGCGAACAGAATATTACTCGTCTTGAGCATATGGAAGACCTAGCTAGTTTCGACATGCTGATTGTCGATGAAGCTCATCATGTTATTAACCAGAACAGCAAGTCGCATCAAATAGTTGAATACTTCTGTGAAAGCTGTGATGTTGCAGTCTTCTTAAGTGCTACGCCTTTACAGTTAGGTTCTCAAGATTTGTTCTCTTTGTTAAATCTTCTTTTGCCGGAAGAATTCATGGACGAGTCTGTTTTTTCGGATATGGCAGAACCAAACAGGTTTATTAATGCCGCAATACGACAAGTAAGGAACCTTACTAGTGATGATTGGCAGATTCAAGCTGCAAAAGAACTTAAACAGGTGTTTGTAAATGAATGGTCATATAAAACTTTTTCTAACAATACACTTCTTGCTTACTGGATTGAAAGGTTAGAAAATGTACTTGTTCCATTTACCGACGAAGAGAGAATTGCTTGCTTGCGCGATCTTGAATCTTTACATACATTTTCTCATGTAATTAACAGAACAAAAAGAAAGGATATCGGCGAATTCACAATTCGTGAACCAATAACTATCTCAACAAAGTATAATGACGCTGAACAGGCATTTTACAATGCTGTAAAAGACTTTAAGCAAACCTCACTCATCAAAAGATATGGAGTGCGCACAGCTAAATTGATCATGTCTACTATAGAACGACAAATAACAAGTTCTCTGCCAGCATTTGTATTACTTCTGGATCAGTTTATTGAAAGAGGATTTGTATTATTCTCGGAATTGAGTGATGATTGGGAATATGATTCTGATTCAGATGATTTAAAGTTGGATGATTTAGATTTTTGTGAATGGGCAAAGCAAATTAAAGAACTTGTTACTGATTTGCCTAAAACTGATGCAAAAGCAGATCAATTGCTATCTATCATAGATGAAACCGTTAATAAAACAGAGAGCGGCAAATTATTGGTCTTTTCTTTTTTTAAACACACTTTAAGGTATTTAAAAAACATCATATCTGAAACCGGCATTAGAGTAGAGGTTATCACAGGTGATACTTCTATAGAAAAAAGAAATGAATTTCGTCAGCGATTTCGTTTAGCAAAAGAAGAAACTAATGCTATTGACATATTACTCTGTTCAGAGGTTGGCTGCGAAGGTCTTGATTATGAATTTTGTAGCCGGATGGTTAATTATGACATTCCTTGGAATCCAATGAAAATAGAACAGAGAATAGGTCGTATTGATCGTTTCGGGCAGAAGAGTCCCAAAGTACAAATATACAACTTTATAACAGACGGAACAGTTGAAGAAAAGATTTTTTATCGTTGCTTTGAGAGATTAGGTATTTTTAATTCAACGATAGGTGATTTAGAGGGCATTTTAGGTGATGTTTCTACCGAATTAAGTGATACTGCATTTAACTTAACCCTTTCTGAACGCCAACAGCAAATTCGTACTCAACAATTAATTGATAATGTAATCAGATTATCTGAGGAGCAAAGACAGTTTGAAAATGCTTCGAGAGAGCTGTTTTTAATGGACATTGAAGTAAACGAAAACTCAGTAACAAATGAGCGCAATACTCAAATTCAATGGCAAAAACATCTGGTTCGTCATTATTTATGTAATACTTTTCCTAATATCGTTTGCAACGAATTATCCCCAGTACTTTTGCGCCTTCGCATCTTCAAAGCAGAGAAGCAGTCCATCCTTTCAAAGCTGTCTCAAATGAGACGCCTTCGAAAAATTGATAGAAATAGTTTACAAGTAGCCGAACTTGAGGAATACTTACAATCCGATAGTCAAACTATTATATTGAATTTCGATAACACAGATCCAGACTGCCTAGATAACGCCCTTACTATTACCACAACACATCCACTTATCATCTTGGCATTGGAAGACATAACCATTACCGATGGTTTCCACACTTCATGTGTTGTGTCAAAGAACAACATTCTCGAAAAAGGAAAATATATTTATGCTTGTTACGAATGGAAAGAATGTGGATATCGACAAACTAATGACATTCATGTACTATTATTCAACTGCGCGAAAAACAACCTATCTCACTTGCGCTTTCAGAATTTGAAAGTATACTGCTTTCCGCACGAGATGCCAATACTATATCTGACCCAGATTTAACACAGTTGGAAGAACATATTTATAATCATCAACAAGCAGCAAATGAACGCCTGCAACAAATTAACAAAGATATTGTTATGCGAAAGCAATCTACTCTTAGCAAATATTATACAAAACAAATAGAAAAGGCACAATATAGTCTTCGTCAAGCAAATAATAAACGAATACGGACTATGTATAGCGCACGTATTAACAAACTTGAGCTTGCATGGAAGGAAAAAGAAAAAGAGCTTAACAATCGTTTACAATCTGATATACTTGTCAAGCAATTTGCATACGGAACAATTGAGGTGATATAATTGATTAGAAAAACATTTGAACAACTTGTAAATGACAGAAAAGAACTAATTGAGGTTCATAAAAAGAATGATTTTACTGACGGTATACATGCTCTTCTTACTGATCTATATCCTGATACCGCTCACTTTATTTATGAGCTTTTGCAGAATGCTGAAGATATGAATGCATCTGTGGTACGTTTTACATTAAGTAAGAACAGTATTGAATTTGAACATAATGGAACAAAGCGAGATTTCAACATTGAAGATATTGATGCTATAAATGGGCTTTTTGAACAAATTATGCAAAAAGAAGTAATTGAGGGTGATTCAGAGAGAATAGTTCTTTCAATTGAACTTGATGGAAAGAGACAAGAAATCCGTTATATTCCTAAACATTTCTTGGCATTAAAAGCAGTTATGAGATTGATTGAGAATAAAACTAAATAATCGCCGACATATTAATATAACAGAAGAGAAAAAATGAGCGATAATTACGGCTTTGATTTCGACAACGACGATAAAGTTAGCTTTGAGGAAAGCTTTCTTACATATAAGATCGAGCGCGATACCGCACGGAACAACAGTCTTTATGATGCTTTGAGCCGCCGTTCAGCTGCAAAAAAGTCCTCCGGAACATACACCCCGGTTACTGGCAGTAATGCAACGCCTTCAAAAGATGTACATAATGCATCTGATAATGTTGATAGCAAATCATCTGATTTTAGCAGTTCGACCTCAAAGGATTCCACTCATGTCAACCCGACAGTATTCATTGTTATAGCAGTAATCACGCTGATATTGATTATAGGTGTTATTGCTGCCGGAAACATTGGTAATAAGAAGCATGTTCCTGATGTGAACAGATACAATTCTGTGATACGTCTTATTCAGGACGGAGAATACCGGGAAGCTATCAATAGAATAAAATTCTTGAATGAAAATGATTTCAATGATCTGAAGGCGTTAAAAAACTACGCGTGGACGCTGTATCATTATGAGCGTAAGAACTATGTTGAGACTTATAATCATCTTGAAATGTGTATAGATGCCATAAGACTTCATCCGGAGTTTGATTCTCCTGACACATTAATGGAGGAGATAAAGCCGCTTGCGGAGAAACAAAGAGAAGCTACTTTGAAGGAAATTGAGGAACTAAACAGACAAATTGCTGAACAAAATGCGAAAAAGCAGCAAACTACAACGGCAAAGAAAAAAAGCGATTATTCTTACAGCTCGGACGAGTACAATGTCATCGATTATTACAGCGCCGAAGATTTTTACGATGACCACTATGATGATTTCTTCGACTACTATGATGCCGAGGATTATTATAACGATCACGGTGGGTTCTGATATTACTTAATGTAAAACCCAATAATACCGAGTGTAAAGCCTGCTAATTTTGGTAGGCTTTATTTTTGTGCAAACAAAACAAACAGACAGAAGAATTTTGTGCGAAAAGTAGAATTTACAAAAATATTATTTGTAACCCAAAGTGCCGGGATTTATAAAAAACATCAACAAAGCCGCTTGTAATACGAGTTTGACTGCTTTTATAACAGTTAAAAAAATTGATACAGTTGATGCATATATATTGACCACCTAGTCCGCTTATTTGTGACGGTTCGTACGTTACTGGGTGACGGCGTACGCTGTACGGCGCACCCGCGCGGCTGTATCGCTTATTGACTCAGTCGTTACATATATAGTGACGGACGGCGGCTGTATTGCTTATTGATTCAGTCGTTACATATATATTGACGGGCGGCGGCTGTATGCCGATCAGACCGCCCGCGCGGCTGTATCGCTATACAGTTTGATGTAGTCGATACATATATAGTGACTGACGGCGGCTGTATCATATTATTGATACAGCGCTTACCTATATAGTGATCTCTTGATCCATTATTTTTTAGCGTTTTTTATAGAGTTTAGTATATTTAGCCTTTGCAGGCTTTATTTTTTTTATACAAGGAGGGCGTCAAAATGAAATTTGATGGTTGGTACGATGACAATTGGAGATACACCGAGGACAGGTCTTACTTGTTGTCCGAGTATGATTATCCATTGAGCGACCGAAAATGGGAGCTTGAACACGGCTTGCCTATCTCGGCTAAAAAAGCATACATAAACGAGCAGAAAGGACGGTATTCAATATGAGCAGTACAGTTACTATCACCTTCGGCGGCAGCTACATACATCTTTCTGATATGTCTTACTCGACATTTGATCACAGCGCCGGCAGCGATCCGCACACCAGACGATGCATCGACGGTTCACATACCGGCTGTAATAAATGTGTGGGATACTGCACCTACTACGAGCACTGGGGATTTCTCACAAAGGAGCTGCGAAAACAACATAACTGCCTGAAAAAAGGCTGTCGGTACTATGTCAATAAAGAAAAATTGTCGGTTTCATCGGAGCCGGCGTTTTGCTTTAAAGGAGGTGACGATATATATGACTGTTTCGATCTTTGAGAGCTATCAACAATACTGAATGGAGGATTTATATTATGTGTATTACACCTTTTGGAATCGATTTCAACAACGACGGTCATGTCAGCTGGGAGGAGGATTATCTGACTTATGACACTATCCGCTCAGGTATCAGCTGCGATGACAGCTCTGATGACTACAGCTCCGATTATAGCGGCAGTTACAGCGGGTATGGCGATAGTTACGGCGACGGCGGCGACTTTTGAGCTGTCGGACAATTATTCAGCCCCGATTGGTGCAGAGTCAACGATCGAGGCTGTTTTTGGAGGTGAAAATATGAACAATGATTATTCCAGAGATGAGGTCAGACGGATACTCAACACTACGCCTGAGCAGGCGGAAGCGGATGCACTTTTCAACGAGATATATGTCTTTATCTTACGTTTAGAATATGGATCGGGACGGGCACTGCAACCTATTTCTCGTTTTACTTTGCTTCCTTCATCATCAAACCAACACCACATACTTTTACTCTTGTTCGAGCGTTCATCACCTATTATTTCTGTGTTGGCACCGTTTGATATCACTTTTTCAATTCTCTTCAGGATTTTATCGCATTATTTTTCAGGTAAATCTATATCAGTAAATGTAAGATCTATATCTTCAGAAAATCTTTCGATTGAATGAGGATAGCATTTACTTAATGACGTTCCGCCTTTAAAAACGCACTGATCTACATATTCACTTTTTGCAAGATTGTCAAGGAGCATAACAATATTATAGTCCTTTGATATTGCAAGTTGGGGAATATTTGTATATTTAGCAGTCAATAAAATCAGGTCTTTGAATTCCTCAATTGATTCGTGCAGTTTCATATATTTCCTCCATTTTGGGATGCGAATATTTTGACATTGATGATAAATACCTATTTAGATTATTACTAACGCCATAATAATTCAAGACATTCTTCAAAAAAGATATAGTTGACTTTTTGAACTTTTCTTCAGATAAAACCTGTTCAAACACAGTGTCACTATAATTGTGGGCGAACTCACAAGAAAAATTTACGAATGCTTTATAATTTATATCCTGTATGGTATTAAAATTTTGTAAAACATCAAGT
>CAMVGH010000148.1 GCA_947166945.1 uncultured Clostridia bacterium
GTATCAACAGCTTTAGGGCATAGCACAGTCTCGACAACGAGTAATATCTATTTGCACGCCTTTCAAGAGGCATCAGCAAGGGCATCTGATGCAATTGCAGCAGTATTGGACTTCAGTGACAAGAAGGATAATAAGGACGAGAAAAATGGCTCAGACAGCACGATTGCTTAAAGATATGAATAGATCGAATAAGATAGCATAATGGACAAGTAATGGACAGAGCCCAAAACGGGGTAAAACAAAATCTCGGAAATGCCTTTAAATAGGCACTTCCGAGACCTGACTCTGGTGACCCGTACGGGAATTGAAAATCCGCCCGCACTTTTTGCGTTTTGCTGCAAAGTGGCGCAAACGGCTGCATTAAGTGGTTTTTTAATGTTGATATTCAAACATTTTTTAGCCGTTTTTAGTAGTTTTTTGTAGTCTTAGCGGACAAATAGCGGACAAAAATTCTGACATACCCTTGTATAAATTCAGAGCAGATATGACATTAAAATGTCATATCTGCTCTTGTTTTACTCTGCTTTAACACTGCCACTCTTAATGTTGTCTACGAGCGCAATATAAAAGGGCTTTTCGCTATCTGGAATCTTTGCTGTCTGTAAAGCCGATTCTAAAGATACTTTAAGGCTATCCATCATATTAATAATAATCTCTGCTTTTCCCATTTTTTCGCCGTCATTATACCATTTCTGCGTTAATTCACACATAAACTCACCCTCCTTGTCAGATTTAAGCAACTGTACTCTCTTTGAAAGCTCGCCCTGACTGTCATCTTTTGGGTCGCAGCTCTTGAAATACTGCATAAGAGATGCTATTGCCGAACCATCGTTGACAGCCGCGTTGATATACACAGTATGTATCCCGTCGTCATAAGGCTGTCCGTTAAGTGTTTTGCTCACTTCGTAAGCAACTTTGCCACCATTCCATATATCTGTTTCACTGATGTAGAAGATATATACATCGGGCAGTTCGTCGTAATATGCGCCTTTCTGAAGATATTCGCTGTCGATCATTGCGCCATAGAATCGCGTGCGACTTGAGTGATCAACTGTATTTCTTCGCTGTATCTCAATGTTTACCAGTTTGTTATCGCTGCCGACCGCCGTTATCTCCGCAAGCACATCAAGACGAGCATCGTGAGATGTGATCTTTGATATAGTGTACTGCGTCTTTACGCTTGTTACCACTAAATCCGGTCTGTTCATAAGTATTCTTACGACATACTGGCAGGCGGGAATGTCTTCTAATGCAACAGACATGAACACATCGCTCATCAGAGTGAATCCTTTGGCTTCTTCAAGCCTTTCTTCCTTTGAAGCTATAATGCCCAGTTCATTGTCCACTGGCTGCCACCTATTTTTCTGTCAAGTATATTATATCACAGGCGCAATGGGATTGTCAATGTTTTTCATCCTTCTTTCACAAAGGTGATCTTTATCACCTTATTCACGGCTGTGGATGCCTTCACTGCCGGTATTTTCAGATATGTATGCCGCCCAGCAGGTATTTCTCACATATCCGGACTGCATCGTTCAGTTTCGAAGCTGTGGCAGCTAATCCTACTGTGCTTCCCGGCAAAATCCGATACAGTTCTCCTTGTATTATTTCCCTACCAGCTTGCTCTTGACCGCCGTATATTTCTTTTCCGGTATGGGAATTACAGTCCCGTCAGAAAGCTCGACCTTAAATCTCCACACAGCCTTGACATCGAGCGGGTTTATGATATAGCTTGAATGTACACGGATCAGAGTTCCCTCGGTCTGCTTCTCCAAATCGGAGAGGCTGCACCTTACCGTGATAGTTTTGTCGCGCAGATGAAGAATGCACCTGTGCTCCGACGTGGACTCTATCCATATAACGGAGCCGAGCGTTACGACATAGAACGCGCCGTCACTCCCGAGCAGGCTTATACGTGGCTCCTGCACGGACGTTTTCGTATTCTTGTACAGCTCATTGTAATGGTCGGGGTAAAGATAATCATCTTTGTGATATTCTATCGGGTGTGAGATATGCACCATAAAGATCCTGGGCTGCCGCTGTCGATTTCCTTTGTCATCAATGCAGCTGACATCAGCCCAGCTGAATTGGAGCCGCTGAAATGCCGGAATAACGTCACCGTTGGGATAATGCCCCGTGACAACATACATAAGCATTACCTCACAGGTCGCGGGAGAAGTCCTGACGTACTCCGCCTCGATGTTGCCGAGGGTAAAGGTGATAGTATTGGAAAACTCCGACCATGCTTTTTTGAGGTTGTCCAGTCCGTGTATCTTCTGTCCTATCGCAATACCATACCACTTCACATTCTCGCTCATGTGCTCAAAATACGGCTCGGCATTGTTGTTCTCGTAGTATTCCACAGCGATACGGATACTCGTGTTTACACATTCCTTGAAATTCATCGGCTTCACCTCCTTTTTTTACTATACCACACAAAAGATAAAAAGTCAACCTTCGGCAAGTTATTTGCGCTGTAATGCAAGCTGTCTGCGCAGACTGGTTGACATTTCTTTTTTATATGTGATATTATTATCATGATTTCAGCGGTATCAAGCCGCACAGACAGTTAATATATTTTACAATGCCTACGGGCGGAAAGGAGTTTTCGTATGAAAACTATACAGGATTTCATTAAGGAGATCAACGGGTCTGCTGAATTACAGAACGCGATCAAGGCTATCAAGGACAAGGACGCACTCGCAGAGTTCCTTAAAAAGAACGATGTTGAGGGAACTGTTGAGGATTTCGGCAAGGCATTAAAGGTACAGTCAGAGGGAGAAATGACCGACAACGACGCGGAAGCAGTCGCAGGCGGTCGCTGGGAATGGGGATATAATCTTTGGCATTACTTCTTCGGCTAATGCGATTCAACTACACAGGACAATGCCACCGATTTCGTTTGGCGGCACTATCCCCTTGAAACATGAAAGGACATAATACAATGAAAACAATTGAAGAATTCATTAAGGAAATAGAAGGCTCCGAGGCTTTGCAGAAGGAACTTGAAGTTATAGAGGACAAGGACGCGGCTGCGGCTTTCCTCAAAAAGTATGACTGCGGCGGAACTGCCGAGGAATTCGGAAAGGCACTGAAGGCTCTGAACGAGGGCGAGATCGGCGACGACGCGGCAGAGAGCGCAGCGGGCGGCTGGATAATAGATCCTAAAAATACAAGAGATTCATTTCTCAAAAGTATCAGAGGAAAAAATCGGGTTCTCTGAACCTTACGGCACAAAGGCTCCGTTATCGGAGCCTTTGTGCGTTTTTATTTGCAGATAAGTACCGACACTTTAAACATCCCATTATCCGGCATAAACGAGCTTTCACCTTGGTACTTTCCGACGATGTGCCTTACGGAGTTTATTCCGACACCGTTTCCCTTGTGCTTGGTGGAAAGGAATACGCCTTTGTCGTTTGTATGCGGCTCGACTTTGTAATTATTTTCGACTATGAATGAAAGCTGTTCGGGCGAGGAACTGTGACTTCCGGTGATCTTTATGTATCGCTTTTCATCTATAAATTTACAGGCTTCCACTGCGTTTTCGATGATATTACCGAACATTACCGCGAGGTCGGGCTTTTCGATGAAGCACTTTTCGGGGAGAGCAATAGTCACCGAATAATCAATGCCGTTTTTCAGCGCGATCTCCGAAAAGTATGTCAGTACTGCGTTCACCGTGTCATTCTCGCAATACCTCAGCGGCTGGTCGTGGATAAGAGAAGCCGGATAGGACGCAATGATACCGTCAAGCGCGGAAAGATCGCCGGTTTCCCGTATCTGTTTCAGCAGCAGCACATGATGCCGGAGATCGTGGTTAGTTCTGCGCATATCCTCAATGCGCTCATTGATCGTATCGTACTGCATTTTTTGCAGTTCAAGCTCGTGATTGTCCGCGGTAAGACGGGCGTTTTTCTCATAGGCCGTTACAAGCTGCACTATTATCCGGTAGATCACGACCGAGCCTATATCGATAAGAAGCAGATAGCCGGTGCTTAACGGATCGAGCGCATTTTCAAGCGCAGACTTTCCGGAGGTGTAGAAATGCTGCGTCCATATCAGATAGAATACTCCCGGTACAAGCCACAGGAACCACCAGAGCGAACTGCTCGCCGCCGACAGCTCCGAGTCCGGCTCGGAATCGGCGGTTATCCCCTTGAATATCAGCAGATACACAGCGGTTATCAGCAGCACCTCCACCGGCAGCATAAACAGCGAGTATGTAAAGTGATACCGGAGAAGTGCTTCTTCCGGAAAGAATATGCCCTCGATAAATTTTGAGATCACGACAACAAGATTTCCGAGATCCATCAGTACAAGAACAGTAAAGACGAGCTTTCCGAAGCGCTCCCTTATGGCAAGGAAGATAAAGCCGATATAAATGACCGATATTACCGCATCATACAACGGGTTCTGCACCTGCGGCGAGAAAAAGCGGAATGTGTTGAGAGATACCTGCGAGATTGTTGCAAAGATGAGCAGAAGCACCGTTATCCGAGTGCCGAATCTCCACCGTCCCCGGAACGAGAACAGCACAAGAAGCATATATGGAAACGAGTTCAGGAATGTATATAAAACAGCTTCCCATACGGAAAAACCTGGATTCATAAGATACACCTTCTGTAATTTGAGAATAAATATATAATACCACAAAACCGCCGCAAAGTCAACCAATTGCATTTCGTGCACAAAATCACGCTTTGTGTGCATTTTTTGACACAAACGCAACTTTTTGTGATATAATAGTTCAAAAGTCCGGCAAGGAGATAAAAAGTATGAGAATTGCAATAGTCGATGATGACATCAGGGATGCGGGCAAGATAGAGTTTGCGCTTATGGATATTGCGAAAGATATTCTTATAGACAAATATGAAAGCGGCAGCGCTTTCATCGAAAAAATCAAAGGCGGGGTCTTTTACGACATCGTTTTTATGGATGTATATTTAGGCGATGAAAACGGCATCGACATAGTACGAAGTATGCAGGAGATAACGCCGTCAACTCAGGTCATTTTCAGTACCACAAGCAAAGATCATGCAATAGAAGCATTCAGGCTGAACTCAGTCGGATATCTTCTCAAACCTTATGAGGAAGCCGACGTCGTAAAGGTATTCGCGCGTGCGGGACTTCGTCGGGAAAGTTCGGAGGAAACCGTGCTGCTGCAATTCGGCACGGAAAACAGATTGTTCCGTGTTGCCGATGTGGTGAAAATCGAGAGCGATAAGCACTACACAAAAATAACCGTAAGCAGCGGGAACGTAAGCCGTTATCACTACGGTTATTCGGAGGTCGCCGTCAAGTTCGTCAAAGGCTTTATAGAGATAAAACGCGGAGTTTCGGTAAATATGGCGTATATTGAGCGCATAAGGAACGGCGTTGTGTATCTTCGTGACGGCAGCAACTATAAGATAGCACGCGGCAAAAAGGACTATGTGGTAAGCCAGTTTACAGCATTTGCAATAAACAAAAGCAGTATATTTTAGGCAATGTCCACAAATATTGTCATTTTCTCAAATAACATTATCCCTTCTGCTTTTTTCTGCAACTTAATAAACAGAAAGGCAAACGGGAAAGGAGGTCAGAATGGATAATACACTTCGCAGGATGTTCGATTATCAGCGGTTCGAGAACAATCCCCGGCTGAAATCAATGCTGAATGACGCTTTGAGCCGGTACAGCTTTCCGGACGAGGGCGAGCTTTCGGACGATGAAGCGGGACTTCTGAACGCAGCGGGAACGCAGGTCGCAGACCCGAAGCGTGGTAAGGAGGAGCACTCATGACGGCGGCGATTATCGACTGGGAGACAGTCTACAAGGAGTACGAACCGAAAGTCAGGGCGTACATAACGAGTCGTGTCGGGAACTCCGAGGATATAAAAGACCTCTGCTCGGAAGTGTTTTTGGAGATAATGCGGCAAAAGGAACGGTTCAGCGGAGAGCTTAAAGCGCTTTCAAGCTGGATATTCGTGATAACAAAGCGGACAACAGCAAAGTTCTATCGTTACCATCGTCCGACGGACGAGATACCGGAGGAATTTGCGGACGACACCGACATCGAGCAGCGGACAATTGACACGGAAACGCTCGACCGGCTCGCAGACGCGCTCGAAATGCTTGACGAACGGCTCAGGGACATAATTTCACTGCACTACTACGGTGAAAAAACGCTCTCGGAGATCGCAGCGGCAATGGGTATGTCCTACGCAAACATCAAGGTGCTGCACAAAAAGGCACTGAATCAGCTTAAAAAGCTGATAGGATAATAACAAAAGGTTATAAGCCGCAGACGCGGTTTAAATAAATTAAAATGCCTACTGGCGGAAAGGACAAAACTATGAAAACATTAGAAGCATTTGTTGAGGAGCTCAGAAATTCCGAGGCACTCCAGAAGGAATTCTGTACCATTTCCTGCAATGAGGAGCTGGAGGGCTTTTTGAAGAAGAACGACTGCGAGGCAGCGATAGAGGATTTTGTAGGATTCATGCAGTCGGCACTGGTCAAGACCGAGGAGGGCGAACTCTCCGACGAGGAGGCCGAGGCGGTCGCAGGCGGTGATGTCAGAGGCTGGTTAGGACAGTGGTTTGGTGTGGATGTTAAATCCGCAGATGATGCTATCGTCAAATTAAATACGAAAGTCACCAATTACCTCATTGATACGTTTTACCCAACCAGACTGGCAGACATGCCGAGTTCCAATGGCGGCAGAGGTACAAAGAGAGGCGCTTATTCGGATCCGACTCATTCCAAGCCCGTCTGATTACAGCACATTATCTAACTGCACATAATCAGAAAACGTACACACAAAGGCTCCGTTCGCGGGGTCTTTGTGCCGTACATTTAAGGAGAATCCAAAATGGAAAACAACAGCATTTTCAGACAAAAAAGCCTTGACAAAGTATCATCACCGGAAAAGCTTGACGACTATATCCGCGTCACAACACCGAGTGTGTGGATAACGCTCATAGCTATCGTTCTGCTGCTTGTCGGCGGGATAGTATGGAGCATTTTCGGAGAGGTCGAGGTGCATAACGAGGACGGAACTACCGAGACAGTCGCACCGATAACATTTATAATGAATTAAGGAGCCGGAGATGTCAGAAAAAGCAATAAAACAGCCGCTCACGAAAGGGGTCGCGAAAGTCCCGGTCGTTATGCAGATGGAAACGCTCGAATGCGGCGCGGCTTCGCTCACGATGATACTCGCCTATTACGGACGCTGGGTACCGCTGGAGCAGATACGCGAGGACTGCGGAGTTTCGCGCGACGGCTCGAATGCGAAGAATATTCTGAAAGCCGCGAGAAGCTACGGACTGAACGCCAAAGCGTACCGCTATAATCCCGAAAGGCTCAGGGAAGTCGGAAAATTCCCGATGATCGTTCATTGGGAGTTCAACCATTTTATTGTCCTCGACGGCTTCAAGGGCAACTATGTGTATATCAACGACCCCGCACGCGGCACGGTAAAGATGACTTTTGAGCAGTTCGACGAGGGCTACACCGGCGTGTGTCTTATGTTCGATCCGTCCGAAAGTTTTGAACCCGGCGGCAGACCGAAAAGCATTGCCGAGTTTGCGAAAGCGCGTCTGAAAGGCGCATCCGCAGCTGTCGCTTTCGTTACCATAACCACACTCATAAGCTCGATAACGGGGATAATCCTGTCGGGCTTTTCGCGCGTTTTTATGGACAGACTGCTTACCGGTCTTGACGCGGACTGGCTGCTGCCCTTCATAGTCGGGCTTGCGGGCGTTTCTGCCGTGCAGATCATCGCATCATGGATACAGGCGGTGTATTCGCTGAAAATAAACGGCAAAATGGCGGTCGTCGGGAATATGTCGTATATGTGGAAGGTGCTCCGCCTGCCTATGAAGTTCTTTTCACAGCGCATGGCGGGCGATATTCAGCAGAGACAGGCTTCAAACGCGAATATCGCGGGCAGCCTTGTGAATACCCTTGCTCCGCTGGTTTTGCAGACGGCGATGATGATATTCTACCTTGTTGTCATGGTGAGGTATTCGCTGCTTCTTACGGCGATAGGCATAACGTCGATAGCCGGACAGATGTTCGTGTCGCGGATAATTTCTAACAAGCGCGTCAATCTCACCCGTGTTATGATGCGCGACGCGGGAAAGCTCGCAAGCGCTACAGTATCGGGCATCGAGATGATCGAGACGATCAAGGCGAGCGGTGCAGAAAACGGCTTTTTCGAGAAATGGTCGGGCTATCAGG
>CAMVGH010000149.1 GCA_947166945.1 uncultured Clostridia bacterium
AACCTTAACACCATGAACAGCCGTGCGGGTGCGCAGACACCGTTCTCCTCCATAAACTATGGAACAGATACCTCACCCGAAGGACAGATGGTGATAAAGAATATCCTGCTTGCTACCGAAAAGGGGCTCGGCAACGGTGAGACATCTATCTTCCCTATCCATATTTTCAAGGTAAAGGAAGGCATAAACTACAATCCCGGAGAACCGAATTATGAGCTGTTCAAACTGGCTTGCAGAGTTTCCGCGAAAAGACTCTTCCCGAACTTCTCTTTCATAGATGCGCCGTATAATCTTCAGTATTACAAACCCGGCGACTACAATACGGAGATCGCATATATGGGCTGCCGTACCCGCGTTATCGGAAATAACTACGATAAATCCCGCGAGATCGTCACAGGACGCGGAAATCTCAGTTTTACTTCGGTCAATCTGCCGCGTCTCGGCATAAAGGCACAGAAAGATATCGTAAAATTCTTCGAGTTGCTGGAAGACGAGATGAACCTTGTTATCGACCAGCTCATGTACAGATACAAGATACAGGCACAGAAGAAAGTCCGCAACTATCCTTTCCTTATGGGACAGGGCGTGTGGATAGATTCCGACAAGCTCGGTCCGAATGACTGTGTCGGTGAAGTGCTGAAGCACGGTACAATGTCCATGGGATTCATCGGACTTGCGGAATGCCTCAAGGCACTTATCGGCGAACATCACGGCGAGAGCGCAAGAGCGCAGGAACTCGGACTTCGTATTATCGGCAGAATGAGACAGAGAATGGACGAAGAATCCAAAAAGACAGGTCTTAATTTCACCCTCCTTGCAACCCCTGCGGAAGGTCTGTCCGGCAGATTCGTCAAAATGGACAAACAGCGCTACGGAAAGATCGAAGGCGTTACCGACCGTGACTATTATACCAATTCTTTCCATATACCGGTATATTACCATATCTCGGCTTTCAGCAAGATCAAACTCGAAGCGCCGTATCACGCCCTTACGAACGCCGGACATATCAGTTACGTGGAACTTGACGGAGACCCGCTCCAGAATCTCGATGCTTTTGAACAGATCATACGCTGCATGAAGGAATCCGGTATAGGCTATGGTTCCGTGAACCACCCCGTTGACCGCGACTCTGTATGCGGATATACAGGCATAATCGGCGACCGCTGCCCGAGATGCGGAAGAACAGAGGAACAGCATTCCCGCATGACCGAGCGTATCCAGAGGATACGTATAAAGTAGATCCCGGATTCTTTGCAGGATTAAATATATTTTCTTGCAAAAATATGCACAAAATTTCATTACAGCTATTGACATATAGCACAAATTACACTATAATGGTAGAGTATTATTAATTTAACCCTAACAGGAGGAAAACAGACAATGAGAGTTTACAATTTCAGTGCGGGTCCCGCAGTGCTTCCGGAGGAAGTCCTCAAGGAAGCGGCAGATGAGATGCTCGATTACAGAGGAACGGGTATGTCCGTTATGGAAATGTCCCACCGCTCAAAGGCTTTTGATGATATAATCAAGGAAGCCGAAAGGGATATCAGAGATCTGATGAACATTCCGGACAACTATAAAGTTCTCTTCTTACAGGGCGGTGCTTCCCAGTTCTTCGCAGAAGTTCCAATGAACCTCATGAAGAACAAGAAGGCAGCTTACATCATCACAGGTCAGTGGGCAAAGAAGGCATGGCAGGAAGCTCAGATCTTCGCCGGCGACGGTGCCGTTGCGGTCGCTTCTTCCGCAGACAAGACCTTCTCCTATATCCCCGACTGCTCCGATCTTCCTATCCCCGAAGACGCTGACTATGTGTATATCTGCGAGAACAACACTATCTACGGTACAAAATATAAGACACTCCCGAATACAAAGGGTCATATCCTTGTATCCGATGTTTCCTCCTGCTTCCTCTCCGAACCCGTTGACGTAACAAAGTACGGCGTTATCTACGGCGGCGTTCAGAAGAACGTAGGTCCTGCCGGTGTCGTTATCGCCATAATCAGAGAAGACCTCATCACAGACGATGTCCTGCCCGGAACTCCTACACTTCTCAAGTGGAAGACACAGGCAGACAATGATTCGCTCTACAATACACCTCCCTGCTACGGTATCTATATCTGCGGCAAGGTATTCAAGTGGATCAAGAAAATGGGCGGTCTTGAGGCTATGAAGGCTCACAACGAGAAGAAGGCAAAGATCCTCTACGATTTCCTCGACCAAAGCAAGCTCTTCAAGGGTACAGTCCGCAAGGAAGACCGTTCGCTCATGAACGTACCCTTCGTTACAGGCAATGAAGAACTCGACGCAAAGTTCGTCAAGGAAGCAAAAGCAGCCGGCTTTGAAAACCTCAAGGGTCACAGAACTGTCGGCGGTATGAGAGCTTCTATATACAACGCTATGCCTATCGAGGGTGTAGAAAAACTCGTTGAGTTCATGAAGAAGTTTGAAGCAGACAATTCATAAACAATCATTCCGTATAAATGCTGCGGGCAGCAAGACAACTCTTCGCTGCCCGTTTCAATAAAAAGAAATGAGGTAAACAGTATGTATAATATTCTTACACTGAACAAAATCGCAGCATGCGGTACCGATCTTCTCCCCGACAGCAGCTATGCTGTGAACGACAGCGTTTCAAACCCTGACGCTGTGATCGTGCGCTCCGCTTCAATGCATGAAATGGAACTCGGCGCAAACCTCCTCGCTATCGCAAGAGCAGGCGCCGGTGTCAATAATATCCCGATAGACAAGTGCTCCGAAAAAGGTATCGCGGTGTTCAATACTCCCGGCGCAAATGCCAATGCGGTCAAGGAGCTGGTTATAGCAGGTCTCCTCCTCGCAAGCAGAAAGATCGTTCCCTCTACCGAATGGATCAAGACTCTCAAGGGCAAGGGCGACGAAGTAGGAAAGCTCGTTGAAAAGGGCAAGAGCCAGTTCGTAGGTCCCGAGATCGCAGGAAAGACCCTCGGTATCATCGGTCTCGGCGCTATCGGCGCACTCGTTGCAAATGCGGCGGTCGCTCTCGGTATGAATGTTTACGGAGTTGATCCGTTCCTTTCCGATGCTTCCAGGAAAATTCTCTCCCCCGATGTTAAAATCGTTTCTTCCAACGACGAGATCTATAAGATCAGTGACTACATCTCTATCCATGTTCCCTCCACACCCGAAACAAAGGGCATGATCAATTCAAAAACTATCGGTATGATGAAGAACGGCGTCCGTATCCTGAACTTCGCGCGCGCCGACCTCGTTGACAGCAAGGCTATCATCGACGCTCTTTCCAGCGTAAAAATGGCAGCTTATGTGACCGATTTCGCTACCGACGATCTCCTTTGTGTTGACAACGTTATCGCTATCCCTCACCTCGGAGCTTCAACTCCCGAGAGCGAAGACAACTGCGCTATGATGGCATGCACGGAAGTAAAGAATTACCTTGAAACCGGCGAAGTTCTGAACAGCGTAAATCTCCCGAATGTAACTCTTGCGAAGACCGGTGACGCTCTCGTTACGGTTATAAGCAAGGCTGCGGATAATCTCGCAAATAAGCTCAGAGCCGAAGCGGGCGTTACTGTTATAGGATGCGCAAGCGGTGCAAAAAAAGGTATGGCTTACACCATTCTTGATGTCAAGGGCGACGCAAATGCTGCAAAGGCTAAGCTCGAAGCAATTGCCGGCGTAATAAAGGTAAGGGTCATCAAGTAAGTTACTTTTCCTTTAAATCCCCTCCGATAATTGGAGGGGATTTTTTTCATAAAAAAACAATATTCCTCCGAAAAAACTGTCTTATATTACAGAGCGCTCCGATAACAACGGGAAAGGGATCAATAATGAATGACAAGGACATAATCGCCCTGTTCTGGGCAAGAGATGAACGCGCAATATCTGAAACAGCGGGAAAATACGGGAAATTCTGCCATTCAGTAGCCTATAATATCCTATACGTAAATGAAGACGCGGAGGAATGTGTGAATGATACCTACAACAAGGCGTGGAACGTGATCCCTCCGCAAAAACCCGATCATTTGCGCGCATGGCTCGGAAAAATTGTAAGAAATATCGCGATCAATCTCTGGAACAGAAATCATACTCAAAAGCGTTATACAGGTATGGAAACACTGCTGAGCGAGCTTGAGGACTGTATCCCCGCCAAGGAAAACGTTGAGAGTGAAATAGACGATATGGAACTCGGAAAAGCTATCAGCCGGTGGCTCGGAACTCTTCCGGACGAAGACAGGGTATTCTTTATTCTGCGGTACTGGAACGGGATTCAATTGAAAGATATCGCTTTTAAATACGGAAAAGACCCGGATAAGCTCGCGCAGAAGATGTTCAGGCTGCGTAAAAGCCTGAAAGCTGCGCTGGAAAAGGAGGATATCTGTTTATGAGCAGGAAAGCTGAAAAATTATTTAACGGGATCACCAATATCGATGATGAAATGATAGAAACAGCTCAGGATAATACCGTAAAGCGTAAGCCGCCGCTGAAATGGCTGCCGTGGACGGGAGCAGCCGCGGCGTGCGCCGCACTCGGAATAGGGATCACGGCAATTGTAAGCAATGCCGGTACTCAGTTGAGCGGTATGACCAACTGTCCCGCCGATACAGGATATGAAGAGCCGGCTGCAAAAATGATAGCCGAACCGGTTTACCCAGAGATAGCGCAGTATCCGGCAGGTGATCTTGAGAGAACACTTGCATGGGAAGATTACGAAAAACTATACAACCAATGGTCTGCCAGCACAAGCAAGCTCCGCAAACAGCCGGAAGGATATTCGGACGGGACAGCTGCTTTTTTCAGCAGCAGCATAAAGCAGCTTCTCGCAGATGCCGGAACGGAAAACCGCGTGTATTCCCCGCTGTCATTGTTCATGGCGCTGAGTATGTCCGCTGAAATATCCGGCGGCAATACCAGACAGCAGATACTCGATCTGCTGGGTCAGGACAACATTGAAAGCCTGCGTTCACACGCAAACTCGATATGGCAGGCGAACTATATGGACGACGGTATGGCGAAATGCGTGCTTGCCAACTCGATATGGCTGAACAAGGATATTTCATATAAACGGGAAACCATGAACAGACTTGCCATAGATTACTATTCCTCTTCTTTTGTCGGAGAACCCGGCTCTGAGGAATATGACAAATTATTGCAGGAATGGCTGAGCAGCCGGACCGACGGTATGCTTGACGAATTTATCAAAGATATAAGGCTTGACCCGCAGACGGTGATCGCTCTTGCATCAACAGTCGATTACGCGGGAAAATGGAATGATAAATTCAATAAAGATATGACAGAAACCGGGACTTTTCATTCCCCTGCCGCCGATATTATCTGCGATTTTATGAACAAAACGACAGATTCATCTTATTTCTGGTCGGACAAATTCGCCGCGATGTCCCTGTCACTTGAAAATAACGGCGATATGCGGCTGATACTGCCCGATGAAGGTATCACTCCCTCGGAACTGCTTTCGGACGAAAAAACAATGGCGTTCCTGATGGATAAAAATATATACAAGTCATTTGACAATAAATTCGTTGAAGTCACCATGTCCGTTCCTAAATTTGACGTTTCTTCCGGAACGGAACTTTCCGACGAACTGAAAAAACTCGGTATAACAGATGCCTTCGATGCCGAAAGATCCGATTTCTCGCCGCTCACCGACGGTGATTCCTACGGTATAGCCATAAGCGAAGTGACCCATGCCGCACGGGTACAGATCGACGAGGAAGGCTGCCGTGCGTCGGCTCTTACTGTAATGGGTTACGACGGAGCTGCTATGCCGGACGGTCATGTGGATTTTATACTCGACAGACCGTTTATTTTCGAGATAATGAGCGAAACAGGGCTGCCGCTGTTTGTAGGTATCGTCAATTCTCCCGTGCAATAAAGCGCCGGTATATCCGTCAACAGCAAAACTCCCGTATCAGGTAAGATACGGGAGTTTGTTTCATTGTATCACTCCGCCGCCGACAACTATATCTCCGTCATAGAATACCACTCTCTGTCCGGGAGTTATGGCACGCTGAGGTTCATCGAAATCTACGCTGACGCTTCCGTCTGCTTTCGGATATACTGTACACGGTTGCTCAGCCATGCGGTAACGGGTCTTTGCACAGCAGCGGAAGGACTGATCCGGCTTTTCAAATGCTATCCAGTTCATATCCGACGCGGTAAGAGTACGGCACAGCAGTTCTTCCGGTCCGCCCACTGTCAGGGTGTTTTCAGCCGTGTTCTTTCCGATGACGTACATTGGCTTGCCGAACGCGATCCCGAGCCCTTTTCGCTGTCCTATCGTATAATTTATCAACCCTTCATGCCGTCCGTACACTGTTCCGGAACTGTCTGTAACATTGCCCGCAGGGTATTCCCTGCCCGTTTCCCTTCGGATAAACCCTGCATAATCCCCGTCCGGTACAAAGCAGATATCCTGACTGTCGGATTTATGCGCGTTCACCAGACCGTTTTCTTCGGCAAACGCACGGACTTCAGATTTCTTCATGGTTCCGAGCGGAAACAGAGTATGGGCAAGCTGATCCTGCGTAAGATCATACAGGACATAGGACTGATCCTTGTCGTTTGATCCGCCGTCGGATATCGCTTTCTTCAGCAGCCACCTGCCCCGGTTTTCATCATACTCTATACGGGCGTAATGCCCTGTTGAGATATAGTCACAGCCAAGTTCCCGGGCACGTCCGAGCAATGCCTCGAATTTGATAAACCGGTTGCAGTCTATGCAGGGATTCGGCGTCATTCCGCGTTCATAAGATGAAATGAAATTGTTTATCACCTTTTCACGGAACTGCTCTTTCATATTGAACACATAGTGCATTATATCGAAACGGGACGCTACCTGACGCGCATCGTCGATGTCCCTCAAAGAACAGCAGGTCTTCTGTCCCGCACACTCGTATTCACCGTCATGCAGTTTCAGTGTCACACCGACGACATCATACTTATCTTTAAGCATAACGAGCGCCGCGGAGCTGTCCACCCCGCCGCTCATAGCCACCATTACTTTTTTCATGCTCTCATATCCTTATCGTTGTTTTCCTGCTCGTCTCTCTGTCTGATCTTCTGTGCAAGAACACGGGAGAATGCACTTCCCTTATTGCGTGTTACCGGGGAACTTGTATTCTGTCTGTCTTCCCCGCCCTTTTTCTTGTTTACGTGATCCATAAGCTCCAATACCCCGTAGATAAGCGCCATCACGCCAAGCGCGGTAAGCCCCGACAGCAGGACGCTGCCAAGTCCGTCGCCCGCCGGAGCGTTATTTATTGCAGAAATAATGTATTCCATAATATCACCCGAATATATTTTACTATTTTATGGGAGAAATGTCAATTAAAAGTTGATTTTTTATTACAATTGTGGTATAATAAGATATTGATGCATTGGAGAACGACAATATGAGAATAACCGTTATCTCCGATACCCACGGAGATTTTGAGACATTATACCGGATAGTCGAACAAAATAAGAACAGTGACCAGTTCATACACCTCGGAGACGGGGAAAATGAATTTCAGGATATACAGTCCGCGTTTTACGGTCTGCCGTTTATTTTTATAAAGGGTAACAACGACTGGGGAAACTATCCGCAGAATCTTGTGACAAAGCTCGGCGGAAAAAATTTCTATATGTGCCACGGTCACAGATTTGAACGGAGCAAAATGAAAGAGTTCCTTGCCGCGACCGCAATATCCAACGGCTGCGATATCGCTCTGTTCGGACATACACACGTACCTTACAACGACTATGAAAACGGAATACTTCTGTTCAATCCCGGCAGCGCCTCACTTCCGCGAGGCGGGAACAGACCGACTTACGGAGTGATCGAGATATCCGATAACGGTACAATAAACGCAAAGCATATCATTATCGACTTCTGACAGAAAGGATAACCACAGATTTGGAAAATCTATACAACAGACGAAAGATCGCAGATGAAGTATATTTCACTTCGATCACTGACCCTAAATTCAAAATTAACCGTATCAGCGTGATGTTCATTACGAACTTATCCGAAAATGCGGCTGTCAATGCCGTTATACCACGGCTTCTGACAAAGTGCAATGAAGATCTCAGCATGGCGGAACTCAACAGACGGCTCGCGGAACTTTACTCGGCAAGCCTCAGCTGGTCTGTTTTCGCGGACGGAGACTATCAGCTCTCGGAAATAAGTATGATCGTACTCAA
>CAMVGH010000150.1 GCA_947166945.1 uncultured Clostridia bacterium
TCGGAAAAGATGCGTATGAGAATATGATAAACGGAAACAAGTACACCGACAATAAGCAGCTTCTTGTGATCGAAGGCGCTTCCCACACCGATCTTTACGACGGCGGAGAGAATAACGCTATCCCGTTTGACAAGCTGGAAGCATTCTACAACGAATATCTCAGATGACCATCTGAGAGAAAGCGGCATTGCAAAAGCGGTGAGGAGCATTTATGATGAAAGCAAGATTTTTGGCAGTTATTTCTTCTTTTTTGATGCTTACTGCCTGCGGCAGCTGCTCCGAGGACAGTTCGGCTGTGACGGTGCAAAGTGAAAACTCGTCTGTTATGACGCAAAGCGACAGCGGCGTTTCATCTGTGGTCTCTGACAAACAAGAGGTCACAACCGCCGAACAACATGAAGAAAAGGAAGCTAATGGTATGCAGATAGTTGTAAGAGACAAGCAATTTACAGTTACATTGGAGAGTAACGATACTGTCACAGCTTTAACGGAAATGCTGCCCCTGACGCTTGATATGTCTGAGCTGAACGGCAATGAGAAGTATTATTACCTTGATACAGCTCTGCCGTCTGCTCCCCAAAAGGTCGGACATATCCATGAGGGTGATATTATGCTCTACGGCGATAAATGCCTTGTGGTGTTCTATAAGAGCTTTGATACTTCATACAGCTATACAAAGATCGGTCATGTATCAGATACTTCGGGGCTTGCTGATGCACTCGGAACAGGCGGTGTGACCGTAACGTTTGAAATGAACGGCAGCCAAGATACCGAATGTAAAAGGCTGTCTTGCCGCAATAAACCGCTCGCTTAATAGCACATTATAATGTAAATTTCAACCAAAGCAGCGAATTTTTGGTTATATTATTAAAAAGCTCTTGAATTTTCTATCATTCTATGTTATAATATCGTAAAGTAACTGTAAGGAGATAACAGGTATGGCAAAGAGAATGACAGGACAGGAACTTATCGGATGCTTCGATGAAGCGCTCCGGAATGGCCATATATTTGTTTGCTATCAGCCCAAGATGAACCATACCACCGGAAGGATGATAGGCGCGGAAGCCCTCATGCGCTGGAAACACCCTGAATTCGGTATGCAATACCCATCCGACTTCATTCCCGTGCTTGAAGAGAACGACCTTATATATAAAGCCGATCTGCACGTTTTTGAGGAAGTCTGCAAGTTTCAGAAAGCACTCCTCACAGACCGGATCTCCGCAGTCCCGATCTCCTTCAATATGTCGCGCCATGATATCATCCACGAAGATTACATCGACCTGCTCGAAAAGATAAGGATAAAATACGATATACCGGTCAGGCTGCTCCATGTGGAGATCACAGAATCCTCCGCCATCGGCGGCATGGAACTTGTGACCGGCACACTCAGGAAACTGCATGAACTCGGATATAAGGTAGAAATGGACGATTTCGGTAGCGGTTATTCATCTCTCAACGTCCTGAAGGATCTTGATGTTGACGTGATAAAGCTCGATATGCGGTTCCTGAGCGGTGATATAGGCGGCAGAGGCGGTACGATCATAAGCTCTATCGTGCAGATGACCAAGTGGCTCAACACACCTGTGGTGGCGGAAGGCGTAGAGACGATCGAGCAGGCAGACTATATGAAGAGCATAGGCTGCAGCTATATACAGGGATATCTGTACTCAAAGCCTGTGGAAGCGGAAGAATTCACGGAAATGCTCCGCCGTTTCGACCATGAGCCTGCCGCGGCAGCCATGGATCTTATCTCCACAATGGACGCAGGGAAATTCTGGGATCCCAATTCGCTCGAAACGCTGATATTCAACAACTATGTCGGCGGAGCCGCGATATTCAGATACCAGAACGGCAAATGCGATATCCTGCGGATCAACCGGAAATACATGAAAGAGATCGGCATGAATATGACCGAGAAGGAGATACTCTGCTCCGATCCTATGGACAGCTTCGACGAGGAAAACAAACAGATCTTTGTAGATACCCTCAACAGAGCTATCCGGAGCTGCGATGAGGAATCCTGTGAAACATGGCGTAATGTATGTTCAAAAATATGCGGTCCCGACAGGATATGTGTACGAAGTGATGTCCGCATGATCGGAAAAGCCGAAAACGAGTACATCTTCTATGCTATGGTACGCAACATAACCGCCGAAAAGAAGCGCTTCATGGCTGTCGAGGACAGCGAACGCAAATTCCGTATGGCAAGCGAACACGCCAATGTTTACGCCTGGGAATACATCTTCTCCACAAAGCAGATGCGTCCGTGTTACCGGTGTATGCGGGATCTGGGAGTTCCTGCCGTAGTGGAGAATTACCCCGATCCGGTGTTTGAGACAGGCTTATTCCCTATGGATTACAAGGATATGTACTACGAGATGCTGAGAAAACTCGAAGACGGCGCCGAAAAGCTTGAAGCCATCATCCCGCTCACTGTCGGACGCATTCCTTTCCATGTGCGCTATACCACTGAGTTTGACGAGAACGGAAAGCCGCTGAAAGCTTACGGCTCGGCAACACTTGTGGTTGACGGAGAATAAAGTCTGTACCGCATTACGGCTTTGCCTTTATGTTTCGTCATTCCTGCACGCTCTGCGTATGGGCTCCATGAGTTATTGCCCGAATAGCATCATCAAAAAAGACCGGTCGGCTGATAACATCCGACCGGTCTGTATTTTTGCCTTACTTACCGTAAACAGCATAGTTTCCTTCATGCGATTTGCTTGTATAAGTACACTCATCCGCGCGTTTATACAGCTCTTCAAACGTATCATCACGATCCGGTTCCGAGAATACTGCGCCCACACTGACAGATATGAGTTTGCCTCCGAGTTCGGGGATATGCACAGCGCAAAGATTCTCAAACAGCCTGTTTATCACTTCGCGTCCTGTCTTTTCGTCGCAGATATCCTGCGCAAATGCCGCGAACTCATCTCCGCCGAGACGCATTACTATGTCGCTGCTTCTGAATGCGCGCTTCATGCTGTATGCTATGGCAATAAGCACCTTGTCGCCTGCCGAATGACCGAAGCTGTCATTGATATCCTTGAACTTGTCGGCGTCAAGCAGCATGAACATACCGCCTCTGCCCAGACTCAGCAGTTCCCTGATCTTATGTTCTCCGCTCACACGGTTGCTGACGCCGGTAAGACCGTCCGTCTCCGACATATACTGCAGTCTGTCGCGGTTTCTCTTCTCGTCGTCTATCTGCTCGGTCATGAACAGAACGTGAGACAGCCTTCCGTCTGCTGTACGTTCGGAAGCTATGAATCTTCCGCGGCACCATTTGTTGTCATGGTTCAGGAACTCCGTTGTTATGGTCTTTGTATTTTCAAGCCGCTTATCAAGCGTATCGAGATCTGTGAATTCCCGTACAACGTTTCTTGTCGCTTCATCGGTGAGCGCTTCCAGAGCATTGTAGAAAGTCTCACGCATATTGGTTCTGCCTTTTCCGATGAAGTCGGATACGCTCTTGTCATTAACGCATATCTCGCTGAACGTATCGTTGATAAGGTCGATATCATGCACAGTCATATATATGTCCGCCGCTGTCGAAAGCTGGTGTCCGAGCTTCTCCGCGACACTGTTCTTGGTTATGGTGTTTACGAAGACCGCACAGAGTATTGTGATCGTAATAATGACAACAAGAACTGTGGCGGCAAAAAGCATTTTCAGCGGAGCGAATATGCTGCCGGATTCTATTACCGACACGCAATACCAGCTGTTCTCGATAGGCACGGAATACACAATGTAGCTGTTTCCGCTGTAGGAAAGCTCAAAGGTCTGTTCATTTCCTGTAAACAGTCTCTTTGCTATCTCGCTTCCGAGAGTTCCGGTCTCTTTCATGAAGTTCTGTCCGATGCATGACTTGTCCGAATGTGCCACGACGCCGCCCGTATCATCGAGAACTATCTCCTGCATTCCGTAGTTCTCGGCAGCAACTTCCTCGGTTATCTCCTGCACCTTTCCGAGATCTACATCGAAGGACACAACGCTTACCCCGTCGCTTAGCTGTTTTGAAAGCGTCATCATGACTGTTCCGGTCTGCGCATCGAGATAGGGCTCGACAAGCGCGATCTCGCCGTCGAACTCACGCCCTATAATATACCACGGACGTTCTGTCGGGACATAATCCTCGTCCGGTACCCAGCCCACGCCGTCAAGATATTCTCCCCGGATGTATCCGTACAGACCGGTGAAATGCTCATCTATCGCGGCGATGAAACAATCCGTCTCTTTCGTCATGTATTCAAGTATCTCCTCGTTGCTCCTTTCCTCCTGAAGCATTGTATCTATGGTATGGCTTGCAAGCTTTATCGAATCCATACCCGTAAGGAGATATCTGTCGAAGCGGGCTGCTGACTGCACCGCATTGAGCTCGCCCTTCGTGATGATGCTTTCCTTTATCGACGATGACATATTGAAAAAATACACTACTATTAACGCAACAAAGAAAACGATGACCATAAGTGATGCGGCAAGATTTCTCTTGCCGAACTTTGCGAACGCATCGGCGAATGAGATGTTATTATTATTCAAGGTGTCATCTCCTTCAGATAATAATACTTTGAGTATTTTTCATTATACCACATCTTATCATCGTTGTCAATTATTTTGTATCCGGTTGCATACCCGGAAAACAAGCTTGATTGCAAGTCTGTGCTTTTCGCCCGCAAATAATGTCAGAAGAACTGTAATCACATTTTTTACACTCTTTTTGAAGATATTCAGTAAATAAATCGCAGAAATTTGAGAGAATCGATCCAACTTCTCTAGTCAGACGTATATTTGATATGATAATTGCCGGGAAAGGAGTAGCTGCTATCGCACGGACGCTCACCGAGGAAAAGATATTGATCCCGTCAGCCTATGCAGCGGAGCATTGTCCCGAAAACTGTCATTCCAAGTCATACCACGACAAGTATCACCGGACAAGCACAACAATCGGGCATATCCTTGAAAAGCGTGAGTATAAGGGCGATACCGTTTTGGGATAATCGGTCAGCGTGAATTTCAAGCCAAAGAAACGCAAACAGGTTGCCAAAGATGAACTAATGATATTTGAGAACACTCACCCCGCGATCATTGACCGGGAGAAATGGGCGCTTGCACAGAAAACCAAGCGCGTAGTCAAGCGTTCGACAATCACAGGTGAAGCTCCTCACGCACTTTCGGGTTTGATGTTTTGTGCCGACTGCGGCAGACCTCTCAACAAGCACATCAACAGAATTAAGGGTTCATCGCAAGGGGTGATACCTGCGGGAACACTATAAACAATATCTTCGATATTCTTGCGAGTCCAGATCTCGACGGTGATTACAAGCTGATAGCCGAGAGTGCTGTTGATAAGCTCGACAGGCTTACTGACGAGGATTTCGCAGAGTTTGACTTTGACGATGAGTTTGGGGATGTGTAAAAGAAAATCAGCCGTACTATACGACTGATCTGTTCTGTACTATTACCAGGTTTCATTTACCCATTCCAGCAAGTAATTGCCTAATTTTTCGCGTTCGGACATGCACTCCTTAGGGTTCTGCCTTTCAGTTTTAAATGCAAGTTTATAAATTGACGGAAGATTAGTGAGCATCGCGTGACTGAGATAGTCAAAGGCAATATGTTTATGAGGATAAGGGAAGCCAATATTGGTCAACTTTGTATCCATTATTAACGCGCTTTCATAGGAATCCCATACTTCGTCTCTTTTAGAAGATATGAACAGAATGGGGGCTTTTATCCTTTCCACGCGTATCAGCGTATTGGGAGTAATATTTTTATCCCGATTAAAGGTAATAATGTGCAGTTCTTTTTCTTTAATAAGCATTGCAGGGATATTGAAACTGCGAGCATTATACGGAGCATAATGAAGCTGCTTTCCGCGGAAACTCCAGCATGAGGTTCCGGAGGGACCTTTCTTTACTCCGTGTGTGGATAGTCCCTCGCTGACAAAATATGATGGGACACGGGCAATAACGCAGGATATATCAGAAAAGAAGGAGGCGGAGACAAGCGCCATTTCACTTCCTTTAGAAGTACCGTCAATACCGATTTTTCGGTAGCCTTGCTCTTTAAGCCATTTAACAGCTCTTTCAACGAATTCGGCAGGAATTCTGTCGAGATTTTTCGGTGTCTGCCTGGTTTTGAATAAAGCAAGTGCCAATGCCGGAACGCCGTGATCGTGATAGAAAATGGCTTCGTTAGCAGTAAGCGTCATACCTCCGTTTGAACCTGACATAACAATAATTACTTTTTCTTTGCTGCCATTACCGGGATACAGAATGCCCTCAAATCCATTACTGCGCACTGTTGTTTTGATCATTATGTCACTCCCAAACAATAAAATAAGTTCCAATATCAAGATTAATTATATCACAGCGCTTCCTGAAAGTCAATCAGAAATGGTTTGAAATGATATTGTGATTATGCGAAAGTTGAGGTGTTTTCCAATGATATTCAGAAGAAAAGTCGTTCATCAGCCTATATTCAGACCGCCGTTTGATATGCAGATGTATGTCGGCGCGGACAAGCCGGATGTTATCGCTATAAATATAGCGAGACAGAACGGGCATAAGTTCGGTATGGATAATTACGGTCATGTCTTTGACGAGACCACGGGCGTATGTATCGCTGATTACAGGCTCAGATAAGCGATAACGGGAGATTTTGCACTGCTGAAGAATATTCGATTTTAATACTATTGAGGCTATGACCGTACTCGGTACAGCCGTGTCCGACCTCTCCGAGATGGTGTTAAGAAATATTGAAAAGACGCTGAAAGCCGAAAGGAGCAAGGAAAATGAAAGAGTTAGCGAAAACAATGACAGAGAACGGGATCCTGTACCGCCTGGACGAGACGACACAGACATATCTTCCCGATTGGGAGTTGCCGGAACAGAAGCCGATAGGCAAGTACGGGCTGCTCCGCAGGACATTCCTGAAAGAACACAGGAAGCCGACTTATCAGGCGATGCTCCTGAAAGGCACTCTGAACGGGCATCTGGCGGAAACGGACGAAACAGCGAACCGGAGATTATCGGAGATAATGCCGGTACTGGCAGCGAAAGCGGGAGTGACAGAGGAACTCAAAGCGAGAGATCAGATGCGCTGGGTAGGTTTGATGAACAATCTGAAAGCGCAGGCGGAAGAACAGATAATGGCGGAACTGATCTACAACTGAATAGCCGAAATGAAGCAGTATCGGAGCTTTCCGTTACTGCTTCTTCTCTTGATAAGGCATTAGAGCTTATAAATGAGTACACTGAAAGAGAATTCGGGCCTGAAGCGGAATAATACATACCCGTTCTGAGCATTTACGGGTGTGTGCCTCCTTGGACAGCGAACAGATTCGCTGGTATTCGGACAAATGGACTTGTCCGCAGCGGGCAAACGGATTTGCTCGTTTTATTGAAGAGAGTCATTTATATATTGATGACTGAAGGAGCTGTCCTAACGGCGGAAGGAGCCGCCGCTTACATACCCGACCTATGCGTAGGTGCGGGAGTTGACGGCGCGTGTCCGATGCTGTCAAAGTTCTCCTTTCCGTAGGCGGGGCGCAAAATGCGCTCCGTCATACATATTTAAATCAAAAACGGAGTGAAACTAATGGATATTCTGATAACATTAAAAACTGAGCAGAACAAGTTGCATGAAGCAATGGGAGAACGGTGGATTGAATCTGATGGATTGTTCATTCAGAACAACGGCTCACCTATGGGAACAAGCACCCCTTATACTTGGCTTGATCGAACAACTACAAAATACGGTATTCGGTTCTGCGATATTCACAGTATAAGACACTTCCATGCCAGTCTTTTAATTTTTGCAGGCGTTGACCCCGCTACCGTGTCGGCTGATTTAGGGCATAGCGCCATTTCTACAACAACTTCCACCTATGTGCATATGTTCCAGGAGGCTCAGGCAAGGACGAGCGATGTCATCGAGAACGCACTGAACTTTTCAAAAAGGAAAAATGACAATCAGCAGGGTGAAATCCGCAAGGCTTTACCCGCATGATCGTCATAAAAAATCAAAAAATTTTCAGATTTTTCGGAGACCGCAAAGACCATTGCTCCTCTGTCAAGAATCCGGCCAAGTTAAACAGACCAAATCGTATCAACTG
>CAMVGH010000151.1 GCA_947166945.1 uncultured Clostridia bacterium
CTGTTGCGGGATCTCTTGTGAATGCAACGCCTGTACCGGACTCGTTGTTGAGGTTACCGAATACCATGGGCATTACGTTTACTGCTGTACCCCAGCTGTAGGGGATATCGTTGTCGCGGCGATATACGTTTGCGCGCGGGTTGTCCCATGAACGGAAAACTGCCTCGATAGCGAGCTTGAGCTGTTCGATAGGATCGGACGGGAAGTCCTTGCCGAGCTGCTTCTTGTATTCAGCCTTGAACTGTGTAGCGAGTTCCTTGAGATCAGCGGCTGTAAGCTCTACGTCGAACTTAACGCCCTTTTCTTCCTTCATCTTGTCGATGAGCTGCTCAAAGTACTTCTTGCCGACTTCCATAACAACGTCGGAGAACATCTGGATAAAGCGTCTGTAGGAGTCATATACGAAACGCTCGAATGTCGGGTCGGGGTTGCCGGCGATCATAGCGGCAACAACATCGTCGTTAAGACCGAGGTTGAGGATAGTATCCATCATGCCGGGCATGGAAGCTCTTGCGCCGGAACGAACGGAAACGAGCAGCGGGTTCTGCTTGTCGCCGAACTTCTTGCCGTTTATCTTTTCCATTTCCTCGACGCCCTTCATAGCCTGAGCCATGATCTCGTCGTTGATCTTTCTGCCGTCCTCATAATACTGGGTGCAAGCCTCTGTTGTGATAGTGAAGCCCTGGGGTACGGGGAGACCGATCTTGGTCATTTCAGCAAGGTTAGCGCCCTTACCGCCGAGAAGCTCTCTCATGTCTGCGTTACCTTCGGAAAACAGGTAACAGTATTTCTTTGCCATTGGATTTGTCCTCCTGATATTAATTTGGTTTCGCAGCCTGTCCGTCCGGAAGCGCCCTCAGAAGCGTTTTTACAACGGGCATCTGCATAACAACTATATTATAGCATATTTTTAACATAATTTCCAGTGTTTTTTCAAAATTTTTTATGAAAATTTAGAAAAATTTTCTAAATGTGGTATTTTCTGAAATTGCGGAACACAATTTGTAGGATTGCACGAAAAACTATTGCATATTTTGGTAAAATGTGATATAATTCTTTCAACAGCAATATGTGGGAGGATCGGCTATGGAAAAAGAAATAACCGAAAAGCTTATAAAAGAGGCTCTTGATGCGCGCTCAAACGCTTACGCGCCCTATTCGCACTATAAGGTAGGCGCCGCTGTGCTTTGCGGAGACAGGATATTCACCGGCTGCAACGTGGAGAATGCCTCATACCCGTGCGGCATCTGCGCGGAGCGTGCCGCGGCCGCCAAAGCGGTGAGCGAGGGGTTCCGTGAGATCACGGCGGCAGCCGTTGCCGGGAGTTCGGCTGAGATATGCACGCCGTGCGGTATGTGCCGGCAGTTCCTTTATGAGTTCAACGAAAATATGACGATCATCTGCTGCGACGACAAGGGCGGATCCGAGATACATACAATAAAAGAGCTGCTGCCCCGCGGCTTCGGCAGCGGTTCCATGAAATGACAGCTGCGCCGTCGTGCCGGATCCTGTCCTGAATTTTTAAGGAGATATAAATGGCAACAAAAAGAAATGAAATAGATATGACCGCCGGATCGATACTTCCGAAGCTGCTGAAGCTGTCGCTGCCGCTTATGATTTCAAGCGTGCTGCAGCTCCTGTTCAACGCGGCGGATATAATCGTGGTCGGCAACTTTGCGAGCGAAAACTCCCTTGCGGCGGTAGGTTCCACTTCGTCTCTGGTAAACCTTATGACGAACCTGTTCCTCGGATTTTCGACCGGCGCGAACGTTCTCGCGTCACACTATCTCGGTGCGGGGGACGATGACCGCGTGAGCCGGACTGTGCATACATCGGTGTTGCTTTCTGTGATAAGCGGGCTGATACTTACGTTTATCGGGTGTGTGTTTGCGGACGATCTGCTCGGACTGATGCAGACGCCGCCGGAGGTGCTGGAGCTGTCGGCTCTGTACCTGCGCATATACTTTGCGGGCATGGTGGCGATGCTGGTCTATAATCTCGGAAGCTCGATACTCCGCGCAAAGGGCGATACGAAGCGCCCGCTGTATTATCTGACGTTTTCGGGTGTGATAAATGTCATACTCAACCTGTTATTTGTCATCGTGTTCAGAATGGACGTGGCAGGCGTCGCGCTTGCGACGGTGATATCGCAGTGTATATCGGCGTTCCTGATAATCCGCTGCCTGATGAAGGAAGACGGCGCCCTGAAGCTGGAGTTCAGGAAGCTGCGCATGGACGGTCAGACTGTCGGAAAGATGATGAAGATAGGAATTCCCGCGGGATTTCAGGGCGTGGTATTCTCGCTTTCCAATGTGGTGATACAGTCCTCTGTCAACAGCTTCGGCGCGATAGTAATGGCAGGGAGCGCCGCGGCAGCGAGCATCGAAGGCTTTGTGTGGGTGTCTATGAACGCTTTCTCGCAGGGAGCGCTTACGTTTGTGAGTGCCAACATCGGAGCCGGCAGATACAGCCGCGTGAACCGCATCGCGTTCATATCCTGTGCCTGTGCGGCAACTGCCGGGGTGGTGCTGGGCAATCTCGCGTTCATTTTCGGCAGACCGCTCCTCGGCATCTATGATCCCCGCCCGGAAGTCATAGACGCGGGCATGATAAGAATGAGCCTTGTCTGCACCATGTACTTCACCTGCGGACTTATGGACTGCATAGTCGGTTCGATAAGGGGAATGGAATACGCGGTGACTCCGACGATAGTATCGCTGCTCGGAGCCTGCGGCCTGCGTATCCTGTGGATATTCACCGGATTTCAGACCGAGGAGTTCCACAGCGTATTCTGGCTGTTCATGTCCTACCCGGCTTCATGGATAATCACGTTCCTCGTGCATCTCATCTGCTACATATTCATGCGCAGACGCCTTCCTGCGAAGGATACCATCCGGGAAACGGCGGAACAGGCGTGAAATGCACGAAAATATTAGTATAAAAGTAACAAAAATAAGTTGGTTCTTGCATTAAATCGTAAAAAGTTACAAAATTTGATTGACTTTTATAAAAGATTTGTGTATAATGGATTTAATAGTAGTATAAGGGGTACTATACCCTTTTTACGCTATTAATGATAATTTTGACTTAAAAGGAGGTGTAATATGATAACAAAAGCGGTATCTATGGATGTCAAGCTGGGAAGCTCGAACCGTACAAGACCGCAGGAAAGCGGAAGCGACAACGGGTTCTCCGATGTGCTCGGAAGCGTCGGAAAGGACAGCGGCAGAAAGCAGCAGGGCCTTTCGGAGCGCGGCGAAGAGGTTCGGCACGGACATGAGTTCGGCAAGGAATTCAGATTCGCGGAAAGAGCGTCGGAAAGGACGATCAGCAGTGACAGCGGAAAACAGCCCGGAACACAGGACAGCAGTTCTTCTTTCGGCAGCGGCAGTCCCGCGGACGCACAGGCTGCGGACGAGATACTCTCCGAGGCGGCTCAGGCAGTGGTACAGCTGGTTCGTGACACGGGAGAGAAGCCTACAAAAGCGGAAGCGGCAGAGATGCTGGCGGAAGCCCTCGGTTCGCTGAAAGGCAGCAGCGAGGAAGATGAGGTTCCGCAGGACGCGCTTATCGACGCCCTGATGCAGGTGTTCACGGAAATAGCCGACGGTACGCCAGGGGCGGTCAGCGCGGTCGGCGCGGAGATCCCGACGGACGGGATACCTGTGACTGCGGATATCACGGCGGGAACGGCGGAAACAGTACAGTTTGCCGGGGAAATGCCCGATGCGGCGGTGCAGATAACGGTCGATGAAGAAAGCGCCGGACAGTTCGCGGCAGAGCTTGAAACGGCAGTGAACGAAGCCTACGCTGAGGAGGAAGTTCCCTTTGATCCCGGTCTGAAAGCGTTTATCGGAGACTCGGTACAGAAGCTCGCGGACGGGAAACTGTCGGTAGAAGCGGCTGTGGGTGATTTCGAGCCGGAACCGGAGACCGTATCCGATACACTGAATATCCCGAAGCCCGACTTCAGCGAAATGACCGTGACCGATACGGTTAAGATGCTTGCGGATCTGCTGGAAGAGGCGAAAGAAAAGCTCGGACTGTCGGAAGTGAAAGTGGAGCACATCTATGGCGGCGAAGAAGAAGCAGTGCCGATGATGCGCGGCGACAACTCACAGCTCTCGCATAAGATGTTCAGCAGGGACGGTACGGGCGAACTCGACCATATCCTCAACGGCACAAGATTCGATGTATCCGAGGACGATGACGGCACCGACACCGAGACATACGATGCGGTGAGAATGGCGTCGCAGCTCATGGAAAGCAGGACGGACACCGATATACCGGTGGAGAACGAGCCCATGTTCCCCGAAAGGACACAGATCAGCCCCCCGGAAGTGCAGACGGCAGAGCAGATACTTGAACGTATCGAACATATGCAGGACGATCATACCGAGTTCACCATGGTCCTGAATCCGGAAGCGCTGGGCAGGATAACTGTAAGGATCGCGGCGGCGGGAGAAAAGATCTCCGTTGAGATCACTGCGGAGGATCCGAGAACGGGAGCGATGCTCGCTTCGAGAAACGAGGGTCTTCAGAATATGCTCCGTGAAAGCGGCGTGCAGCTCGAAAAATGCCAGGTAGTCTCCGAGCATGAGGACACACAGTTCGATCAGCAGAGCTACGACGGCAGCAGCAAGAATCCATACAGCAGAAACGACGATGAAGATCATCACGACGATGATGACGGCAGCGGTGAGAATTTCTACGACCTGCTGCAAAGTTTGTAAAGAAGGAGGAATAATATGGCATCTGTAACAGGACTTGACAACCTTGCCTCCCCGCAGAGCAATTATGAAAAGTACAAGGATATGTTCACGGATAATAAGCACGATCTTATCACCATGGACAACTTCTACTCGCTTCTCGTTGCGGAGATGCAGAATCAGGATCCTCTCGAACCCACTTCCAATACGGAATTCATATCACAGATGGCAAGCTTCACGGCTCTTCAGGCACAGCAGGACGCCTATGACACCCAGAAGCAGAACTATGCCGATACACTGATAGGAAAGACCGTAACGGTCACGGCAGGCGACGGTGAGGCGATCACAGGCAAGGTGGATTATGTTACCCACGGAGACGATCCGCAGGTGAGCGTGAACGGAACGCAGTACAAGCTCAGCTCGATCAGTCAGGTGCATGATCAGGGAACACAGACATCTTCAAGTATCGGAGATTACGGCGCATTCGCAGCGGGTATCCTCGGAAAGACGGTCGTTGTGCAGTCAATGGACAGCACAGGACAGACATTCATAGATGAGGGCCTTGTAAGTTCGCTCGAGATCGAAAAGGGTACGGTAAGAGTTGTAGTAAACGGCTATTCTTATGATGTAACGGACGTTCTCAGAGTAACGGAACCGGAGCAGACAGCGGCAGCCGCATCGAACAGCGGTGTATATGATGACGACGGCTACGGCGCGGGATCTTCCTACGGCACGGCTCAGGCTGCGCAGAACGCACAGACAGTTCAGCCGACACAGAACGCACAGACAGTTCAGCCGACACAGAACGCGCAGACAACTCAGGCTGCGCAGAATACGCAGACAACTCAGGCTGCGCAGAGCGTACAGACAACTCAGTCGGCACAGACCGCACAGCAGGCTCAGACAGAGCAGGCAGCTCAGGCTGTACAGCCGGAACAGGGCGGCGAACAGACAGTGATCCGTACAGACGAGGACGACATCGAGGATATATACGAATTGTTTGAATCCTGATGACTGCGGAAAGAGAGGGATAAGAATGCTTATCAGTGAGTATCTTGCCAGACGCGGCTCGATAAATGTATCGACGGGCGCGGCGCGGACTTCCCTGACAAGCGGAGAAAACGACAGACAGGGAAGCGGTATTGCCGGGAGCAGCTTTGCGGACGAACTCCGCAGCAGACTCGGCAGCAGAGAAGTGGAGTTCTCAAATCACGCGATAAAGCGGCTTGAAAGCAGACAGATAGATATAGCCGAGAACGACCGTATCGAACGGCTCAACAGAGGTGTCGAGCTTGCGGCGGAGAAAGGCTGCGACGAAAGTCTGATACTGGTGGACAGCACGGCGTTTATCGTGAGCGTCAAGAACAATACCGTGATTACAACGGTATCGGCTGACGATCTGAAGGAAAATGTATTCACAAATATCGACTCCGCCGTTATAGTATAATATCGGACCCGGATGAAGTTTCCGGGAGATATTCGCCGTCCCGAACGACAGAAGGACGGCACGGCGGCATACCAGAAAGGAAATTACCGCTATGATGAAATCATTGTACTCCGGTGTTGCCGGAATGAAAACACATAACCAGCGCATGGACGTTATAGGAAACAACATCTCCAACGTCAATACCACAGGCTATAAAGCAAGCTCCGTTACGTTCAAGGACGTTTATTATCAGACCAAGACCAACGCCTCCGCCGGTGACGCGGTAACGGGCGGTAAGAACCCCACCCAGATAGGTTACGGCGCACAGCTCGGTTCGGTGCAGCAGGTAATGACCCAGTCGGGTTTCACCTATACCGACAGCTACTATGACTGCGCGCTTGAGGGCGAGGGCTTCTTCCAGGTAATGGACAGCTCTGGCAATATCTTCTATACCCGTTCGGGCAAGTTCTCCATAGACAGCTACGGCAACCTCTGCGACCAGAACGGCTTCATGGTCCTCGGCGTTGCGGGTGACCCCACAAATATCGAGACCGGACAGTCCCAGCGTATCAACATACGCATACCGGCGGTTGACAACAACGTTGCTTCCGCCACAAAGTCAGTCAACGGCTATGACATCACTATCAGTGCAAATTCCTTCGGCGAAGAGGGCAATATCTCCTTCACTATCGTGAACTCCGATACCCCCTACGCTACCAAGAACGGACAGAACCTCACCATATATATGGATCTCGATCAGGACTTCGGCGCGGAGTACCTTTCAAAGATCACCGATGAATCCACCGATATGGAAAAGGAAGAGGCAGTAAAGAATGCCCTCGCGGACTTCGAGCGCCAGCTCAACGATGCCATCACACAGGGCGGTGTGGGACTCCCGGAAGGTGTACTCCCGCTTGATGTTGATTTTGATATTCTTCCCTCCTATGATGATGTACAGGCAACAAGTGCAAGCAATACACTCACTCTTTCCTATCCCGCGAGCACCGTTGACGCGGACGGGAATACGGTGAACACCGATTCGGTAAACAATCTTGATATCACCGTTACGGCAAGGAACCCCGGTGAATTTGCCAACAAGTATGAAATAGATTTCAAGACCACGACCCAGAGCAACGTCACCGCCAAGTGGAAGGACGATGTCCTCACCATACAGATCCCTGCCCTTATCACACAGATCCCGAAGGGACTGGACGAGAACGGTGATATGCAGTACTTTGACAGCCTTGAGGAGGCTATCCAGGCTGCGGTCGATGCTGCGGGAAGCGGTGACAGATCGCTCGACATAGACGTCAGAGGATATACGACCGATGCAAACGGGAACCAGACGGGTACTATCACACCTGAAGATGCGGACAACGGCTTCGATATGACGAGAGGACTCAGCGGAACAGAGCGCCTCGGTCTCGACAACGGCCGTGACAACTTCTTCTCCGATATCGCCACCGCGCTCAGCACGGTAACGCTTACCGACGGACGCTCGGCAGCTGAGCAGGCGGTCGATGACCTGGAGACCCTGCGTATCCAGAACGACGGTACCATCATAGGAAGACACGCCGTTCACGGACTTCTGTATCTCGGACGCATAGATATCGCAACATTCGAGAACCCCACCGGACTTGAACAGACAGGTACCACACTGTGGAGATCTTCTCTCGCTTCCGGTGAGCCCACCATCAAGATCGCTGGCAAGGACGGAGCGGGCGAGGTAGTTTCCGGCGCGCTGGAAATGTCCAACGTTGACCTTGCGCAGGAATTCTCGGATATGATCATCACGCAGAGAGGCTATCAGGCAAACTCGCGTGTTATCACAGTATCCGACACCATGCTCGAGGAACTTGTCAACCTCAAGCGTTAATGATCATTATCCCTGCGGCAGGGCGCCGATCCCTGCCGC
>CAMVGH010000152.1 GCA_947166945.1 uncultured Clostridia bacterium
GTGTAAGGCCGGAGGAGCTTCAACATTTGTACGCTGCGGCAACAGTTTCAACGAGATAAAGGAAGACGGACTTCCGCTCGGCATCGGTTTTGAAGCAAATTACCGCGGAAAACTGTTCCGGCTCTCCGAAGGCGACGCTGTTATAATGACCAGCGACGGTGCGGAAATAGACAGAAACTGGCTCGAACAGCTTGTTATGAGAGATAAACGGCTTGATATCAATTCTGTGATAGAAACAGTCGGAGAAGCACTAAGGCTGTCCTCGGACAAAGAAAACGCAGATGATATGACCGTTATCGGCGTAAAAATAATAAGATAAAGCCCATTATAAGCTAAAAATTTTGTTTTTCTATTGCATTATTTTTAATTTTATGTTATAATGTATAAATGATAATATGCCCTGAAATGCCTGAACATGGTATTACTATGATCCTGGCGTATTATCACGAATGAAGAACAGAAACGGGGTGAGTATCGGGTGAGAAACTGCGGTTGGTATCTTTGGCTGAACGGCAAAAAAATCTATAATATCCGCGAACTTCGCGAAAACTTTGATACCGCCGTTCTTTCCGGCTATTTTCTCGGCGGGAGCCTGATGAAATGGCTTTCCGATCTCGGTGAATACACGATACTCAAACGCCTTTCCGAAATAGACAGCAGCAGGAATATAGGTATTCAGCTCGAATTTGCGTTCGGCGTATCTCCGGACAGATCAATGCCCACCGATACAGAGATAAAACCGCTCTACCCTGTTTCCGATATAACCGTCGAAAAAACTGATACGGGCATGAACGATGTTATAATGTACAGCGGTTCATTCAACGGCAGTTTCAGTTCATTCTCCCCGGTCACCGAAACGGATTCCAGCTTTCAAAAAGCGGTTGTCTCCTCATTCATACCGCTTTTTGAAAGTAATTCCGGTTATGCTTATGAAAGCTCTTACGCCGCCTTTGTTTCCGGACAGGCAGTGAATATGATACAGTCCTCCGGAGGAAGTTTTTCCTTCAGTTTCAAAAATATTACAGGTATATCCGGAGGTTCATTCACCAATATTTCCGGCAGCAGTTTCATGAATATGCTGTGGTGGTCGGAGAACTTCGGCTCGTACGGAACAACGCACGGAGGGAGTTTCCGAAGTCTGTTCGGGTGGTCAAAGTGGATGAGCGGCTCTTATAAAGGGATCTTTACAGGTTCGTTCCTGTTGTCGATGTACGGCGGTTCATTCTTTTTTTCTTCCGGTATGTACAGCTCAGGCGATATCTTGAACGCACTATTCGGCAGCAGTTTCACTTTATCGGTGAACGGTGTGACGATAACGGCGGAAGAATACCGCCGAACTCTTATCAATCTCACTTCCTGCCCGCTGAATGCCTACGGCTATGGCATAAATCTGGTGTGATATGAACGGTATCCATGTTAATTCAACAGCACCGTATTTTGCACGGCACTCCGGCGCGGAATACACCATAGAAAAGTTCAGTCTTTACTGTACGGTGATATCCGCTCTCCAGTGGCGCAGGCAGAACGGTGCTGTATTTATGGTCACAGACCGCATTGCGGCGGAGTTTTACCGCAAAAACGGGCTTGATAAGGTCTGGGACGGTATATCGGAACTGATACCGGATGACCTTGAAGGGATCGATCCGGAAATGTTCTGGGCAGCGGGAAAACTGATAGCGCTTCGTGATATTCCCGAAAATGCCGCGCTGGTGGACGAGGATCTTATAGTCTGGAATAAACTGGCACTTTCCGAAACAGCCGTTACAGCTATGCACAGAGAAAATATCTCTCCCGATATCTACCCTGATCCTCATATTTTCGGAGCAAGTGATTTTCCTTTGCTCGACAGACTTGATATGAGCGTACTGCCGTGCAATACCGCATTTCTCTATATACCTGATAATTCATTCAGATTATTCTATGCCAATCAGTCTATCGCGTTCATGAAATCGGCGTCAAGGAACAAATGCAGTGACAGGCTCTGCAGAATGGTTTTCGCGGAACAGCGTCTCCTTGCGATGCTGTGCGAAATGACTGATACAAAGATAGATACCCTTATGGATATGAATAAGCTGTTCATATCACAGGAAAATTATACCCACCTTTGGGGAGCAAAACAGGCAATGCGCGATAATGAAGCTTTGCGGAACGGTTTCATTGAACGATGCAGAAAACGAATCGAGTCGGATTTTCCCGAATATCAATATATTTCCGAGGCAATAGAAAAATGTACCATATAAAAATACCGCAGGCTCATGACCTGCGGTATTTTATGTTCTGTGTCATTCTCCGAGATAATTCTTTACAAGCGCCTGAAGAAGCTCATCGCGATCAATACGTCTGATAAGGCTTCTTGCGTTATTGTAGGTAGTTATGTATGTCGGATCCTCTGAAAGAATGTAACCAACGAGCTGGTTAATGGGATTATATCCCTTTTCATTGAGAGCCTGATATACTGTCATAAGGATCTCTTTCATCTCATGATCGCGTTCGTCCTTAACGGAGAATGTCATTGTTTTATCCTGCATATCCATTACCTTCCTTATATAATAGTTTAAGTATTATGCACACATATTTTATTATCCCTCTATTCTATTATACACATTTCTGAAAAAATTACAATAGTTTTTTCGAAAAAAATCAAAATTCTTTTAAAATATAAAAAAATATTGTGCATTTTTATCAATAATTACTATTGAAAGTGAGATAATGTTTTGTTATAATATAAATATTAGGGAACTGTACCCCGTATTTTGTGATGTGCATTTTAATCACTGTCGCCGGGGATCGGTTTATTTCTATGGAGGTAGCTTTATGGCAGACGCTAAACAGGATAAGAATAAACAGCAGGAAGCTTCGAGCGAAGGTGAAGGCTTTAAGACCGTCATGGGCGGTTTTGACAAACAACAGGTAAACCTTTACATCGCAAAGATGAAAAAACAGATGAAGGAGCAGCAGGACGAGCTGGAAAGAAGGATCCAGAACCTTCAGACCAACCTCGAAGATGCTCATAAAGAAAATGCTGAGGCAAAAAGCGCGAAAAAAGCTGCTGAGCAGGCTGCGGCCACCGCTTCTGCCCCGGTCATCAAGGACAGTTCCGCAGAAACCAAAAAACTTATTGCTGATCTTAAAGCAGAAAGCGATAAGAAGATCATGGAACTCCGCAAAAGTGTTCTTGATGAGCGCAGAAATGTCGCAAAATTCGACAAGGAATGCGCTATGGCAAAAATGTCGGAGAAGAAAGTCCGCGAAGAATACGAAAAACTCAAGAGCAAGTACCTTGAACTCAAGAAAAAGGGCGGCGGAAACAGCGCAAAGGCTGTCACCACGACCAACGCCGATGAGGTGATGGAAGAAGCAAGCGCTTACGCAAAGGAGATCATCGCCGCGGCAAAAAACTATGCAAATGAGACCGTTAAAGCGGCCAACAAATATAAATCCGATGTCGAGAATGAACTGAAAGAACGCTCGGATAAGCTCAGCTCGATCAAAAACAAGCTTGACGAACAGATAAAGAAAACAAACGAGGAGCAGGCTAAATCCGCTCAGAGAACCAAAGAGATCACAACCAAGATCGGTGCCGTCACTGCCCTGTTTGACAACTTTGCTTCACAGTTCAATTCCGTTAATTCACAGATATCCGATGTTACAGGCAGGATCGATTCTATCTGCAAACAGTTCAATGAGTCCTCCGGACAGATAACAAATGTCGCGAAGCAGATAACCGAGACCACATCGCAGATCAACACCGTTTCTCAGCAGATAAGCGAAACAACAAGCCAGATCGACACAGTCTCCAAGCAGATCAACGAAACCACCGGTCAGATAAATACCGTTTCCAAGCAGATCAATGAGACAACAAGCCAGATAGACAGCTTCACAAAGACTATCAATGAAACTACCGGTAAGATCAACGAAGCTTCAAAGGCTATGAATGAAACTACCGGCAAGATCAGCGAAACTTCCAAGATCATGTCCGAGACTTCCGATATGATCTCCGAGGCTTCCAAGAAGATGAACGAGACTACCGGTCAGATCAGCGAAGCCTCCAGGAAGATGAACGAGACCACCGAGCAGATAAACGATGCTTCCAAGCAGATGAGCGGATTTACAGATTCCCTCAATGGTGCAAAGTCCGGTTTTGAAAACATCACCAAGCTGGTTGACAGTACAAAGCTCGGCGTTATCGGAGCAAAAACCGAAGTCGAAGCCGCACATCTGTCCGCCGGTCAGCAGGCTGATGCAGCCGACCTCTCGCCTATTGCAAAGATCGGCGAAGAGCTTACAGCTGCCGTCGGAGAGATCAAGGCTAAACTTGAACTGCCTGTATTCGACGAAAGCAAGTTCAGTACAGCTAAATTTGACGAGATAAAGAAGAAGTTCAAAGTTGAAACTACTTATGAAAATACCGAAGCCGGAAATGACGAAGATGATGAGTTCATGGAAAGTGACATCATCTCTTCCATGCAGGTAGATAGCCCCAATTCCGCAGAGCCTACCGATGATGACCTCATGTCGGATATTCCAGATGTGATAACCACTCCGGTATTTGAAAACAGTAAGCCGGAACCTGAAAAGCATACAGCAAAGAAAGCTCCTCATGCGGAAGAAAAGCCCGTAAGTAAGGATAAAGCTGACAGACCCGGTCTTGACGCTAATTTTGAAGATTTCTTCAATACACCGTCTAAGGACGATGATCTTTCAGGTGAAATCCCGCTTATTAATATGGAAGGTGTCGGTGCGATCGACGACTTCTCCCTTGATTCTTCTCCCGAGCCTATCGGTGCTGATTTTGACATAGCTCCGAATGATCTCACCAAAAAGGCTGACAAGGGCAGCGATCTCGGAGAGGATATCTTCGATATCGCGATAAATCCGAACAGCGCAGACGATGACACGCTTGCCAATATGATGGCTGATGCTGCCGCTGCCGAAAAGGCAGCCAACAAGGATTTCACTCCGGAAGAGCTTAACTTCGACTCCGAAAATACCCTCCCGAGCAGTGCATCAGATGATTTCGGTGAATTTGCGGATCTGTTTGCTGCGGGTTCTGCACAGACAGATATCTCGTCTTCAGGCAAAAAACACGAAAAACCGGATTTCAGAAAGCCACCGAGTGATGATCCGTGGAGCTTTGGCAGTGACAGCGGAGATGATTCCGACCTGTCTTCCGATTCCGACCTTTCCGATCTTCTTATATGAGAAAAATAACCGTACAAGAGCTGCGAACCTTATCTCCTACGCTTAACGCGGGAGATAAGGTTCTCCTTTCGGGAATCGTCTATACTTCCCGCGATGCGGCTCATAAGCGTATTACAGAACTCCTTGAAAAAGGAGAACCCATTCCCTACAGCCTCGACGGAGCCGTCATTTACTATGCCGGTCCGACCGGAACCAAGGAAGGTATGGTCATAGGTTCCTGCGGTCCCACTACTTCGGGACGCATGGATAAATATTCCCCCGACTTCCTCGACAGAGGTCTCGCCGCAATGATCGGTAAGGGTGAGAGATCACAGGCCGTCATTGATGCGATCGTGCGAAACAAAGCGGTCTATTTCTGTGCGATAGGAGGAGCGGGCGCTTTGGCATGCAAATGTATAAAAAGCTGCGATGTCATTGCTTTTGAAGATCTCGGCTGCGAAAGCGTCAAAAAACTTTACATTGAAGATTTTCCCCTCACTGTGGCTGTTGACTGTCACGGCGGAAATATTTTTGCAGAAGGCAGAAAAAAATATCATAGACTGTAAAAATATATAAAAATATGTTGACAATGTGAAAATTTAGTGATATAATCGACTGTAGGGTTTGGAGGTGTTTTTGTGAAAGTCACCGATGAAGAGCTGGTAGGCATCATAAAAACTCAGACGGACCCTATGCAGAGCGGTGAAACAGCGCTTCTGATCTCAAGGTACTCCCCTGTTATCCGCTTTAAGGCGGCAAAACTCCGCAATAAATCGATCGATTCGGAAGATCTGTGTCAGGAGGGCTACCTTGCACTGTTTGATGCGATAAGAGGCTTTGACCTCAATAAAGGAAGTTTCTCGGCTTATGCAGGAAAATGTATTTCCAACCGCATGATAAGCGCTGCTGTCAAAGCACGGGGAGAATTCGTAAAAGACGATGACTTCGATTTTACAACTGTTCCGGACAGCGGAACTTCTACCGACGATTATCTTATCACAAAAGAGGATAACAACGCTATTACAGAGAAAATGCTCACTTCCCTTTCCGAGTTGGAATATAATGTATTCAGAAGATATCTTGACGGATATTCCTACAAACAGACAGCAGAAGTACTCGGAATAACGCCGAAATCCGCAGATAATGCCCTTTCGAGAGCAAAGAAAAAACTGAAAGAACTTTTATGACCGCTGCATAAAGTGCTGTGCGGTGCAAATCCGCAAACGGTCAATAATATTTATTTTTTGGCGAGGTATATCGTATGTACACAGACAAGACGCTTGTATGCAAGGACTGCGGAAACGAATTCGTATTCACCGCCGGTGAACAGGAATTCTATGCCGAAAAAGGCTTCACAAACGAGCCTCAGCGCTGCAAGCAGTGCAGGGATGCGAAGAAGAACGCATCGAGAAACAGAGAAATGTTCACAGCCGTTTGCGCAAGCTGCGGAAAGGAAGCTGTAATTCCTTTCAAGCCGCGTGATGACAGGCCTGTTTACTGCAGCGAGTGTTTCGCAAAGCAGAAAGGCGAATAATTCTCGGAACATCATTGACTATGAGATATGCTCCGCTTATTGAACGGTAATTTCTTATTCTGACAATGAAAATAGTTTCAGGCACAAAAACTCCCGGATCACTGATCCGGGAGTTTTTTTCATCTGATAAAAAAGACAGCCTATAACCGTACTTCGGCTGCCGGGTAAAGTTTTTTCGGACAGACAGGAATCACCGGTTAATTATCATAAAAAGTTCCCTTATAGCCATGAACTTAAAACAAATAAAAAATAACAAAAAGAAATAAAGGAAATCTTTTACGCTGAACACAATAAAGTCATCATAAAAAAGCGCCCTTATCTGCCCGACGGAAAACGTTCAGATATCAATTTCAAAAGTCACGGTATTATTCACCGTATCAAGAGCAGTCTGGGCACGGGACAGAAGATCCGTTATCTCATCGTAATCCTTTGCCGCTTTCTCTATATCGTAGTTAGCATAAGTGTAGTCGATTATATTTACATTTGAGGCACGGTAACCGATCTCTGCACGCGCTTTGGGGAGTACTGACTTCATTTCCGCAAGTTTTGCACGCTGACGACTCAGCTGAGGTATGTAGATCAGGAGCTGGTCAATAGTCATATCAAAACCGGGGACTACCTGCTGTACATTAAAGAGATTGATTGTGTGTTTAAGTTTACGTACCTTTGCTTCGATCTCTTTTATCTCTTTCTGTGTCTGTTCATAGTCATATTTCGGACGTACACTCTCAATGTCCTCACCTACCGCTGCTCTGAAGCTGTTACTCATCTCTTCATTGGAACGGATCCCCGAAAGGTCATCTTCAAATTTACGCAGTATTTTAGCTGCCTGTGCTGATGTAACTTTCATAATTATTCCTCCTCTTAGTGACAAAAATACCGTATAGATATTATCTATACGGTAAACGATATGGAGCGGATTACGAGGCTCGAACTCGCTACCTCCACCTTGGCAAGGTGGCGCTCTACCAGATGAGCTAAATCCGCATTCTCCGGCTAAATATACCGGAGTGGTGCTTCCGGTCGGAATCGAACCAACGACACGGGGATTTTCAGTCCCCTGCTCTACCAACTGAGCTACAGAAGCATAGTATATAATTGAGAAACTGGCGACCCGAATGGGGCTCGAACCCATGACCTCTAGCGTGACAGGCTAGCGTTC
>CAMVGH010000153.1 GCA_947166945.1 uncultured Clostridia bacterium
TTTTTCTGCCTCGCTGTCCGGAGTAAGGATATACTTTTTGTAACGCAATCACAGCCCGCGACGACGGGCGGCGAATCCGCCTATGGTTATCCGTAGGCGGGTTATTTTTCGCCCGTATCGCACAAGTCTTGCAAAAAACTAAAGCGTTCGACACAGACAGGCAGTGTGACGCAGCCCCCAAACCGTATGTAACTTCGGTGACATACGGTTTTTTCTTCCTTGCTGTCCGGAGAAACATCAGGATCTGCCTTTAAATTAACTTGCAAAACCGTCAGGTGCGAGTACCTGAACGTTTTTCTCAAGTCTCACAGTAAGCAGCCTTATCAGTTTCATACTTATCAGAACGCCCTTCCGTTAATTAAGCGGAAGGGCGTATCTTTTATGCTGTGATTATCTTGTTTGCATTGTGAAGGTCGAGCTTTTCAACAGCAGCTTCACGCATTTTATACTTGAGTATCTTGCCTGCTGCGTTCATTGGAAATTCTGTAACGAAATCAACATATCTCGGAACTTTATGTTTTGCCATGTGATCTCTTACAAAATCCTTGATCTCTTCTTCAGTTGCAGTCTCACCGTCGTTGAGGATAATGCACGCCATTATCTCTTCACCGTAATCCTTATCCGGAACACCGATGACCTGAACATCCTTTACTTTCGGGTATGTGTAGAGGAAATCTTCTATCTCTTTCGGATATATGTTCTCGCCGCCGCGGATTATCATGTCCTTGATTCGTCCGGTGATTTTATAGTAACCGTCGGACGAACGCCGTCTTGCGAGGTCTCCGGTGTGGAGCCAGCCTTCGGCGTCTATCGCTGCGGCTGTCGCTTCGGGCATCTTGTAGTAACCTTTCATAATGTTGTAGCCTCTGGCAACGAATTCACCGTCGGTATCGTCCGGAAGATCCTCGTTTGTTTCCGGATCAACGATCTTGCATTCTACTCCGAAAATAGGTCCTCCGACAGTATTTACACGCTGTTCTATCGAATCGGTGGTCTTGCTCATCGTAGTCGCGGGTGAAGCTTCGGTCTGACCGTATGTGATGCAGATCTCATCCATGTGCATTTTTTCGATGACTTCCTGCATAGTCTTGATAGGGCAGGGGGAACCTGCCATAATTCCTGTTCTCATGTAGGAGAAATCAGTCTTCGGAAAATCTTCATGCCCCAACATAGCTATAAACATTGTAGGTACACCGTGGAAGCAGGTTATCTTTTCCTGATTGATACATTTCAGACCTTTTCTCGGAGAGAATGCCGGGATGGGAGACATGGTAACGCCGTGCGTCATTGATGCGGTCATAGCAAGGACCATGCCGAAGCAATGGAACATAGGTACCTGTATCATCATTCTGTCGGCTGTTGACAGATCCATACAGTCACCGATAGCCTTACCGTTGTTCACAACGTTGTAATGTGTAAGCATGACGCCCTTAGGGAAACCTGTTGTGCCGGAAGTGTACTGCATATTGGCAACATCATTCTTATCAACTGTCCGACGGAGCTTTTCCACTTCGCTGTAAGGAACTTCCGAGGCCTTCGCATTGGCTTCTTCCCATGTAAAAGCACCGGGCATTTCAAAACCGTCTGTGATTATATTTTTCAGAACGGGCAGACGCTTGGAGCTGAGCTTTCCTTTTTCGCAGGAATCAAGTTCGGGGCATATTTCTCTGATGATCTTTTTATAATCGCTGTCCTTATAGCTGTCGATCATGACGAGGGTGTGGGTATCGGACTGCTTGAGCAGGTATTCTGCCTCATGGATCTTATATGCTGTATTCACGGTAACGAGTACAGCGCCTATCTTAGTTGTAGCCCAGAAGGTGATATACCATGAAGGAACATTCGTTGCCCAGATAGCAACATGATCGCCTTTCTTTACTCCCATAGCTATAAGAGCACGCGCAAAGTTGTCAACATCGTCCCTGAATTCGGGATATGTTCTTGTGTAATCGAGCTCTGTATATCTGAATGCGTACTGATTCGGGAATTCCTCGCACATTCTGTCCAGAACATCCGGGAATGTATAGTCGATAAGTCTTTCTTTAGGCCATACATATTTTCCGGTTTTTCTGATATTATCCTGAAGAGCGTGCTTGTGATGGACCCTGTAAGGAGCCATGTAGTTTGCGTACTGCGGTATAACGATTCCTGCATCGCAAAGATCTCTTGCCCAGCGCTTTACCCATTCGAGAGTCACATAACCGTTATAGTTTATGCTCTTGAGGGCAGCCAGCATATCGGATATAGGCATATCGCCCTCGCCCATGATCTTATATTCCAGCTTGCCGTTGTTCATTACACTGTCTTTTACGTGAGTGTATTTGATATGTTCGCCAAGATTTGCGACAGTAGTCTGAGGTAATTCGCCGGTAAAGCGGTAGGGGTGGTGCATATCCCAGAGAGCGCCTACCTTGCGGCTGCCTACCGCCTCAAGAACTTTGCAGAGACGCTTTGTATCACAATAATCTCCGTTCGTCTCAACAAGAAGTGTAACATTCAGCTCTTCAGCTTTTACAGAAAGTTCTTTCAGTTCGGAGATTATGAAATCATCATCCACAAGACCGGAAGGCGCGAGTCCGTCATCGGCAAGAATACGTACAAATGACGTTCCCATTTTACTTGCAAGATTCATATATTCTATGATCTCCTGTTTGTTCTCGGCGGATTTCTCTCTGAAACGCAGACATGCCCCGGAAGAGAAGCAGGAGATCTCAAGGCCGAGACTTTTCAGCTTTTCAATAGTAGCGGGAAGCTGTTTGTCGGTGAAAGGCTTTGCTTTTACCGAGAAAATATCATTTCCGAGACCTCTGATCTCAATACCGTCAAAATTGAGATCCTTTGCCATTGAATAGATATCACTCCATTCAAAATCGTAACATGCGAGAGTTGAGAAGCTTAATTTCATTTTTACTACCTCCGTTGTAAAATAAGATTGATGGGCAGGACGGTTAAAAAACAAAAACCGTCCCAAAGAATTTCTTTGAGACGGGAATATACTATACCCGCGGTACCACTCAAATTGCGCCTTATGCGCCACTCAGGCTCTATCAAGCCTTATGCCTTAACGCGGCAGGACGGGAAACATTACTTGCATAGCTTTCACATTTCCGACTCGGAAGGGAGCTGTCTTGGTATGTCCGATACCGTCTCACATCATCCGACGGCTTTCTGAAAACATTCATACCGACGATCTTCGTCATAGTCATTGCGTTAATATTAACACATTTTTTTGATTTTGTCAACTGTTTTTTTCATTTTTACAGATGAAAAGCGAAATTAAAAAAATAAATGTAAAATTATTACAAAATACTATTGATTTTGTTGAAAAATTGTGTTATATTTATATATAAGCAAAGATTTCTTTTTTCGTTTCCATAATAAGGAGCCAAAATGTTTGATCTGTTTTCTATATTTAAAAAATATAACTGCCTGGATATTGCCGTTCACATCTCCGGAAGTGTCACACTTTCAATAGTCGGTGATTATGACGGCAGAAACTACTCCAAGCCGCTGCCGTTCTCCGACTTTGTGTATATAGACGATTTTCCGACTATAATGAACAAGATCGCGGATTTTGACAACAGTACGGATGAACGCCTCTTCACTCATTTCAGGATAGAGCATGACGGAGAGCTTCACTGGGCATATTTGTGCTGTCATAAGACCGACGAAGAAAATTGTTTTTCAGGAGTCCTTCTTGACGTATATGAATATATGGATCGTATCCCTAACGATACCGTCATATCCGAATTTGAGAAAAGACAGGAAAGAAAGATATCCTCTCTCAACAATAATACAACATCTATCGTCGATATATGCGGTATGGATTATCTGGTGAGAGTACAGAAACCGTTCGCGGAAAATCCGTTATTATATACTGCCATACTCGACGAAAACGGAGCTGTTGTATGCTCACCGCGCGATACTGCAAGACATGAATATCCCTTCAGCGTGAAAGCTCCTGTGAAATTCGGGTTCAAGACAGGGGCATACTGGTACATAGGTTCAGATGATGAAACGACGGTAAATGACGCAGAGAAATACCTGAAAAACTCTGCTGATTTTCTGTCCGGAATAGCACATTCGATAATCGCCCTATACAATGAAAGTGAGAATTCAAACGCGGTAAACCGTCAGCTCGGCGCCAATGTAGAGCAGCAGATGTTGATAAACAGCATGCAGACTACTATAATGGAGGAAGCGCGGGCTTCGACCGCACTGCAAAAAGTGCTGGAGATGTCATGCCGCTATCTGCACATAGACGGTATTGTTTCTTTCGGTTCTTTCGGAGATGAAGAAACCGGAGAACTTTGTCGTTATGAGATCCCCGACTCTGACATTTCGAGATTCTACGCTTTGATCAAAGACAGATATGAACGTATCCTGAATGATATGTCGGATATTGATTTCTATTTTTCAAGCGAAAACGACAAACACTTCACAGATCTTGATATTGCCGGATTTGCTGTTGCAAAAATAAACGACAACAATGGTGTCAGGGGAATTATCGTATATCTTATAAAGAACGGCGGACACACATGGGCATATAACAACCGCAAGATGATAAGGAATATCTCTCAGGTCGTTTCGACCGTCATATTCCGCTGCAAATCCGAAGAACAGATAGAAGAGAAAAACCGACAGCTTTATGATCTTGCTTTTTTTGATTCCATGCTCGGCATTAAAAACCGTGCCCGTCTCGACATCGACGTAAATGAGATAATCAAAAAAGGCGGAAGCGGAGCCGCAATGGCAATGCAGATAATAAATACCCGCTTTCTGAACGAAGTCTTCGGACAACGTTATACCGATAAACTTCTTCATTCCGTTGCTCAGTATCTTACCGGTCCGGAGATCGGCGGAGACGGTGTTTATCGCTATTCCGGAAGTATCATAATGATAATCCTGAAAGAACATACAGCCGAGGAAGCCCAGTCAATAACAAAGAAGATACTTGAACGTATCAGGAATCCGTTTGTTATTGACGGAGTGAATCAGTATGCGGAGACCGCTATCGGTATTGCCGTCTACAACAGCTCCACCCAGTCCGGGGAAGACCTTTACCGTGCCGCAACTCTTTCTCTGTACCGTGCCAACGAGTATGGCAAGAATACCTTTGCGTTCTATAACAGTGAATTTCTCAACACCAAGGGCGAAGCATACAATCTTGAGAGCGAACTCAGAAGATGTATTGCCGACAACATGAAGAATTTTGAAGTAACATTCCAGCCTGTCTTTGATATGAACGGAGATATACAGCATTACGAAGCGCTGCTTCGGTGGACGAGCGAAAACATGGGGAAGATCTCACCGAAAGTTTTCATGCGGCTCATGGAAAAAGTAGGACTTGATACTTCGATAGATCTGTGGGTACTGCCAAGAGCATGCGAGTTCTGTACCAGAATAAGGGCAGCGACCGGTCAGGATATCAAAGTCGGCGTAAATCTCACAACACATGAAATGCAGACCGGAGCGCTTCCGGAACGTTTCAAGGCGGAGATCGAACGTTTCGGACTCAGCGGAAATGAACTTATCGCGGAAGTTCCGGAAGCTGCACATGTGCTTTCTTATACCGATACGGCTTCCACTCTCGGAAAGCTGAAAAAACTCGGAGTATCAATATGCATCGACAGTTTCGGCAATGAATATCTGCCGCTTCACGTGCTGAAAAACTCGTATGTAGATATCATAAAGGTAAGCTCGAATTTTGTTACCAATTCCGGCGGTGAATTCGATGATGTTCTGTTAAGCACAACATTCTCACTTGCCGCAAGCAGACATATAACCACAAGTGTTAAAAACATAGAATACAGAAGCCAGTATGAGGCAGCGCGTCATGCCGGCGCCGAGATGATGCAGGGCGGATTTCTCGCGCTCCCCGCGACCGCCGACGAGATCATTGAATCGGTCAAAGTTTCAATGCCTCACTTTGAATGTTCATGATGTCCGGCAAATACGGGCGAAAACACTGCATTTGATTTTGTTGTGTTTCAGATAAGAATATCGGAGAAATATTCAAGTCTCAGCTTGTCCGCGATCAAAGCTATGAACTCGGAATTGGTAGGCTTTCCGCGGGAAGTGTGTATCGTGTAGCCGAAAAGACTGTTGAGAACATCTACATCACCTCGGTCCCACGCAATCTCAATGGCATGACGTATGGCTCTCTCGACCCTTGATGATGTTGTTCCGTATTTCTGCGCAACAGTCGGATAAAGCAGTTTAGTCACACTGTTTATCATTTCGTCATCATTGATCGAGAGTATGATCGCAGTACGCAGATAATGATATCCTTTGATGTGTGCCGGAATACCTATCTTGTGTATCATATCGGTAACAACATACTCAAGATTTGTTATCTCTTTGTGTTTCTCCGGTGCTGTCAGATGTTTGTAATTCTTTAACGATCTGACTTTATTCACCAGTATTTCCGGAGCAAACGGCTTTACCATGAAGTAGCTTGCTCCGGCATCCATTATCTCCTTTTCCAGTTCAGGCGAGTGAATGTTTGACACAACTATGGTGACCGGTACGGTTCCTTTTACAGCTTTTATTTCATCAAGCAGGGAAGCGGCATCGAGTTCCGGCATTTTGGCTTCTATTATGAGGAAATCCGGCATATCATTCTTTACGGATTCAAGGATCACTCTCCCGTTCTTATGTCTTGCCGCGGTGAACATACCTTCTTTCTTCAGCAGGCTCGCCCATGTAAGCCCGTATTCTGCGGAGTCATCTCCTATAAGTATTCTGATTTTGTCATTCATTATTTTGTACCTCCTGACAATAAGTTTTTTTAAAGTGACTTTATTGTAGCATATAATTTATGAAATGGCAATATTTTACAGCAGAATTCGTAAGTCGTAAAAAGTCAATCTATCTTATATATGTTTATCAACTAATCGCAAGGCTTGAGAAGGTGCATCAATAAAAATAATTTTTAATATTTATCTTATTTTTTTCAGCGTCGGATTTTGTCGAACTCATTATAAATCGGTGTTCCCTCACTTTCCTGTTATGATAGAAATTTGAAAATTTTGTAGGAATAAACAAATATAATGTCACAAAAATAACAGTAAAAACGAACTATCGGAAACTTTGAACAATTGTTTGTTTTTCAGCAGATTTATGCAGATATTTGACGCTGTGTGAAAGATGATCAAAATTTAAAATACGGAGGAAAAAATATGTCAGTAATTCTGGATTGGAACGATTATATCGAAGCGGCGGCAAAAACCGTTTCGGAGGGCTGCATACTGCTAAAAAATGAAAACAATGTGCTCCCTGTTGATAAGAATAAGAACACAGCGGTATTCGGAAGGATACAGCTTCATTATTATAAAAGCGGTACCGGTTCCGGCGGTATGGTCAATGTATCAAAAGTCACCGGAATAGTTGACGGATTGAAAGAATCCGGAGCAATACTGAATGAATCTCTGCTTGAAATATACAATAAATGGGATTCCGAAAATCCCTACGACATCGGAGAAGGCTGGGGAAGCGAACCATGGTCACAGAAAGAAATGCCGCTTTCGGACGAAATAGTATTAAAAGCATCGAGACAAAGCGATACAGCTATTGTGATAATAGGAAGGACCGCCGGGGAAGAACAGGATAATAAGCTCGAAAAAGGCTCGTACTACCTTACAGATACCGAGACCGATATGCTTAAAGCGGTAAG
>CAMVGH010000154.1 GCA_947166945.1 uncultured Clostridia bacterium
TCCAGCACCCTTTTTAAAGGGGGCTGGCCGCCGGAGGCACTTGAGCGCAGCGACCACTCAAGCGCCAGCGACCTCTTTCCCCGCCCGCCGGAGGCACTCAAGCGTAAGCGACTGCTCAGACAGCCTCGGCGATAAGGTTGTTATCAAGGGAGTCGGTGAAGCGGACATTAATGAAATCACCGATATGGAGCTTCTTTTTGCTTGCGAAATAGATCATGCCGTCGATTTCGGGGGCGTAGGACGCGTCACGCCCGAAATACATCTCGGAAAGGCGGTCATAGCCCTCGCAGACTACCTCGGTCTCGGTGCCGATGAGGGCTTGGAGCTGTTCGGAAACACGTATCTCCTGCTGCTCCATGATTATCTCGGCGCGATGCTCACGCTCACGCTCATCTACCTGATTTTCAAAATCCGCGGCGGGAGTGCCGTCCTCCTGCGAGTAGGCAAAGCAGCCGAGACGGTCGAACTTTATCTCGTTTGCGAATTCCGCAAGATCGGTGAATTGCGCTTCCGTCTCGCCGGGAAATCCCGTGATGAACGTAGTGCGCAGTGTAAGACCCGGTATGCGGCTGCGGAGCTTCTTTATCAGCGCCGTGAGATATTCACGGTCGCCTTCCCTGCCCATTTCGCGGAGTATTTCGGCGTCACAGTGCTGAAGCGGGAGATCTATGTATTTGCAAATCTTCGGTTCTGCGGCGATAAGGTCGATAAGCTCGTCCGTCATTCTCTCGGGATAGCAGTACAGCAGGCGTATCCATTTAACATCGAGCTTCACAAGTTCCCGAAGCAGGTCGGGGAGCGCATATTTCCCATAAAGGTCGATGCCGTAGTTCGTGGTGTCCTGCGCAATGACTATCAGCTCTTTTACGCCCTTTTTCACGAGTATCTCCGCTTCTTTGACGATATTCTCTGTCTTTCTGCTGCGGAACTTTCCGCGTATCTGCGGGATCGCGCAGTAGGTGCAGCAGTTGTCACAGCCGTCCGCAATGCGCAGATACGCATAGTGCGGCAGCGTGGACTGCATACGGGTGCCTTCCATGTCGTGATCGTCCACCGAACCGAAATCTATGACACGCTCGCCCGCGAGAACTTTCTCTATCGTCTCAACAATGGCGTCGTTGCGCCCGATGCCGAGAACGCCGTCGATCTCGGGAAACTCCTCGTCCATCTGTTCCTGATAGCGCTGCGCAAGGCAGCCCGTGACGATTATCTTCTTGTTGATGCCGTCGTTCTTGCGGTTTATGGCTTCCATTATTTCTTCGATAGCTTCTTCCTTGGCGCTTGTGATAAATCCGCAGGTATTTATGACTACCACGTCCGCAAGCCCCGCCTCGGGAACTATCTTATATCCCGCTTCACTTATCCGCGCAAGCATAAGCTCTGCGTCACACTGGTTCTTGGGACAGCCGAGGGAGACCATTCCGACCTTTGTTTCTTTTGCCATTTTATGAATCCTTCTTTGAAATGTATTCTTCCGCGTGGGTGAGCAGTACCCTGTCCTCCGGATAGTTCAGCAGCTCCATTGCCTTTCCGAAAGGCAGCAGCCAGTCATCGAGGATCTCCTCTTCCTGGATCTTCGGTTCACGGTAATCATAGTGACCGATGAAGAAAACGCCGGTTTTGATGCAGTTTTCTTTCGTACTATATGTATATTCTTCTCTGAAATCTCCGTATTGTATAAACTCCAGTCCGGTCTCCTCAAATACCTCCCGCCTTGCGGTCTGTATTTCGCTCTCACCGAACTCTATATGTCCCTTCGGAAATCCGATATGTCCGCTCTCGTTCCTGATAAGCAGGTAACGGCGTTCACCGTCCTTTTCGGTGAACATCACAGCGCCGCCGGTCTTTTCGTACTTGGTGTAGAAGATATCACCGGTTTTTACGAGATCTCCCAGTTCATGGAGCAGGTTGCACTCATAGCAGATATCAGTGCCGTACAGTTCTGTGGGTACTGCCACGGGTATTTCTTCTCCGTTCCGCGCTATCACGGCACATACCGTCCCGGTGAACGCTTCGCCCACGGATTCGCGGCATACGGCGACTGCTTTTTTTCCTGAAAATGTACCGATATGAACATTTCCCTCATTCTTTTCTATACATATTGTAATTTCTTTCCCGAATATTACTAAATTCTTTCTGTGATGCATAACAAAATTCCTTATATCTGCTCCTACCAAAAGGAGTATTAATTGACGGATCTGCAAGGCGAAGCGGTTCAGTTTAGGGATCCAACCCCTTTTTAAAGGGGTTGGCCGCCGGAGGCACTCAAGCGCAGCGACCTCTCTCCCCCGCCGGAGGCACTTGAGCGCAGCGACCTCTCTCCTCCGCCGGCACCCGGCTCACAATTTAATAAATCCGCCGTCGAGCAGTTTCTGTGCGGCGAGGATAACGCCCATTCTGCCGGTGTCGTATGTGATGCCGCCCTGGAGCCACACGGCGAAGGGATCCCGCAGCGGGGCGTCGGCTGAAAGCTCTATGGAAGCGCCCATGGTGAATGCTCCTGCCGCCATGATGACCTGATCCTCATAGCCGGGCATATCCCACGGTTCGGGGGTAACGAAGCTGTCAACGGGGCTTCCGGACTGGATACCCTCGCAGAAGGCTATGAGGGCTTCGCGGGAGCCGAGCTTTATTGCCGTTATTATATCCGTTCTGTATTCATTATAATTCGGATATGCGGTGAAACCGAGCAGGTCAAAGAACGATGATGCAAAAGTCGCGGTCTTTACCGCGTTTCTGACGGTTTCGGGCGCATAGAACAGCCCGAGGAACAGGCTGCGGTTCATGCCGAGGGAGCAGCCTACCTCCTTGCCTGTTCCCACCGTGGTGAGACGGTACGCGCACAGCTCAACGAGGTCTTTTCTTCCCGCTATGTAGCCGCCTGTTTCGGCAATGCCGCCGCCGAGATTTTTTATCAGTGACCCGGCTATCAGGTCGGCGCCCACATCACACGGCTCCACCCGCTCCACAAGCTCGCCGTAGCAGTTATCCACCATTACTATTGCATTGGGATTTACCCGCTTTACCGAGTCGATCATCTCGCTTATTTCCGAGACTGTGATGGACGGGCGCAGGCTGTACCCGCGGGAACGCTGGATATATGCCACTTTGCAGGAACGCGCAAGCTCGTTTATCCTGCCGAAATTCACTCTGCCGTCGGGCAGGAGGTCTATCTGGTCGTACTTTACGCCGAACTCCGAGAGGGATCCGCCATGTTCGGCAAATATGACGTCGCTCAGTGTGTCATAAGGCCTGCCGGTGAGAGACAGCATCAGGTCGCCCGGACGCAGTACACCGAACAGCGCGGTTGACAGCGCGTGCGTGCCGTTCACGAAATTGTGGCGGACGAGCGCGTCCTCCGCGCCGAGTATCTGCGCATACACCTCGTCCAGCTTGTCGCGGCCGGCGTCTCCGTAGCCGTAGCCTGTGGTGCCTTTCAGGTGCATTTCCCCCACATGGTTGTCAATGAATGCTTTGAGTACCTTCTCGCTGTTGCAGCGGGCGGTATGGTCGATGCGCGCGAATGACTCCGCGCATCTCTCTTCCGCTTCCGCAGCTATCTGCTCCAGCTTCTTGTCTGTGTTAAAACAGCAGCCCACTATTATCTTATCTCCTTTTATCTCTTTCTTTTTCTGTTCTATATCGTAAGTTCCACCGCTTTGCTTACTACGGTAAAATCAAGTCTTTCGTAGAAATTCTCCAGTGACGGGTCGCAGAACAGCAATACCGCGTTCCGCTTTGCGGTCTCGGACACGCAGAGCGCACGTATAAGCCGGCTCGCACAGCCATTTCCGCGCGCTTCTTTCCTTGTGCTGATATACGAAAGGTATGTTATCCCCGAAGAAGAGAACATCTTTACCGCGCACGCGGTATTTTCAAGCACGTATATCTGCGATATCCCGTGTCTGAGATTATGACTTATATCAGTGTACCACTTATTGATGTCAATGTCAAATCCGTCTGTGACAATTTCGGAGATTTCACCGAGAGAACTTCCGGGGTCTGTCAGAAGTTTGTCAATATCGTCAGTGTTTTTTATCTCGTCCTCATCAAGAACTCCGTTGTACCTCATCAGCAGCATTTCCCTGATATTGGCATCTATCTTCGCGGCACCGAAAGAAGCGGCAGGCATCAGCACCTTCCGGAATTTCCCGCACATGAGGAATTCCATGAGTTCAGCCAGCCTGTCTCCGGTGCGGACACTGCATTTCGCCGCCACAGCCGAACCGTAGTAGTCGGCAATGACCGTACCGCCGGTCTGCTTGTAGAAATTGCAGAAGTCGTACCCGCAGCCGTAAGCATCGGCAAGTGCTCGTATCTTCTCTGTGTAGATATCACGGTTGGTGTCGATAGCCGCGTAAACGGCGTCAATTTCGGTGATCTTCTGTATCATCTTTTTCCTCTCACAATTCAGCGAATTCAGTCAGCACCAGACGCGCTGCGGCGAGTGTCGCTTCCACATCTTCCTTTTTCATTACGCAGGCGGGAGAATGCAGATACCGTGTCGGCACGGAGAGCGCCGCCGTCCGTATGCCGCCCACAGCCTTGTGGACTGCCCCGCTGTCGTTGCCGCCCGCGATGAGAGTCTTTGTCTGGTTCTTTATGCCCGCTTTGTCCGCGGCTGTCCGTGCAAGTCTGTACAGTTCGCGGTCGTAAATGGTCGAGCGGTCCATGAAGGACACCACAACGCCCTTTCCGAGCTCACATACCCTCTTTTCACCCTCAGAGCCGGCTATGTCGCAGGCTGTGGTCGTTTCAAGTATGATGCCTATATCCGGTTTTACAGAGTACGCCGCACAAGCCGCGCCGCGGGTGCCGATCTCCTCCTGAACAGTGAATACGAAAGTCGCGTCGTAAGGAAGCTCGCTGTTGAGCATCTCCAGCATGACAGCGCAGCCTACCCGGTCGTCGAGAGCCTTGCCCTTTATGAAGCCGTTCCCGAATTCCTCGTATTCTCCCGCGTAGCAGCAGTAATCGCCCTGCATTATGAGCTTTTTCGCCTCGTCCCTGTCTGCCGCGCCGATATCTATTGCGAGGTCGGCTATCTTCGGCTGTTTGTCCTTCTCGTCGTCTTTGAGCTGATGAAGCGCCTTTGCCGCGATGACTCCGGTCATGCCGTTTCCGAATACAACTCTCCGTCCGAACACCACTGCCGGGGAGATGCCCCCCACCGGCGCGAATTTCAGCCGCCCGTCCTCGGTATAGTCGGTTATTATAAAGCCCACTTCGTCCATGTGGGCGCAGAACATAAGCTTATTCTTCGGTACGGCGGCCCCCTTTTTCTCAACGATCAGGTTCCCGATACCGTCTGTGCGCACATTGCAGTCCGCGGGAATGCGGGACCTGATATACTCCCGCACATCGTCCTCGGCTCCGCTTGTGCCGCAGAGCTTCGAGAGCATTGCTATCCCGGCAAATATGCCGGTGTGCTCGGCCGCCGGTGCGGAACGTCCCACAAGCTCGGGTTCTTCCGCCGTTTCGCGTTTCGGCAGTTTCCCGCCGCAGGCGTAAACCGCCATGAGCTTGGCGACTGCCCGTATATCCCCGATATCCACAACCTCAACAGGCGTGTGCATATATTTCTGCGGTATTGAGATCAGAGCCGTCCTGATACCGCCGCGCGATACGGAAATATCGTCCGCGTCGGTACCTGTCGAGCTTCCCATGACCTCGCTCTGCCACGGTATATCGAATTTCCCGGCATAATCGCGCAATTCTCCCGTCATTTCACGGTCAAGCACCGGGGAAATACCTATCATGGCGCCTTTCCCCATTTCGCCGCACTCATGCTTCTTCGCGTCCGGAGTATAAGCGAAGCTCACGTCGGTAGCTATCGCCTTTTCCGCGGCGCTGCGGTATGCGGCGATGACGGCGCCCCTGCTGCCTACCTCTTCCTGTGACGCGAACAGCACCTCGATATTGTAGGAAAGCTCCGCGCCTTTCAGCAGCTCCAGCGCATACAGCACCGCAGCAACGCCTGCACGGTCGTCGGTAGCTTTTGCGGTATATCTCGTCCCGAGCAGCTTCACAAGGTCGTTCTCTATGGTCACACGGTCGCCCGCGCATACAAGTGCTTCCGCTTCTTCACGGTTTGTGCAGCCTATATCTATCGCAGCTTCATCGAGTTTCATGGTTTTCGAGGAATCAGACGCCACATGGGGCGGCAGAGTGCATATCACACCCCGCACAGCGCCCTTTTCTGAGTGTACGGTAACAGTCTGTGCCGCGTACAGCCGCCTGTCGGTACCGCCGCACTGCCCTACCCGGAGGAATCCCTCGTCGTCGATATATGTCACGATAAGTCCGATCTCGTCGATGTGCGCTTCGAGCATGAGTGTGGGTTTACCGTTATTCCGCTCTCCGACGAATCCCGATACGCACCCGAACTTGTCGATGCTCACATCATCCGTATAATTCCGAAGAAGTTCAGCCGCAGCCCCGCACGCTTCATACTCTGCGCCCGACACTCCCGCCGCCCGGCAGAGTTCTGATAAAATTTCAGTGATATCCATTTGTCGTTTACACCCGGGTATCTGCTTTGCTCCCGGGCGGGAGGGATCTTTCCCAAAAAATATCCCTCCGGACCCCCTTTTACAAAAACTATAAAAATATACTTATAATAATTATAACATTTACGGTAGTATTTATCAAGTGGCGTCGTGCCAAAAATTTGCTGTATATTTACGGAAAATATGGCAAAAATACTTGCATAGGACTAAGCCCAAAAAAGAAAGGAATGTTCAATATGAAAAAGGTAAGATTTACGAACGGTATCCAGGGCAAGGGTTTTGCGGCGGCACTGGCGCTCTCCCTTTGCGCGGTAGGCATTTCTACCTACGCGGCGTACAGCGGGGCGGTGAGTACGGCGGGCAGGACTCCGGAGCCTGAAAAGTACGAGGATAATGTATTTGTGTTCACTCAGCCCGCGGAAACCGTGAATGCGGAAGTCTTCGACATACCGAAGGACGAGCCGGTCACTCAGACCGAAGCGCAGACAACTGCGCCGGACGCTGAACCTGCCCTTGCCGATGAAGCGGGATTGTTCTTCAAGGACCCGAAGACCATGCCGATAGCGGAATGTACCGTAATAAACCCGTACAGCGGCGGCGAGCTTGTAAAGAGCGAGACTCTCGGCGTCTGGAAGACCCATGACGGCGTCGATCTTGCCGCCGATCCCGGTACCGCTGTCTCAGCCATAATGAAAGGGACCGTCACCGAGGTAAAGAACGACCCTCTCTGGGGCATCTGCGTCACCATAGACCACGGTGACAGCGTTATCGCCCACTACTGCGGTCTTGACCAGAATGTGACCGTCAAAGAGGGGCAGCAGGTCTCCATGGGCGAGATCATAGGCAAGGTCGGCAATTCCGCCGATGCCGAGTGCAAGCTCGCGCCGCACCTCCACCTCGGTGTGACCGTCGCCGGAGCGTGGACAGACCCGATCAAATTCATAGAGAGCTGAGATCTGAGAGCGCAGGGGGAGGAAGGAAGAGGGGAAGGAAGGGACCCTTTCGAGAAAGGGTCTCCTCCCTCCCCCTCTCCCTCCCTCCCCCACACCCCCTCTCTCCCACTCTCCCACTCTCCCCCTAAAGCTTTTAAACGCTTCGCCTTGCAGCGGGGGCAGGTAGTTCACCTGTGCAGAGAAAAGTGTATAA
>CAMVGH010000155.1 GCA_947166945.1 uncultured Clostridia bacterium
ATCGTATGAATGAAAAACAAAAATTCCCGGCTGTAAGATTTTCGGTGGGCGGGTGCGCTCTTATACTCGGCGGCGCCGGGTGGTTCGCGGCACGTAATGTGGAGGGCTTTGCGGATTTCTATGGATTTACCGTATATCCCGGCGTGGTGAATGTGTTCGCGAGACTGAGCGGACTGGTACCGTTCTCGCTGGCGGAGATCATGGTTATATGTGGGGTGCTGCTCCTGCTGACAGGGATAGTCTGGTTTGCCGTGAATATGATACGGCGAAAGGGAAGACGGCTTCGGCTGCTGCTGTCATCGGCTGCGACTATAGTATTTGCCGGGGGGATACTTCTGTTCTGCTATGTGTATGGTATGGGCATAAACTACAGCAGAAGCCCCTTCTCCGAGATCGCCGGAATGAAAACGGAGAAATACAGCAAAGAACAGGTGCTTGAAACATTGCAGTATGCAATAGGAAAGCTCTCCGCAGCCGGGGCGGAAACCGGACTTGACGAAAACGGTCATATTATTGTTCCGGAAGACCTGTCCGGCAGGGCAGGAAAGGCAATGGAGAAACTCGGGACGCAGTATGACGCGCTGGATTCATATTACCCGCCGGTAAAACCCGTCATGCTGTCCGCTCAGATGTGTCATGCGCATATCACGGGGATATTCACATTCTATTCTATGGAAGCCAATTACAATACTATGGACGTCCCCGAGGAACTCGGGCATACCGTATGCCACGAACTTTCCCACATGACCGGATTCATGCGGGAGGACGAGGCGAATTTCATCTCGTATCTTGCGTGCCGCGGGAGCGGAGACGAATATCTTACATACTGCGGCTGGTACGATATAGTGATCTATCTTTTGAATGCCTACTATCCCGAAGCCACCCCGCAGGAATACTCGGAAGTGTATATGACTATCCCCGATTATGCAAGGAAACAGCTGACCATGCAGAATGAGTTCTGGGCGAAGTACGACCATGATTTCGGAAAAGCAGCCGAGGCTATAAATGACGTTTATCTCAAGATAAACGATCAGCAGGAAGGAACAAAAAGCTACGGCAGAGTAGTCGATCTTGTTATTGCGGATTACCTTGCTCAAAAATAGCTGAAATTCAGATAATAAAGCGGAAAAATGCTGAAATTTCGCGGAAATTGCAGAAAAACAGTTTACAAACGCAATATTTTGTGGTACAATATATCATATATATAAAGAAAGGACATGATAACTTGAAAAAATTCAGAAAATATATATCCGTTTTTGCCGCGCTCGCGGTAATGGGCGCCTATATTGCTGTACCTGCTTCCGCTTTATCTGCGGACGACCAGGACGAGATCTCCCCCGAATCCACAGGCGAAGTGATCGATGTCATAGATGATGAAGAAACTACAGGCAGCGATGATGAGGTAGATATAGATATCGGAGCCTCCGAAGAAGAGGCTGTGGCAGTCCTTGAGGGCGATGAACCGGACATAAACGAAAGTGAGGACGGGGCGGAAGATGTTGAGGATCCCGAGGATCCGGAAGTTACAGAGGCTCCGATAGCCTCCGCGCCTGCTGTTCAGACAGACCCGGCTCCTGCGCAGACTACTGCCGCAGCTACAACTACTGCCGCTGCCACAACCACAGCCGCAGGCGCCGTTTCCTACACCCGTACCGACCCCTATACAATGTACGCGGCAGAAAATGTCAATGTCCGTCAGGGACCCGGCACCACATACAGCGTTATAGGTTCGGTAAACGCGCCTAATCAGGTAAAGGTACTCGGCACTAACGGAAGCTGGCTCGCCATAGATTACTACGGAGGAGTAGGATTTGTTTCCGCAAACTATTTCACTTCCACTGCGCCCGTTACGACAGCGGGAACCACCGCTGCGCCGGCAACAAGCGCAGCTCCCGCCGAAACGACGCTCCCGGCGGTTTCCGATACCACTCAGGAACCCGCTCAGCCGGACGAATGGAGCAACGGAATGTCGGAGATCGTTACTACGGTCGATGAAAGCTTTCCTGATGTTGCGATAGAAGATGATACAGAAACTCCCGTGCAGACCACTGCCGTGGAAAAGCCCGCGGAGACTACTTCCGAAACCACTGCGGCAGCCGCTGCGTCAACAACCGGCAGCAATAACGGCGGTGGCATCATGGGACTGCTGATAGCTCTCGGCTGTGCTGTGGGAACATTCCTGCTGGTAGGTGTCGTACCGGTCGTTATCCACTCGATCTATCACAAGAAAATGTACGAATATTGATCAACAAAAATCCGCATTCCTAAACGGAATGCGGATTTTTTATTCTGTGACCTCATAGCCGCGCTTGATTATATCGGCTTTCATTTCTTCGAGATGTGACAGATCCGTATTAAGATGTATCACCGCTGTGCCTTTTTCGTGACTGACATCGGCAGAAATGACCTCGGGGTATTTCTCGATGCACTTCTTTACAGTCGTCTCACAATGTCCGCACATCATTCCGCTGATACGCATGGTGTAGGTCTTTTCGGCAGGCAGGGCAATATCGAATCTCACCGAGGGGTCTATGGCATTTTTTCCGGGTCTGTCGTGCTTTACGGAGTATAATCCGAACAGATTGAGACGCAGTGCGTTCATCACAACGCAGAAACTTGACAGGCTCATTGCCGCCGCCCCGAACATCGGGTCAAGCTCCCAGCCGAACAATGCGATATACGCTCCCGCTGCCAGCGGTATTCCTATTACGTTGTATATGAACGCCCAGAAAAGGTTCTGCTTTATATTCCGGAGCACCGCCCTGCTGAGACGTATCGCTGCCGCAGCGTCGTTCAGCCCGCTTTTCATCAGTACCACCTGCGCCGCATCAATTGCAACATCGGTACCTGCGCCTATCGCTATGCCCATATCCGCACATGTGAGGGCAGGAGCATCGTTGATGCCGTCGCCGATCATGGCGACCTTTCCGTATTTCTGGAGTTCGCGTATCACAGCTTCCTTGCCGTCCGGAAGAACTCCGGCGATGACCTCGTCAACGCCCGCCTGTTTCCCGACGGCGTCTGCTGTACGTTTATTGTCGCCGGTAAGCATTACGGTGCGTATGCCCATTGCGCGGAGCTGCTTTATTGCATCTGCGGAGTCCGGGCGTATCGCGTCTGCGGCGGCTATTATACCGAGCAGTTCTCCGTCCTTTGAGAAGAACAGCGGTGTCTTGCCCTCAGCGGCAAGACTTTCAGATTGCTGCTTTATATCCTCGGGTACCGTACACTTTGACTGTATGAACCGGAGATTTCCGCCGCAGATCATACTTCCGTCAAGATTTGCGGTGAGTCCGCTGCCGGAGACAGCGGCGAATTCCGTTACCTCCCGGGCAGCGATCCCGTGTTCCTCCGAATATCGCATGACCGCTTTTGCGAGCGGGTGTTCACTGTGTTTTTCAAGAGCTGCCGCGACCGATGCAAGACCGTCTTTATCGGTGGAAACCGGTATGATATCTGTTACAGCAGGCTCTCCGGAGGTGACGGTCCCGGTCTTGTCAAGTGCCGCTATCTGCACTTTTCCTGTCTGTTCGAGGGAAACGGCAGTTTTGAACAGAATGCCGTTCTTTGCTCCGACTCCGCTTCCGACCATTATCGCCACGGGAGTAGCAAGTCCCAGTGCGCAGGGACAGCTTATCACAAGGACCGATATAGCTCTCGCAAGAGCGTATCCGACTGTCTGTCCGACCAGCAGCCATATCACAAGGGTCACAAGCGCAATTCCTATGACCGTCGGAACGAATATCCCCGATACCTTGTCGGCGGTCTTTGCTATCGGGGCTTTTGTAGCCGCCGCATCACTGACCATTGCTATTATTTTTGAGATCGCGGTGTCCTCTCCCACGCGTGTCGCACGGCAGCGGAGAAATCCGGAGGTATTCACCGTTCCGGCGGAGACCTGCGAACCCGGGGATTTGTCGGCGGGAATGCTCTCGCCGGTAAGAGCGGCTTCATTGACGGCACTCTGTCCGTCGATTACTGTGCCGTCCACCGGAATGCTCTCGCCGGGGCGTATTGTAAATATGTCACCGACCTGCACCTGTGCGGCGGGTATGACGATCTCCCTGCCTCCGCGCTCGACTGTTGCGGTATCGGGAGCCAGCTTCATCAGCCCTTTCAGAGCATCTGTAGTACGTCCCTTTGAATACGCTTCGAGCGTTTTCCCGACTGTAATCAGCGTGAGTATTGTAGCGGCAGACTCGAACCAGAAGTTCATCATGTCGGCAGAGACTCTTGCCTCGTCGCCATGTGTGACGGCGTCTGTCATGTCAAACAGCATGAACACGCTCCACAGGAATGATACGCCCGCTCCCATTGCCACAAGAGTGTCCATATTGGGAGAACGGTGTATAAGTCCCTTGAATCCGCTGATGAAGAATTTCTGATTGATGACCATTATCAGAGCTGTCAGAAGAAGCTGCGCCAGCCCCATTGCAACATGATTTCCGTCAAACCATGCCGGCAGCGGAAAACCGAGCATCATGTGTCCCATTGACAGGTACAGCAGCGGCAGCAGTATAATGACCGATGCGATAAGCCGCTTTTTCAGGCGGGGAGTTTCCTTGTCCTCCAATTCATCGCCGGAGGGAGCGGCGGATCTTTCCTTTCCTTTTTCCGAAGCACCGTAACCTGCTGCCTCCACAGCTTTTATTATATCGGCAGAGCTTGCGGTCCCTTCAACTCCCATTGAGTTTGTCAGCAGACTTACGGCGCAGGAGGTCACTCCCGGAACCGCAGAGACTGCCTTCTCCACTCTCGCGCTGCACGCAGCGCAGCTCATGCCCGTAACATTGTACTGTTCCATAACTACCTCTTTTCTATGGTGATATTATAACATACTGTGAAAATATTGTCAACAATGCTTCATAAAAACTATATGAATTGTAGGCAAAAATGCTTTCTATATTCCGATTGACTTTTTGGAGGATAGGTGATATAATTATTAGGATAAATCGGGATTTGTTTAAGGAACCAGACTCTACCGACGGTTGATTTCTCCCCACTCAACCGTCAGTTCGTGTTTTTTTCAGGAGAATTGGACTATAATGACGTCGAAAGGAGGTAAGAGAACGATGGATCAAATCAAAATCGGAAAGTTTATTGCATGGAAAAGAAAAGAACAAAACCTGACACAAGCCCAACTCGCCGAAAAACTCGGTATCACCGACCGCGCGGTGTCTAAATGGGAGACAGGCAAGTCTCTGCCGGACGCTTCCATTATGCTTGAAATGTGTGCGCTCTTGGGTATCACAGTCAACGATTTATTATGTGGGGAGGTAGTTTCAATGGAAAACTATAATGAACAAATGGAAAATAGCCTTATAGAAATGATCAAGCAAAAAGAACGAGCTGACAAAAGACTTTTGACGATGGAGATCGTAATCGGCCTGACTTCAACGATATTCTTATTTGCCATGCTTGCCGTGGGCATTATTTTCATGACTCTTGAAAAGCCCTTTCTGGCGTTCATCCTGCCGGTCGGCATAGGATTCGTACAGTTTATTATATGTATGGCGTTTGCGCTTCGCATAGAGCAGGTCGCGGGGTATTACGAATGTCGCAAATGCGGGCATATATACATTCCGACCTACAAATCCGTGAACTTGGCGATGCACATGGGCAGAACGCGTTATATGAAATGCCCGAAATGCGGCAAAAAGTCGTGGCAGAAGAAAGTGATAAGCGATATAAAGCCAGAAATTTAATCTTGCTCTTCAAAATGAAAGCGGTTGTGTGAATCTCGACAAATTATGATTTATCTGAGTTAAATATAAAAAAGTAAAAGAATATAAAAGGAAGGTGCTTTCTGTGCACAAGGAATTCTTAATGGGCAACGCGGCAATAGCGCGCGGAGCCATAGCGGCGGGGCTGAATCTCGTTTCCGGCTATCCCGGGACACCCTCCACAGAGGTGTTGGAGACTGCCGCGAAGAACAACAGCGGCTCTCTGTATGTGGAGTGGTCGGTGAACGAGAAAGCCGCTCTTGAGCTTGCGGCGGGTGCGGCATACTGCGGCGCGAGAACTATGGTGACAATGAAGCAGGTGGGGCTGAATGTTGCGTCCGACCCGCTCATGAGCCTTGCGTACATCGGCGTTAAGGGCGGTATGGTGATACTTGTGGCGGACGATCCGGGTCCCATATCCTCACAGACGGAGCAGGATACCCGTACATTCGCCGCGTACTCCAAATTGCCGTGCTTTGACCCCTCATCGGTGCAGGAAGCCTATGAGATGATAGGAGAAGCGTTCGAGCTTTCCGAAAAATACCATACTCCTGTCATTTTCCGACCGACGACCCGTGTCTGTCACGGCTACGCTTCAATAGATGTTAAGGACGAGAGCGAATACAAAGTGAACAAGCCGGAGGGATTTGTCCGTGACCCGTCGAAATGGGTCATTTTCCCGAGACTGTCCTACAATGCGCATATCCATATCGAGGACAGGAATGTGAAGCTGTCGGAGGAATTGTCCGGATATCACCGCAACTATATCGTTCCTGCCGCGGACAAGCAGTGCCGGAAGGGTATAGCTGCCCACGGCATCAGCGCGACCTACGTGAGCGAAGCGCTGAGAGGTAAGGCTTCACCGGCAGTGCTGCGCATAGGCACGCCGTTCCCGTTCCCGGAGCAGGCGGCTCTGAAATTCCTTGAAGGGCTTGATGAGGTGCTGTGTATCGAGGAACTTGATCCGGTCATTGAACGGGAGCTGACTTACATTTGCGGCAAGCATCATCTTAATGTGAAGATACGCGGCAAGCTCACCCACGATGTTAAGAATGCCGGAGAGAATACCTGCGCGTCCGTTGCCGCGAATATTGCGGCGTTCATGGGCTGGGAAACTCCCGCTGCAGCACAGACCGAAACACCTCCTCCGCTGCCGGTGCGTCCGCCGGTGCTGTGTGCCGGCTGTCCACACAGAGCGTCCTTCTACGCGGTAAAGACCGCTATGAAAGGCAAAAAATCGGTATTCTGCGGAGATATAGGCTGCTATACACTCGGAAACGCGATGCCGCTGGATATGGTTGATACCTGCCTGTGCATGGGCGCGGGCGTGAACATCACACAGGGCATAGGAAAAATAGAGCCCGACACTTCCTGCTTCGCGTTCGTGGGAGATTCCACATTCTTCGCTTCCGCCATAACGGGAGCGGTCAACGCGGTATATAATCAGGCAAATATGACCCTCGTTATCCTTGACAACTCAACCACGGCAATGACCGGTCACCAGCCTCACCCCGGCACAGGCAGGACGATGATGGGACAGGTCGTTGACAAGGTCAGCATAGAAGCGGTGCTGAAAGGCGTGGGAGTAAAGACCGTGGAGACGGTCGATCCTCTTGATCTTGATGCCGCGGTCGATTGTGTGAAGCGTGTTGCGGCACAGGACGGGGTAAAGGCTATAATTTTCCGCTCACCCTGTGCCGTGCTGATAAAGCCGGAAAAGCCCGCAGTCATCGACCCGGACAAATGCACCAACTGTAAGAAGTGCATCAGATCCCTCGGCTGCCCCGGACTGGTGATAAGGGATGGAAAAGCCGCTGTTGAAAATTCTCTCTGCACCGGCTGCGGATTATGTTCGCAGGTGTGTCCGTTCGGAGCTATAAGCACGAAAGGGGGTGCGGCAAATGCAGACTAACATACT
>CAMVGH010000156.1 GCA_947166945.1 uncultured Clostridia bacterium
CGCCTCATAATTCTCCGGGGCGTTCTTTTCTTTCGGCATTCTGTTCACTCCTTTTGCATTCGCTTGCAAAGTAGCCGTTTAGGCTACATATCCGGCAAAAAAAATCTTGTCTTTCTGGAAAATGTCGAGTCCGAGCTTGTCGCAGATACGGCAAATTTCCCGGCTTGTAAAATCGCGCTTGTTGTCCTTTTTCTGATAAAATGCGGCTCTGCTTATCTCTACCGCCTCAGCAAAAGACGTGATCGTGTAGCCTGCGTCCTTTATAGACTTTTCTAAAAGCTCTGTATTTACCATTTTTTCACCTCCTCGGTGTAGCCGTAATGTCTACATTTATATACTAACACATTGTAGCCATTTTGTCAACACGGAAAAATCCACAAAATGAAACGTTTAATTTTGTGTACATTTTGGAAACAATGCTTGTGTTGTTTTGTTGACATTTTGGCACTATTATGATATAATGTAAACGAAATAAGACAAAAAAGAAGGTGATATAATGACTATCGGCGAACGAATAAAGAAGCTCCGCATTGAACAAGGGCTGTCGCAGGACGAACTCGCGGCGAAAGTCGGATATAAAACGCGGTCAGCGATTAACAAGATCGAGCTGAACGAGCGGGACGTTAAGCATTCGCAGGTTGTCACTTTTGCAAATGCTCTCGGAACAACTCCGCACTATCTCATGGGCTGGACGGACGAACCTGTAAAGAATACGGCTTCCTCGCTTTCCTCCGAGGAGCGCCACCTGATAAACCTGTTTCGGCAGCTGACCCCAAAAGAACAGGGGTCTCTTATAGGCCGCGCCGAGCTTCTCGTCGAACAGCACCGAGAAGCCGAAGCGGAAGACGCAGGCTGATAAAAATTTACAAATGAAAGGAATGTTACAAATGAAAAAGTTGATATCTGTTATAATGACTATGTTTATTGCCGTGTCCGCGCTGACGCTCCCCGCGTCGGCGGCGGGTAAGATCGCAGCACCGACCGGAGTGACTGCAAAGGTCAAGTCTGACACGACCGTGCGCGTTTCGTGGGATAAGGTCGCCGACGCGTTCAAGTACACGGTTTATTATTCGACCGACGGCAAGACCTATAAAGGTTACGCGACCACACAGGCGACGTATGCGACCGTGAAAAAGCTCACGACCGGTAAAAAGTACTATTTTGCGGTCAAGGCGGCAGACAAGAACGGAAACAAAAGCGCATACAGCAAGGCAGTCACAGCAACTCCGAAGATTTCCGACAGCACGACCGTCAAGGAGTCGTCCGGCGCGATAAAAGTGACGCAGATGCCCGGAACGGTCACCAATAACGATTATGCAATACTCCGCATAACGGGCAAGCCGAACACAAAATACAAGCTGTCGGTCTATTACTCCACGACCGTGAGCAAGGCGGAGGGAACAGGCACAAAGACCTCTGACGCGAACGGCATTGTTATGTGGAAGTGGAAGGTCGGCGCGAATACGAAAGCCGGAGAACACAAGATCGTTATATCCGGCGGCGGCGATACGCTCACAACAAAATTTGAGACGGTCAAGGAATAAAAAAAGCCCCTCGGCGCGGGATTTTTCCCGTATCGAGGGGTTTTGAAAAAGGAGTGATGTTATGGCGACCGCAAAAAAGCTGCCGTCCGGCTCCTGGAGATGCCGGGCGTATGACAAAACGACAAAAAGCACGAAGTCCTTCACGGCGGCGACCAAGAAGGAAGCGGAGTATCTCGCAAACGAGTGGCTCTGCACGAAGCGCTGCGCTCCGACGGAGCTGACGGTCGGGCGGGCAATAGATCAGTACATTGAAAGCAAATCAAACGTTCTTTCGCCTTCAACGCTCCGCGGGTATCGTATCATACAGCGGAACGCGATCGGAAGTATCAAAGATGTCCGGCTTGACAGGCTCGACGAGCTGAAGCTCCAGACGTGGGCGAACGAAAACGCTGCGAAATACTCCGCCAAGTCGATAAAAAATCAGTTCGGACTTATGTCGGCGATACTGAAACAGAACAAGGTCCGGATCGACCTCGACGCGGTTCTGCTGAAAGCAAAGGAAAAGACCGACTATCAGATACCGACTCCGGAGATCATGGGTCGGATCATGCGGGCAGTCAGCGGGAAGCGGGCAGAAATTCCCGTTCTGATCGCTTTGATGTGCGGGCTTCGTCAGTCAGAGATCGCCGCCCTCAAATGGGAGGACTTCGACGGGAAAAGCCTGCACGTTCACGCCGCGGTCGTCCCGGGTGAGGACGGGAAGCTGGTGCGGAAGGAGCAACCGAAGTCATACGCGGGAAACCGCCGCGTTGATGTGCCGGACAGGCTCGCAGCGCTTCTCACAGCGCAGGAGGGGACGGGAGAGTATATAAGTCCATTCCGCACACCGTCGGGCGCTCTCCGGGCTTTTCAGAGCATTTGCGAGCGGAACGGCCTGCCGAAGTATAAAATGCATGAGCTCCGCCATGCTTACGCGTCGCTGATGCTGATCGAGGGAGTCGCTGACAAGTACGCTATGGAGCGCCTCGGACAGTCCACTCCTCACATGATAAAAAATGTATATCAGCATACCTTCCGCAGCGAGCAAAATGCGATTTCGCTGAAACTCAACGAGGTCTTTGACGACCTCGGAAAAGCGGAATAATCAAAAAACTTGCCACGAAACTTGCCACAAAAAATTATAAATCCCGTATTTATGCGGGCTTATAAGTAATGCCGGAGGGTTCAAATCCCTCTTTCTGCGCCAAAGTAAAAACCGTTTAACCGTGCAAACCCGCACGGTTAAGCGGTTTTTTCATATTTTCCGCTTTTGCCGAACTTAAGAAATTTGCTCTAAAATATACGTTTTTTGGCCTTTTTTTGCCACGACTTGCCACGAAACTTGCCACGCCTCCGGGGGTCGAAAAGCGTTTCAAATGAAAAAAGAGGACAGCTGAAAAGCTGCCCTTTTTCTTATATCGGTATCGCACTCGTAACGATCCACCCGTCGCGGTCGTAGAGTTTGATATATTCATATTTGCTCCCCGCGTCCTTCGTGCGGGAGTTGACGCACACGATGCACTTCGTTCCGGCGGTCAGCACTCCGAGATCGTCGGACCTGTACCGCGGGGCGCTGCGCACCCGGGCGTTATAGGTGAGCGTCACCGCCTTGAGCGCACTCTGAACCGGCTGCTTATACTCAATGAACGGACACTCGAACCAGTCCGTCCAGAACGTCTTGTCGAGCTTATGCTTGACGACTCCGTCTCCCCTGCTGCCGAGCGTGCTCTCGATTGTCTCACCGCCTCCGATATAAACGCCGATGTGATTCCCGTGCGTTTTGCTTATGAGTATCAGGCCGGGACGTTCGGGGAGCGTTCCGATCTCGCCCTTGACCTTCGCGGCGCTGTACATCCCGCCCGCGTTGAGGTCGGTGCTGCCCTCGTATTTCGGGGAACCTGTCCCGCCGTCGGGCTTGCCGCTCCAATAGTACGACTTGACGAGGCAGACGCAGTCAACGCCGTAATATCCGCGGTTTGCAATCGCGTGCAGCTGCTTGATCCTCTGCTCGGTATATCCTGACCGTGACGCCGGCACACTCTTGCACTGCCTCACCTTCTGGTCGATATAAGCGTCCGTGATCGGCGCGAGCGTTCCCGCCCACATATACTTCGTTTTCATTTTCAGCGCTTTTTTGCAGTGGGTTACAAGCCCCTCAGCTGTGTATGTCCAGCTCATCATCTTCACCGCCTTCCGGATATCCCAGGATAAAATCACCGATCGCGTTCCCGGATTCGAGCCAGTCCCGCATAGTCTCCAGCGCGACATCGACCCACGCGGAAAATACGCGGAACGGTACAATTGCCGCTAATATGCCGAATTTCTCACAAAACCAGTCGTAAACAAACCGGAGCTTCAGCTGTCCGGTTTTCTCACCCAAGAGGCGCTCCGCTTCGCTTACGGCGTATTTCAGCCATTCGAGGCACTTCGTCCTCTGCTGCATAATCATATACGCTATCACGATAATCAGTATTATTGCTCCAATTATCAGCGCTATTATATCCCGTATCTCCATAATATCCCCCGCTTTCGTTTTGATTTACAGCGGCTTGCAGGACTTCCCTGTCCTGTACCAACGCCGATATTTTGATGACGTTTTCTGCTTTCGCTTTCCATGCGTAGAAACCGATTGCCACCGCCGTAGGTGCGCCTATGTATGCCAGCAGCTCACCGAGCAGGGAACAATCCTGCCATACTATCACACCGCCGTATATCGCCCCCGCAAAGTATAACAGCATCACCGCGCCGAGAACGACTTTCGAAAACTCGCGTTTCACGAGTTCCCACCGTACCTTGCCACATCGTTCGCGTGATTCGCGGCAATTTCGGCAGTGGTCAGTGCGCGGGTGTATAAACGTGCGCTTGACCACAACGCTGTATAGCTATTAGCGTTCGGGAATACATAGATAGAACTAATCTGCTGGGACGCTATTGAACACGCAATGCTCCCTGCAAGCTCTCCATCTATGTACAGGCTTGTGGTCTGCATATCTTGTACCAGCGTGAATGTATGTATATCTCCGAACTTCATCTGTTCGGGATACACAAATAGCTCATTCGACGAGTAACCGCTGATCCAGCACACGAAGCCAAAATCAGAGCTTGCCGGAACGTTGCTATCAACTTGAGTAGATAAATGAATGCTCGATGCAGAAAAGAAATCTGAATAACCGCCCGGAGCCATATTAATGGAACCACACACTTCGAAAGTAACGCCATTCTCTATGGTATATGCCGACTGCATATCCTCATATTTGCCCGCAAAATTATAATCACATAGTGATGCCAGAAGTAATCGCGCTCCCTCTTCAACATATCCGCTTGACTGCGCTCCCCCTGCTCCGTAAACCGGATTAACTATCATATCTCACACCCCCATACTTGTCACTCTGAACGTCAGCGCGTTCTCCGGCACTGTTTTGCAAGTGAACGTTATCCCGCTTGCCGTCTCTGCTGTTGCGAGAACGCCACAGTTCGCCCATTCCTCAATGCTCGTGGGGTCAACATCTATCACGTTGCGCTTCGCTGTATCGTGCGCGAATGCTATTACCTGCGCGTTATTGCTCCACGCTGAAGTTGTCAGCGTCAGCGTGTCGCTCTGTGTTATTTTCAGTTCGGAGAGCTTTCTGTCAAAAATTCCGTAAATTTCTTTCCAGTTCATGACAGCTCATCCCACCCTTCGTTCTCGTTAAGCACAAACACCTGCTTTGTTGATGTCACGAGCAGACTCGAACCGGGACAGAGTGCGAGATTTCCGCCGAGGTTGTCGATATCCGCGGTTGTAAGCGGCATTGTTTCCGGTACGGTCTCGGTCGTGATCTCGACCTCAACGTACCGCTTTCCGGGGAATGTTGCTGTTACTTTTCCAAACATGGTTTACCCTCCTATTATTTTGGTGATAATTGCAGTGCCGACGCTGCCTCCAACAGCTCCGATCACGGCGGCGATTATAGACTCCCAGCGCTTCGCGGGCTTCGCCTCGAGATCGTCCACTTTCTCGGCAACGTCGTTAATATCTTTTCTCATGTGCTCGATCTCTGCGGCCATTTTCACGATGCTCTCGACGAGCTGGTCGCTGTGATCCTGCCGCTTGTGCAAGCTCTTGATTGACTGCTCGACCGCGGTTATGCGCTCTATGATTTCTTTCTCAAAGTTGTCCATCGCGCACCTCTCACTCGTCGGAAACGGGGAAAGCCAACGTTGCTTGTGATTCGCTCGACCCGACCACAACGATCCGGTAAATCTCGCCGTCGAAACTTACAAGCTGATTCCTCAGCGACAACGCCCCCGACGATACGCAGAAATACAGGCTTTCAAATACTTTCCCGTGGTATATATCCGGACATTTCGTGATCGTGTATCTTTGATTCGTGTTGTGCGGTATATAAAATGTTTCAACGTTAAGAGATACGTTTTCAGCGCCGGCGTATATATAATATTGAGCGGAGGACCCCGAAAAACAAACATACTCTCCGTCTTCGTTCAGCGCAAAAACGAGCTGAAAATAACTGTTGTCGTATGCCCCGAGATATTTTGTTTTTTCGTCGGTGCTGACGTGATAGAAAATGTTAGTCCCGCTTGTCAGGTTAAAGCTGCTGCTGTACCCGAGGATCAATCCGTTCCCGATATAATCGACCCGGCAGGTGTCGCTCCCTGTATATCGGAAATAAACGCCTGCTGTGCATCTTTCGTCGAAATAAACGCCATACCCGGAGCGATATCCTCCGATCGCTTCGGCGATCCCGTCGAGTATCAGCTCGAAGTTTTCCGCGGCAGTTCCCGCGGGTATATGTAACGTCTGTTCATTCAGTGTGTGTGCCATTATACCGGTATTCCTCCCGCTTTCGCTTCATCGATCGGCGGGATTGTGACAAAACACATACCGCCCGCCATTGCTCCGCCGCCGCCCGCTTTCGGAATATGGTCCATGACGCCCTTGATCGTGCCGTCATCGTAGGATATCCCCGCGAGCCGCAGATGCTCCGTGCCGTTTTCCTGCTGCGTTTTCGTGATGCTTTCAAGTTTGTCGAGTTTATCCGCGAGCGTCATCACTCCACCCCCGCGTATATGATATAGTTGACCGTATTATACGGCGGGAGGTTGTTATGTGCCTGTCCTCCGCCGGTATTGGCCGCAGTTGCCGAAACCGTGAACTTTGTCGGAGCGCCGGTTCCCATGTCGTTGATTGATGCTGCGGACGGTGAGGTCGCTGCATTTGTTACCTCGATCTCTGCGGGGTTTGTCGTCACTGTTATCGTGTGCGAATGCGCCGGCATTTCGGCGGTCGTGAGCGTGTGCTGCTCTTCTCCGCCCGTCGTTCCGAGCGCCGCGAACGTTCCGGTATCTTTTCCGAACGCTGTCCGACCCCGGAAGTCGGGAACGTTAAACGTCGAGGAACCGTCTCCGGCGCCGTATGCCGTGCCGATGTTCGCGAAAAGGTCGGCGTACCTTGTGCGGCTTACCTCGCGCCCGTCGCAGATGATCCACTTTGCCGGAGCAGCTGCGCACGCGGTCATCTTGATATCTCCGACATTGTTCGCCGCCGGCCATACCACCTCGGAAGAGAACCGCGGGAACGCCCCGCCGCATACTGCGGTATTGGCTCGCGTGTCGGTTATCATCGCGTCCGTGATCTCCAGACTTCCGGCCGGTATCGTTATGATTGCGAGTCCGAGGTCGTAGATCGTGCCGTCCCGCACAATATCGGGCGGCTCCGGGTCGTTGCTGATCTCCCCGGTCAGAACGCTGAGCGAGAATGTTTTCAGCGACATATTGAGCCGCGCAACCACACGGTCAATGCGGGTATAAGTGCCGTCTGCGTTTGTCACGGGCAGATTTTCCGCGCTCTCGACTTTCCCGAAATGCCCCTCCGCCCAGGCGTACCCGGGAGCGACATTGACGGACATACCGCCGCCCGCGGAAACTTTCAGCGCGTTTGCATCATCGAGCAGCACGCCGTTGCTCATCATTCCGAAGGCATACCGGGCGAAATCTTCCGCCCACACTTCCGTATTGTTGAAAAATCCCGATCTCATGCGTCCTCCTTATGAAATCTCGGCGGGATAGATATCGCCGAGCACCGGCACTGTCTCTATCCCAATTTCCGAGTAATTTTCCT
>CAMVGH010000157.1 GCA_947166945.1 uncultured Clostridia bacterium
GTGGGATTCGAACCCACGGTCCCTTGCGGGATCACCAGTTTTCAAGACTGGCTCCATAAACCACTCGGACACCACTCCGTGTAAGCGGTTTGGTATAGTTTCCGACCGCTTATCTATTTTAACATATTTCTGCAAATAAGTCAAGTGTTTTTTTGAAATTTATTAAAATATTCTCAAAATATGAGAAAACGGCGGTTATGAGCCGCCGTTATCATCTTTCCTTTCAGCTGATGTTTCTGCCGAATTCATCTTTACCATCGAATCCGACCATAAACATAGCGTGGAAATCTCTCATGTCCGCACGCGTTACAGTTCTGGTCGTACCGCCTGAAACATAGATTCTTCCACATTCCTCACAGGTATCGGTTTTGATCTGTACAGTCTGTGAAACTATATGCTTCCCTTCCATTTTTGCTTTTGCACTTTCATGTCGAACATGCTCCATTTCATGCATACGCACTTTGCTTTTAGCTGCTGCGGGAGACATATTTGTCGGCATCTGGAATGAGACCGTAGAATCGTCCGATCCGTCCTGATACCGCCTTTTACGGCAGGTCTCACATTCACAGTCGGGCGGATCCTTTTCAAAACCGTCTTTTTTTAAACCAAAAAGACCTTTTTCTTCGTCTTTTTCCTTGTCGCGAACATCTTCATCGCTGAGAATACTTCCGTCGGTTTTCTGGGTTTTATCAGATTCAGAGATACCTTTCTCTTCCTCGGCTTCTTCCTTTTTCTTCGCTCTTTCGGGCGAACCGATCGGTAATTGCTCTTCCTTGAGGGTTCCGTCAAGATCATAACGGCTTTCATTTTTTTCTATGGTCTGTTCTTCCTTGAGACCGAGCTTTTTTGCGTGTTCGGACATTCTGAGATATGAATCTGTGGCATTCTTATATAAAGATATACCATGGTTGAGATTAAATCTTTCAATCATCATTCATATCCCTCCTGACCTGTTCGGCAGCATCCGAGCCTGCCGTTTTGCATCGAACATCGGAGGTATGATTTTTTACGGGCAGGACAGACAATTACTCATCCGTTTTTAGTCCGTTTGAAATCTGCCGTCTTATGTTCTCCGTTCAGCGGCAGGTGGTCAGAGGTTGCCTTTTTCAAAACACAAACCACGGTTATTACTTACAATAACCTACCATAAATATAACATATTTATACTATATTTTCAAGAGTATTGTCAAAAAATTGGTGGTTTACATATTTTTTGATTATATTTTTTGGTGATATTTGCTAAATTATCAGTACTCTATGCCCTTCCTTGCTTGTATGCCCTTTTGATAAGGATGCCGTAAACATTTTATCTCACTGATATAATCAGCTTTTTCAGTAAATATATCAGCGGGATCTCTGCCAGTGAGTATTATTTCTTTTGAGGGGCAATTATCAAGGATCAGTCTGTCTGTTTTTTCTCTGTCAAGTAATCCATACTTATACGCACAATTCAGCTCATCAAGTATTATCGCATCATATTTCCCGGAAAAAGCCTGTGTCAGCAGCATATTGTGACAATCTGTCAGTTCTCTTTTATCATTTTCTGAAAGCGTTGAAAAGAACCCGTAGTTTCTATCACATCTCATAACATCAATCTTCGGTATAAGTTCAAGACTTTTCAGTTCAGCAGTCTCGCCGCCTTTCATAAACTGAACGAATGCTGTTTTCATTCCGGCTCCTGCCATTCTCAGAGCAAGTCCGAGAGATGCAGTAGTCTTTCCCTTCCCTTCTCCGCAATATATCTGAAGCATTTTATTTTTCTCCTTATCTCTTATTTTGCCCAGGATTTCAAGAAAAGCCTTACGACATACGGACAAAAACGCCGCACTGCCGTAAGGCTGATCTAATTCTGAAATCTGAAGCTTACTTAGCCTTTCCCTGATTTGCTACGCCAGCCATTTTTGCTTTAAGCTCCTCGGGGTCGCAAAGGTAGTTCTTGCTGATAACGTTGAAATCATCATCAAACTCATATACCAACGGAATTGCTGTCGGGATATTCTCATTGATGATATCTTCATCGCTCATTTTATCAAAATACTTTACAAGAGCACGGAGAGAGTTACCGTGTGCGGCGATAAGAACACGCTTACCGGCTTTCATCTGAGGCTTGATCTCGTTCTCAAAGTAAGGAACAGCACGCTCAATGGTTGTCTTGAGGCTCTCCTGAAGCGGGAGGAGCTTGGGATCAACATCTCTGTACTTGGGGTCGAGGCGCGGATTTCTGGGATCGTCCTCGGTAAGCGCCATAGGCGGAACATCGAAAGATCTTCTCCAGATCTTGACCTGCTCCTCACCATATTTAGCCGCTGTTTCGGACTTGTTGAGTCCCTGTAAAGCTCCATAATGACGCTCGTTGAGCTGCCATGCCTTGATAACAGGGAGCCATTCTCTGTCCATTTCGGCAAGGACATTGTTAAGGGTGTGGATAGCTCTCTTCAGATAAGATGTATAGCAGATGTCAAAATCAAATCCTGCTTCTTTAAGAGCGCGTCCGCCCTTCTTAGCTTCTTCAACGCCGTTTTCGGAAAGTTCAACGTCTGTCCAGCCGGTGAATTTGTTTTCCTTGTTCCATTCACTTTCGCCGTGACGGATAAGTACAAGTTTCATGCTCATAGTTTTATATTTCCTTTCAATTAAATTACAATAACCAATATATCCTGCAATACCCGGTATCATTGCTTATTAGGTAAATGATAAGTGATCTGTCAGAATCTTTCCGGATCATATATACTTCCGATTTATCCACATCAACACCGCAGGTTTCACAAAAATGTTCCATTTTGCTTTTTATGAGGTCATCGACAATATCTGTGTATGTTATATCAAACGGGATACCGCCTTTTGCAATTGCTGCTTTGCGCATTTCCGACATACCGGTTTCATCGGTCTCAAAATGTATATCGATACTTTTCCATGCATCCGGAGCATACATCGGCGGAACAAAATCCATATAATATTTGTCTGCTTTTGCCGGGATACTTTCCGGAAGAAAGTCAAAGTATGCGGCGTCCATATAATTGCCGGCTATATATACGTTTTTTCGTATCGGGTAGAACCAGCTGAATATATTTCCGAAATTGAACAATATCACATAATATATGACCGCTATCGTTATCCCGAAAATACGAAGTGCTATATAGCAATGATTTGTAAAATTAGTCTGCTCTACGTTTTTCAGTATAATACGTACCACAACATATATTACACCGATAGCGAATTCAGGCAGAACAAAATACATATATGCCCCGTATGAGCACAGTGGTGTGATAAACAGAAACAGTGTCAGAAACATATCAAGCAGAGCCAGCAGGACATTAGTCAACAGGCTGCTCGTTCTGACAGGTTTGCGTTCGGATTTTGCAGGTACAGGATTATCAGCCATTCTCGGCAGCCTTTATGATCTCCGTAAAATCAGGAGCCTTCAGCGATGCACCGCCGATAAGTCCGCCGTCAACATTTTCTTTGGCAACCAGTTCAGCGGCATTCTTCGCATTCATGGATCCGCCGTACTGGATAGTAGCTGCATCAGCGACAGCCTTGCCGTACTTCTTTTCAAGCTGCGCTCTGATGAATGCGCATACTTCCTCAGCCTGATCCGCTGTTGCTGTCTTTCCGGTTCCGATAGCCCAGACCGGCTCATAAGCGATAATGCACTTTGCGAAATCCTCAGCAGGGATATCATAAAAGTCGAGCTTTATCTGACGTGCAATAACTTCTTCCGTGATCTCGCATTCACGCTCCCAAAGGAGTTCACCCACGCATACGATCGGTTTAAGGCCAGCAGCCAGAGCAGCCTTTGTACGCTTGTTTACTGTTTCGTCGGTCTCACCGAAATATTGTCTTCTTTCGCTGTGACCGAGAACAACATACTCAACGCCCATTTCCTTGAGCATATCTGCGGATATCTCGCCTGTGAAAGCGCCGCTCTTCTCAAAATGGCAATTCTGAGCGCCGATCTTTATGTTCGTACCCTTTGCAGCGTCAAGAGCGGTCTCAAGGTTGGTGAACGGTACACAAGCAACTACCTCAACACTCTTGATATCTTTTACCAGCGGAGCAAGTTCTTCAAGAAGAGCTTTTGCTTCGGGACGTGTCTTGTTCATTTTCCAGTTACCGGCGATAACTGCTTTTCTTACAGACTTGTTCATATTATTATCCTCTATGAATTTTTCTTTTTATTCTTTTTTGGTTTTCTTTTTATAACCTTTTTGGCGGATCTTGTACTTACCACACAATCCGCACCGTTGTTCACGTAAATGTTCAGGTTGTTGGGAGTGGCAAGTTTTATGATGATAAGAAACAGGAATATTCCTGCCGCTGCCGCAGCAAGCTTACCGATATCAGTATTTATAAATCCTTTTATCTTGTCCATTTTATCACTTACCCTCCCGCCTCGGAAGCAGCCGAACGGGCGGATCATAATGATCCGTCCGCAGGTTGAAATCATTTACTTATCCTGGATAACATCTATACCCGGAAGCACCTTGCCTTCAAGGTATTCAAGGGAAGCACCGCCGCCGGTGGAGATATGACTCATCTTATCTGCGAATCCGAGCTGTACAACTGCCGCAGCAGAATCGCCGCCGCCGATGATGGTTGTAGCATCCGCATCAGCAAGAGCCTTTGCAACTGCAATAGTACCCTTTGCAAGTGTCGGGTTCTCGAATACACCCATAGGTCCGTTCCATACAACGGTCTTTGCGCTCTTTGCTTCATTCGCGAAGAGTTCCATTGTCTTTGTACCGATGTCAAGACCCATCATATCAGCAGGGATCTTGTCGGAATCAACGATGCAAGTCTCGATCGCGCCGTCGATAGGATCCGGGAATGCCTTTGCGATAGTAGTATCAATAGGAAGAAGGAGCTTCTTGCCGAGCTTTTCAGCCTTTTCGATCATTTCCTTGCAGTAGTCGATCTTTTCATCATCAACGAGAGATGTACCTACTTCATATCCCTTAGCCTTGAGGAATGTATAAGCCATACCGCCGCCGATTATAAGCGTATCGCACTTTTCAAGGAGATTGGAGATAACATTCAGCTTATCTGCTACCTTAGCACCGCCGAGGATAGCAACGAACGGTCTTACAGGGTTTTCAACGGCATTGCCGAGGAATTCGATCTCCTTGTTCATAAGGTAACCGACAGCGGTCTCCTTTACGAACTTTGTAACGCCTGCTGTGGAAGCGTGAGCACGGTGAGCAGAACCGAAAGCATCCATTACGAAAACATCGTCATCAACGAGGTCTGCAAGCTCCTTAGCGAAGCCTTCGCCGTTCTTTGTCTCTTCAGCGCCTCTGAAACGTGTATTTTCAAGAACGACTATCTCACCGTCCTTCATCTCAGCTACAGCCTTCTTGGCATTCTCGCCGACAACTGTATCATCCTTGGCGAAAGTAACCTTTGTGCTTACAAGCTCTGCAAGTCTGTCAGCGGCAGCTTTAAGAGAGAACTTGTCCTCAGGACCGTTCTTCGGCTTGCCGAGATGAGAGCAGAGAACTATTTTAGCGCCGTTTTCCGACAGCTTATTGATCGTCGGAAGAGCAGCAACTATTCTGTTGTCATTTGTGATCTTTCCGTCCTTCATAGGTACATTGAAGTCCACACGCACGAGGACCTTTCTGCCCTTTACTGATAAGTCTTCCACATTCTTCTTGTTTAATTTGCCCATTTCGGTTTCTTCCTTTCAACTTGTTTTTGAAAACCACTGCCTTGATACGGCGCTGATTTCCTAAAATTAACATTATTATTATAGCAGATTTTTGCTTATTTTTCAATAGGTAAAGCAAATTTTTTTGTCAATTCTCATAATTTACGACAAAATACGGCAGACAGCTTAAAACTGTCTGCCGTAAAACATACGCTTCACCTGATTATTATAACGGAGTATCCGAATGGTTCGGTGCTGATTATGCCATTGCCTTCTCTGCCGTGCGCTACGTGATAATCACGATTTGCGGTAAGATTTTCCAAAGACTGCACCAACCTGTTTTTGGACCGGTTCATTATGATAACAGCCTTTTCGTTTATTTCCGTATCTTCTCGTTCAAAAATTGCGTATTCCTTTGTAACATCGGTGAACTTTATCGTTCCTTTTGCAAATACTTTGTATTCACGTCTTATACTTCCGAGCTCGCGGGTGAAATCGAGCAGATATTCATTCTCCCTGCCCCAGGGGTAAGTTCCACGGTTGAAGGGATCCTTATAACCCTCCTTGCCTACTTCGTCAGCGTAATATATCGACGGGATACCCGGCATAAAGAACTGAAGCACCATAGCACACTGCATAAGCACTATACCGTATGCGTACTGCTCGTTGGAAAGCTGATGTGACGACTGCCATTCTCTGCCGTTCCAGCCGACATCGTCGCCGGCGAGCCTTGTTATAGCGCGTTCGGTATCATGCGTTGAAAGGAAATTCATGAGTATATCCACCGAAGGCTTCGGATAATGCTCAACAATAGTCATTACCCCGTCAACAAGCGTTCTGGGATCACCGAACTTGACATAATTGAGAATAGCCTCCTTGAAAGGGTAATTCATAACACTGTCAAGCTGTCCGCCGATAAGATAGCGGCGTCTTACGCCGTAGCTTTCCTTATTGGTCGCGTCTTCCCATACTTCTCCGTATATGACCTTGTCATCGCCCATTGATTTTACGGACTTGTTAAGATTGTCAATGAATTCGTCCGGAAGTTCGTCGGCAACGTCAAGTCTCCAGCCGGAAGCTCCGAGATCGATCCATTTCTGTAATATTCCGCCTTCACCGCATATATATCGGGTATATGCCGGATTATTCTCGATAACATTCGGAAGTGTGGTTATGCCCCACCATGACTCATAAACATCCGGATACTGCGAAAAGCTGTACCATTCCCTGTACGGACTTTCGGGATCACGATACGCTCCCGTTTTTTCTCCGTATCGTCCGGTTTTGTTGAAATATATCGAATCTGCCCCGGTATGTGAGAAAACGCCGTCAAGAATGATCTTTATTCCTTTTTCCTTTGCGGCTTTGCAAAGACTTACAAAGTCTTCCTCCGTACCAAGCTGAGGATCTATCTTTGAATAATCCGCGGTGCAGTATCTGTGGTTCTCGTGTGATTCAAATATAGGATTGAGATAAATTACCGTAACGCCAAGGCTTACAAGATAGTCAAGTTTCTGCTCGACTCCTTTCAGATCGCCGCCGAAATAGTCATTATTGGTTATATTTCCATGACTGTCGGGTTTCCAGTCGGGAATATCGTTCCAGTCTGTATGTATCTTTCTGTCGTACGGGATCTCATTATGCGGTTCCCCGCTCTTTGCAAATCTGTCCGGGAATATCTGATACATTATCCCGCCTTTGAGCCAGTCTGGAGTTGTCATTCCCGCTTCATATACCGTAAGCTGGAAAAGATCTCCGTTGTCAATGACGCCTTCGCTGGCTCCGTTTTTCTTTATATAGTGACGGTTATGGTTTATCAGCAGAAAAAAATAGTAATGATGAAGTCCGGTGTAATTAAGTACATATACACACGAATACTCTCTGTATCCATCAGAGATGCCGGTCTCCTCCA
>CAMVGH010000158.1 GCA_947166945.1 uncultured Clostridia bacterium
CTCGCAGTCCGGAGTTATCAAAAAATCTAAAGCGTTCGGGAGAGACAGCGGGGAATGCCCCGCTGCGAATCCGTATGGTAGTTATCTGCCATACGGTTTTTTCTGCCCCGCAGTCCGGAGTTATCAAAAAATCTAAAGCGTCCGGCAGAGAAATAGAAGAAATCCTTGCAAGTGGCTTAACAAAGACATTTGACAAGGATTTTCTTTTATGTTATAATAGTGTTTAGAGTAGTCGTTGTACCATTCAGTACCGTCTGATACCACTCAATGTTATTTGTACTGTACTCCAAGGTAATCAATATCAGAGGTTATACTGACACAAATCGTGATCTATAGGGTGAAAAAATGAAAAAACTGTTAAAAATACTGAAATGGATATTTATTGTCATTGTTTCCATAATTGTACTTGCTTTTATTGTTCGTTTCGCAGGACAGTGTATCAACAGAATTACCCCGGAGAACGGTATAAATGAAACGATATATGTTGATATCAACGGTACAAAACAATGGATAAACATTTACGGGCAGGACAAGGATGATCCTGTTCTTCTGTATCTTCACGGCGGACCCTGTTACCCGACCGTTGCTATCGACTGGAGCATTTTCCGCCGGTTAAGCGCGGATTATACAGTAGTCGAGTGGGATCAGCGCGGCTGCGGACACAATTATCCTTATTATAAGGAAAACTCTCCGATAACAGCGGAACTTATGATATCGGACGGGAAAGCTATGACTGATTTTCTGTGCGATCATCTGCACAAAGATAAGATAACACTTTACGGACATTCGTGGGGTTCTCTGCTTGCGGCAAACCTTGCGCTTGATTATCCCGAAAAATATGATGCTCTGATAGTTTCAAGCCTTGTCGTAGATGAAGCGGAAAGCCGGCGGGCATTCAAGGAATATATGCTTGCACAGTCGGCAGGTGATCCGGAAATACATTCGGCAGCAGAGCAATTTGATCCGACCAGAGGCTTGAAAGAACAGGAAGATATTTTTCTGAAACTTGCATACTCGAAATACGCCTACACGGACAATATATTTGACGATTCAGATGTGAATATGTACTCGTCTGTGTTTTTCAATCCGAACTGCACTCTCGAACAGCAGTACCGCTTACTGTTCGGAACAGCCGATTACGACAGATATATCGAAGATGTACTTCTCGGCGGGGATACTTACGGTGACGGGCTATGTTCGCAGATACCGATAAGCCTGCGTACTGAATATGAGATGCCGTTTTATCTGATAGAGGGCAGCAAGGATCACGGTCCAAGCAATATGGTCGAAGTCGCAGCCGATTATTTTGAAAAGGTCAATGCTCCTGACAAGGAAATGATATATGTTGACGGAGGACACGGCTCACCTATGCTTCGATGTGATACGTTGGCGGAGTTTATTCATGGGATCGCAGAAAAGCAGATGAACAAATAAAACTTGATTTATCTGAGTAAGCGGATAAGCACAATGCCCCTGAGCGATTCAGAAACGCTCAGGGGCAGATCTTCTGTATGACTGTCCTTATGCCCGTGCCTTATTTTTCAAGTTATGTAATATAAGCGGGGAACGCCCCGCTGCGAAAGCTGTCCGGGCTGATTTCTTCTCTTTCTTTTTCTCTTCCGCTATTGAAATTTTCTTCTTTATGTGATATAATTTATTATACAAGAATTTACTGAGGAGGTCATTCAGATGAGAAAGAATTTAGGTGTACAGCCGGCGCTTTTCCCGATGCCGGTGGTTATAGTCGCGGCTTACGGAGCTGACGGAAATATCTGCGCTATGAACGCGGCATGGGCGCAGATATGCGGTATGGACAAGATCGCTTTGTTTATTGACAAGGATCACAAGACCACAAAGAATATAATGGAAACAAAGGCTTTCACGGTAAGTATTGCCGATGTTCCGAATATTGAGCCTGCCGACTTCTTCGGTATAGCAACGGGCAACAAAATGCCGGACAAGTTTGAGCGCTCCGGCTGCCACGCGGTAAAGAGCGAGTTCGTGAACGCACCCATAATCACGGAGTTCCCTGTTGCTCTCGAATGTGAGCTTGCGGAGGAGATAAACGCCGAAAATATGCACGCTATCGTTGGCAGAATAGTCAATGTCAGCGCCGAGGAAAGTGTGGTCGGCGACAAGGACAAGATACTCCCCGAAAAGGTAAACGCACTTATTTTCGACCAGTACCGCAGCGGTTACTACGCAGTCGGTGAGAAGGTCGGACAGGCATGGAATGCCGGCAGCAAGCTGATGAAGAAGTAAGACGACCGGTCAATGCTGCGGATAAAAAAAACACCGCCGATCCCCGTTATGGAGACAGGCGGTGTTTTTTGTACGAATGCTCATTTATTTTTTTGATATATCACGGTGCCGCTATAATAATAAGCAGGAACTTACGGTCACGCGTTGCGCCCGGCAGAAAATATCGCCGCGGGCGGCAACTCAGTCGGATAATACGGCAGGATACGCAGAGACGCTTGCAATTATCATCGTCTTGTGATAGTATAACATACAGAGGGGTGATAAAGTGAAAATTACGATAAACACAGATCCGGCACTGAAAGAAACGGAAGTCACAGTGAACTGCCCTGCGCTTACTCCGGAGACAGAGAGCATCATAGCGGCGCTTCGTATGATGGAAAGCAAGATAACGGTCATAAAAGATGATGAGTCGTTCATTCTGGACATTTCGGGGATAGCGTACATTGAATCGGTGGATCGGAAGACATTCGTTTATACCGAAAATGACTGCTATGAGACCGGACTTAAACTGTACGAGATAGAGGAGCAGCTCTGCGGGAGCGGGTTTCTCAGGATAAGCAGGTCATGTCTTGTGAGGCTGAGATATATACGCTCTATCAGAGCGGAATTTGACCGCAGGCTCCGGCTCACACTTGAGAACGGAGAACAGATGATAGTTTCGAGACAGTACGCGGACGAACTGAAAAAACGACTGGGGGTAAAATAAAATGGAGAAGAGATCTACCATATTCGGGTTTCTGGCACAGGTATTTATGATATACGGTATCACTACGGGGCTGCTGAATGTTTTCTGTATGTTATTCGGAAGCACAGCCGAAGGATATTCCACTATATTCTCTCTTGCGGGAACGGGTGTGGGCATAGCAACGAGCTTTCAGTTCCTGCTTGCCGTCACGATAGTTATAATCCTGCGCATCATATTCATGACCGATATGCTGATAAAGAATATGCCCGTTCCGGCAAGGATAACGGCTATGTTCGTGAGTGTGTTCGCGGTGATAGTGATATTCGTGTTCGCGTTCGGCTGGTTCCCGGCAGATGAACTCCTCGCGTGGGTGATGTTCATTGTCTGCTTTGCGGTGAGCTGCGCTGTCAGCGTGATAATATCCACTGCCGCAGAGCGTCAGGAGAACCGCAAGCTAGATGAGGCGGTGAGCGTATTCATATCGGCGCTGGCGGAAAAGCAGGAGAACCGCCGGCTTGAAGAAGCGCTGAGACGTGTGAAGGAGGAAGGCTGAAATGAGCAGTGCCATAACAATTTCCGGACTTTCAAAGAAATACGGGGATAAAAATGTACTCGGCGGTATAGATGGCGTTTCTGACATCTCAGCCGAGAGCGTTATCGTCATCGCCCTGAATTTCGCCGCCGCATACAAGCGAAAAGGGCTTGAATAAAGGAATGGTCTGCGGAACAATACCGCAGACCTTTTTGTTTTGAAGATCTTTTTATGTCAGTATCTTCCCGAAATCGCTGTCGGAAGCGGGAAATACCATGAAATCCGTGATGTGAAGTCCGATCGTGTCGTCGGGAGAGAATTTCCTGTATGTATCGGCACCGGCAATGACACGCAGTTCCGTATTCCCCGCTTTTACACGGCAGTCGTTGGTGTCGCCCGTGAAGTACTCGGAGACAAGCTTCCCGCGAAGGTGAGCCTCTTCCCCGCCTATGCGGATATTTTCCGGACGCACCGCAACATCTACGGCGCCGGTCACATCACCGTCGTAACGCAGTGTGCCGTCTATGCCTTCAAGCTTTATGCTCCCGTTTCCGGAAACGCCTTTCAGGAAATTCACCTTGCCGACGAAATCCGCTACGAACTGGTTCTTCGGACTGCGGTATATCTCCACCGGCGAACCTACCTGCTGGAGCACTCCCGAATTGATGACGAACACCCGGTCGGACATGGTCATAGCCTCGCCCTGGTCGTGAGTTACGTAGATGACATTTATGCCGAGCCGCTCCTGTATCTCCTTTATCTCAAACCGCATACGCTCGCGGAGTTTCGCGTCCAGATTGGAGAGAGGCTCGTCAAGCAGCAGCACCTTCGGCTCTGCCACCAGAGCCCTTGCAAGCGCCACACGCTGCTGCTGCCCGCCCGACAGCTCGGACGGCATTCTTCCCGCGTATTGGCTCAGGTGGACGCTCTCCAGCACTTTCTCCACCTTCTCCTTTATCTCCGCTTTCGGCATTTTCCGTATTTTCAGCGGGTACGCCACATTCCCGAAAACGTTGAGATGCGGCCACACCGCGTACGACTGGAACACCATTCCGAGTTCCCGCTTTTCCGGCGGAACGAATGTGTCCGCTGAACTGACCACACGCCCGTCTATGCGTATCTCGCCGGAAGTCGGCTTTTCAAATCCCGCTATCATGCGGAGCATGGTGGTCTTTCCGCAGCCGGAAGGCCCCAGCAGGGTTATGAACTCCCCGTCCCCGAACTCATCGGTGATGTCGTTCACTACCACCGACTCACCGTATTTTTTTGTAACATGATCGAGTGTTATTACAGACATTTCTATCCCTCCGCCTATATCGAGAATTTGCCCTTGGTGAGCTTGAACAGTACGAAATTCAGCACCGCCACGATTATGAGGATACCGCCCGCGAGAGCCGCAGCGGTCTGCTGGCTGTGGTAGGTCTGGTACAGGAACAGCTCTACTCCCAGCGTCTTTGTCTTGTCGGAATACAGCATATTGGACATGGTAAGCTCATAGAAACAGGGCATGAATATCAGGAACCACCCCGCCACAACGGACGGGACTATAAGCGGGAATACAACGTCTTTCAGCCGCCGCAGCCAGCCCGCGCCCGACACCTGCGCTGCTTCCTCCAGTGACGGACTTACGCGGGACAGCGCGGAAACAACTGTCCGCATACCCATAAGCATATATTTTATCATATACGCGATCACCATTATCCACATGGTGTTGTAGATGTTTATTCCGAACCGTCCGGACATCGTCATTATAAGAGCCAGCGCGATAACGACGCTCGGAGTGCCGGAACCGACTGTTATCAGAAAGTCCGGAATGCTGCGTCCGCGGACATTGGTGCGTTTCAGCAGATATGCCATGATGATGCAGACTATCATGCCGAGGGACGCTGCCCAGACCGAGGAAACAACGCTGTTCCCTGCCGATTTGAGGATATTGCCGCGGGAGAAGATCGTCTCCCAGTATTTGAGGGTGAAGTTCCCTTCCGCGAATACGCTCTTGCCCATATTTACCGTGAACGATGTGGCGAATACCGAAGCGAAAGGTATCACGATAACGACGACAGCAAAGATACCTGTGAGTATCGTAAGCGGTATCCTCCACCTGCCGAGATCCACTATGTTCGGGCGGACGGATTTTCCGGAAATGGTTATGTAATCGCGCCTGCCGATGACAAAATTCGATACGAACAGTATCAACAGCGCCAGCACCATAAGGAACACCGCAAGCACGGTCGCGTCGGTAAGTCCGTCCGCCGACCCCACATACACATAATCCACTATGCGGGTGGTTATGGTATAGATCTTCGCGGGCGCACCGATTATGGAAGGTATGCCGTAGCAGGAAGCCGCCGCCACGAATACCAGCAGTGCCGACGCGGCTATCGACGGCAGCATGAGCGGCAGTGTCACCGTGAACAGCGTTTTCAGCGGAGACGCCCCCGATATGCGGGACGCTTCTTCAAGCGACGGGTCCATGTTCTCCATTGCGCGGGAAAGTGTGATGAAAGCATACGGATAGTAGAATGTGGTAAGCACCCACACAAGTCCGCCTATGGAGTAGATGTCAAACGGCGCTTCCGAAAGTCCGAACAGATTTTCAAGGAATACGTTCAGAGTCCCGACTTTCGGGTTCAGCAGCCGCAGCCACGCCATTGCCCCCACATACGGCGGCACCATGTATGTCATAAGGAACAGCGTCCTGAATATCTTCCTGCCGTAAAGGTTCGTTCTGCCAACCAGAAATGCCAGCGGGAACGCGATAAGCACACCGAAGATCATCGACAGGAACGCGGTTATCAGAGTGTTCAGCACACAGCTCCAGTTCATCTCCGTGGAGTATATCCGCGAGAACGCGTCCAGCGAAAAGCTCCCGTCCGAAACGAACGCGCGTATCACCAGATAAACCAGCGGGAACACCTGAAACACCAGCAGGAACCCCACTATCGCTATTATGAACAGCCACTTTACGTCAAAATAAAATTTCTTCTTTTCCACAGGAATACCTCAAAGAGCGAAAAAGGGTGTACAGACATATACACCCTTTCTTTTTGATTTTTAACCGGGGATCGTTACGTTGTTCTGGAACATAGTGCGTATCTCTTCTCTCTGCTTATAGCACTTCTCCCAGTCAACGGGAAGCGTGTTCTTCATCATATCGGACAGCGGCACCGCGTCATAGGGGTACTCCGCAACATCGCTCCTTACAGAGTACATCCAGCCCTTGACTATCATCTTCTGCCCTTCCGGTGAAAGGAAGAAGTTCTCGACCGCTTCCGCCGCCGCTATGTTGTTGTTTGCGCAGTGCGCCTCGTCAACTATCATTATTGTGGAGGGTATCGGGATACATCCGTCTTCGGGGTAGATCACTTCAAGAGCCGAATTTTCTTCTTCTCTCTTTTTGAGAACAGACTCTTCCAGCACCATTATCTCCTTGCATTCGCCCGTCTCAAGCTTTGTGAGGGCTACCGAGCCGGATTCTATCGCAACGTTCTGCGCATTGAGCGCCTTGAAATATTCTTCGCCGTACTTGTCGAGCAGTGCTTCCACGGAGGAATACGCGGTACCGGAGGTGAGCGGGTTGCTCATTGAAAGATATCCTTTCATGTCGGCATTTTCCGCAAAATTCTTTAAAGATGCCGGCACCTGATCCCTGCTGTATTTTTCGGGGTTGTACGCGAGCACCATATTGCAGACGCGCACGGGATACCAGTAGCCTTCAGCGTCATAATCGAACACCAGCTTATCCGCGTCGGCAAACTTGTACGGGTGAAGAATACCCGCGTCCTTCAGCTCCAGCGAATACGAAGGCTCC
>CAMVGH010000159.1 GCA_947166945.1 uncultured Clostridia bacterium
ATATTGCCCGCGGAAGAGAACGCCGCCCGAATTGCGTCCTTACATCTCTGGACACTATAGTTGATGGTGATTATGTTGAACTGGCATACAGCTATAACGAGATGCCGTTTGAGCGTATCAGGCGCATCACAGGGTATTTGGTGGGCTCATTGGACAGGTTCAACAACGCCAAAAGGGCGGAAGTCAATGATCGGGTCAAGCATGAGATCACCGATGATCTTGAGGATATCTATGTGAAAGGAGACAATTCTGTATGATATACCCATTATCAGTCCGAAACGGTCTTGAACTCAACATCGGAAAAGAATGGGACAGATGTATCGACCGATTCGGAACCGCCTTTTCAAAAGAATGTGCAGAAAGTTACCGTGAGAATATAAGACGAGTAGTGAATGAGCATCTTTCGTTCTGGGATTGGTGCGTGATGAAGAATGGCGAAACCGGGGAGGTTTCCGTTACGGATGCCGTGGAAGCCCTCTGTAAAACATTTACCAAAGGAACAAGAGTACGTCTCATAAAGTATGGCGGAAAGCACAAGCTGCCGCTTGGTCTTAAAGGCACGGTGCGCAGTATCAATAAGAATGCTGATATGTTGATCGTCTTTGATAACAAAAGGACTATCCGTCTTAATTACGGCAGAGATGTGTGCGAGAAAATACCCGAGAACGAAGAAAGTCACTTTACATCGGAAACACTTGTGTCTGATGTTGTTGTACTGCATAAGCGCCAGGCTCTTTGCAGAATATGCGGGAGAATTCTTGAAGCAGGTACACATTTCAGGTCTTTGGTTTTCAGAACAGATAACGAGCTTTCTACAATAGAAGTGTGCAGTCAATGCGTCAGATATATCCGAAATCATGGACTTACATATGACCGCAACGGATTGAGGTGTCTTTATCCGGATAAAGAAAGCAAATAGTAATCAACAAAAATGTTCACAGAAGCATATTTGAAACGGATCTTTATTTTGAAGATCCGTTTTTTGTTGTGTATAAAATGTCGTATTATATACAATCTTGTAAAATCCTATCATAATATGTTTGTCGTATTATAGATGATCGAACTGAATGACTGCTTTTTGTTGACATCTGTCTGCACTTATGATATAATGAAAGCGTTCTGCGCACTGAAAATAATGAGAGGATGTGGTTTATGTGGGAAAGTATTCATATATCGGAAATAACAGTGATATGATCGGAATAAATAGTGTCTTGTCGGATTCATCGGTAAACACTGACAGCATTAAATCAATAAGTGAGAAAAAACTGTCAAAATCGCATAAGGATGATGTCGTTTATATAAAAAAGTTCGGTGCTGAAAGCGTTGACATAGAGGAATTTGATAATATGATCCTTGTAGACGCAAAATTTAAAAAGGATCTTCTGTTGGGTTCGCTTGAGGTTGAACATCTTTTTAGCTTGATAAAGAATGGGACGGATAGTTTCAGTATAACAAACGGCGGAAATAACGAACAGAGCTTTTCATTTTCATACAGTTTTACTGCTTCAGAAGGGGTGAACGACGATGAGTGATGACATCTTACTTTTGAAAACCGATGTTTTTACCGAAGAATGTGCAAGAAGTCCGGAACCTGTTTGTATTAACGAAGTTCTTCCTGAAACTATGAAAAAAGTGCTTGATATTATAGGAATTGTATCCGAAAAACAAGCATCCTCATTCTATGGCTTTAGGCTTATCCCCAGCGATACCGATGCCAAGCTCTGTTTCAGAACTGACAATTTTGATCTATATGCTCTTAAAGAATACTTTGATATTATTACAGGGCTGAAAATAATACCGATCGACGAGCATTTTATAGTTGAGCTTCGCATAGCGGATCTGTATATGGCATCACGATGAGTCAAACCTAAAAACTTGACAAACAGGCTTTTCTTTGATCCTCTTTTCATAACACATACCATAATCATAATAGTAATGTGAGACTTCTGATGAACGGAGTTTTATTACTATATATGGGAGGTCTGTTGTTTATGGGAAGAAATCAGTATGTGTTTAAGGAGGATCAGAAAGCATTTGTAAAGGAATTTATGACATTATGTGAAACTCGAAACAGTTGGAAGGTATGGCAGGATTATCTGACGATCACCGCTATATCTATATCCAATGCTGTCGATCATCGAGATAATGTAAGGGAAAAACGAGAACAAGACTATATGTCTGTAATTGGGACATATCAAAAAAGTGAAGTTGATACATTTTGCAGATTGTTCTCGGAAACAATGCTTGCTCTTGATAAAAATCCGGAGCAGGATTTTCTCGGAGAGATCTATATGGGGCTGGGTCTCGGTCAGAATCAGAAGGGACAGTTCTTTACACCGTGGCACGTTGCAGAAATGATGGGACTTATGTCCTATGGAGAAGGAATAGAGGAGTGTATTGAGAAAAAAGGATATGTATCGGTCAATGACCCCACTTGCGGAGCCGGAGTCATGCTGCTTGCATTCGCCTCAGCCTGTAAGAAGGAAGGTCTGAACGACATTTCGGATAAGGTGCTGTTCGTTGGACAGGATATCGACCTTGTGGCTGTCAAGATGTGCTATATCCAGCTCAGCCTATGTAACTGCGCCGGTTACGTGATATGGGGGAATTCTCTGACACAAGCACCTACAGGCGATGTACTTATGCCCGAAAACGACGAAGCGGATGTCTGGTACACCCCGAGCTATTATCGGCTGCTTGATGCCTTAGTGAAGGCACATGAGGAGAAAGCTGCGGAATCAGCGTAGAGACCCACTGCCGATAAGACCGTAAGTCCCGATCTGCGCTGTTCAAATATGATATTTCTCTTGACAGAACAGCAGATCGATGGTATAATAATAATGCGAACAGGAAGTGACAAAATGTCTGAAAAAGATGCAATAACAAAAGAGTATATGCAGGATAACGAGATCTTCGCCGATGCGTTCAACTATTATCTCTATAACGGCGAGCAGGTGATAAAGCCGGAACAGCTTAAACCGCTCGATACCGCGCAGATAGTTCTTCCGTATGGAAGCGGAGAGCAATCGGTACCGGAGCAAAGATATCGTGATGTCCTTAAAACAGTGACCGCAATGACTGACGATCACGCGGCATATCTGTTGCTCGGTATTGAGGATCAATCGGAAATACATAACGCTATGCCCGTAAAAAATATGTTCTATGATGCGGGACAGTATGTGAAACAGGTCGAGGCTGCGGCAAAGTCTCACCGAGCCGCCGGAGACAAGCCGGAAACGAGCGCGGATTTTCTGTCGGGATTTTACAAGACCGATAAGCTGCTGCCGGTCATTACATTGACGATGTATTTCGGAGCGGACGAGTGGACTGCACCGAGGGATCTGCACAGTATGCTTGCGGCAGACGAGAGTATATTAGGGTTTGTGAACAACTACCATATTCATCTCATCGCTCCCGCGGATATAGCGGACGAGGATTTTGCGAAATTCCATACGGAGCTTAATCTTGCATTAAAGTATGTGAAATACTCCAAAAATAAGAATAAATTAAGTTGTATGTTACAGGAAGACGCGGCATATCGCAAGGTTTCGCGTAAAACAGCCGATATGCTGAACATCGTGACAAACTCAAATCTGAATTATGCGGGCGGAAAGGAGAGTGTTGATATGTGTGAAGCTATTGAAGGGATCAAGAACGATGCCAGAGAAGAAGGCAGAGTGGAAGGCAGAGAAGAAGGCAGAGAAGAAGGCAGAGAAGAAGGCAGAGCGGAAGGCATTGAAATAGGCGTTTTAAAAACATTGGCCGATCTTGTTAGGGATGGTACCCTGACATTAGCCGGTGCCGCCACACGAGCCAAACTGTCAGTCCCCGAATTCGAGGTAAGATCCGGATTAAAGGCTTGAATCATCTGAAAAACTTTATGAACGATACAAAACCCGCTTACCATTACAAGGTCGGCGGGCTTTGTTTTTGTGGAACTTAATGTATAACAATGGTCTCGGATCATTCCGGCTGTATCTTTATCGAGGTCAACTCGCTATCATAATATGTATGGACTTATATGAGACGAACGGAGTTTATAAAGCATTTCGCTTAGTGGACTCTTGCTCGCCTTTTTATTATGTCTGTGAACGAGCTGCCGTGAGCAGTACAATCCCTACATATTACGAAAAGGAGCAGAAAAAGATGAGTACACATGAAAAGAACATTATCAAGGAAACGATCCGGACATTGGCTGTTATAGCTAAAGGAAACGCAAGGGGTAACGAAACACGCGAACAGCGTAAACATGCAAGGGCTTTCTTTCGTACACTCGGAAAAAGAGTACATCTTCAGGATCTTATCGAGCGTGAACCGATAACCATACGCGAACTGGAACGTCAGGATGACGCTAAGGATAAGATCAAGTTTACCGAAAGCAAGCTCGGAGTCGACTGCTACGCTTACAGTCTCCCTAACGATTACAATGTCCTGGACGATGTTGTATGGGAATTGTTCGGCATCCGGTCAGATGTATTTGCCCGGCAGTTAGAAAACTGAAAATATCATACCCTCATAATTGTTCCTGCGAAATGCGGAAAGCCTTCATGTTATATACATGGAGGTTTTCTTATTTTTATTTCCGTTATCGCTATCATAATAGGTTCAGCAAGTATTTTGATGAACGGAGTATGATGCTATTATGCAAAACAAGGAGGAAAAGATCATGAACTATGGACATTGGCTTATTGAGCAGGTATGTAGGATCACAGAGTCGGACGCGGCAGATATGATAAAGACCGCTTACGACGATCTTGAGCCTAAACCGGACAACTTTGCGGGAGGATACCAGATCAGGATGCTCACCCGCAGCGGCACAGATGCGGTAGACTTGTCATCGCTGCTGGAAATCTACTATAACAGCAGCTACAAGTACGAGGAATCCGTAACTTGTGACGGGTACGCAAAACTTATCAACTTTTTGTATGCTCTCGACGACAACAGCGAGGACGGTAGGCTCGCGTTTGAACTGTCTGCTGTTATCGACCGCCTTGATGCCATTTCAAATGAGAATGCTCTTTATGACATTGATGGCGAAAAGATCGATAATGATGAAGAGATCAGGCGTATGCGTAATGTAAGTGCTATTTATGCTCTTACCGATGCGGAGCAGAACGGTGAAACATTGTGGAGCTTTATGGAGAATGAATATACCGATATGTCAACGGTGAAGAAGATCGTCGAAGATAGCGGAATAAGCAATGCGGAAGAGCTGCTGGCTGAATGGCTGGTTTGTGCTGCCTGAGGAGGAATGAATATGTTTTTTTCAAAAAAGATGTTTTCGAGTCAAAAGAAAATTGCGGCTGAAAAGATAAAGGACTATGAGAACGGTGTAAGCCGGTGGTATGATGCAGCTGAGGCGCTTTTTCCTCGCTATTGTGAGATGAGCCGTAAACAGCGCTATATACTTAAGACAAGAATCGATAATTATGTGGGATATTCTATATAACGGAGGACGGATATGAGCGAAAATATGGTAAAAGCACTTGACGAGTGCATGAAATGTATAGAAGACACGATGAAAGAATGCAGCAAGGAGTCGGTAAACAAGCTCCTTAACGCTGCTGTGAAGCTGTGGAACAGCATTTCCGACGGTGAGCTGCCGGAGATCGCCACCGGCCTGTATTATGCCAAAGACGAGGATTTCTTGTTTCAGGACTTTGAGAGTGTCCTTTCTGAAGAGAACGATGACCTCGATTGGTATAAGACAGAAGATGACGATAAGAAAAAGGCGCTGTTTGAGGAACTAAAATGGTATCTTGACCATGATGAGAACTATTCCTGCAGCAATACCGAAGCGATAAAGAGCGCACTGAGCAGTATGAGATACGATGCCCAAAGAGCCAAGGAGGAGGAAGATGAATGAGTATGAGGTATTCAAGCTGAAATGGCTCGCTGACCACGGATTTACGCTTAAAGACGCTTTTATAGCGGCTGTAAATTACAGTAAAGGGAATGTAAGCCTACTTCTTGGTGATCCGGAGCAGTCATTTGACATCTGGGAGTCCGAAAGGGGCTTCGAAGGTATGATCTATCCGTGCGAACGCGAATGGCAGGATGAATGGGATGACCTGGACGAGCCTCCGCAGTGCATAGATTTGGAGATTATCTGAAAAGACTGAAATAACGATCGGGAGGAATGGATCATGAAAGATTTCTATGAGTATTCAAAGGAAAGACAGCGGAATATCGACTTCTATATGTATCAGCTGATACGCTCGATGATGCCGTTGGAGGCAAACGCTCCGCTCAAAAGGTCGCAGCTTGACTGGATAGACTGTCATATAGATGAACTGAAGAACATGATATCCGGTTATTTGCAGACGAATATGCAGTTTGAGACCTGTATTCCGCAGTTTACAGATGAAAATGAGCAGGTGCCGTGCTATCTTAACGGCGGATGCGGCAGTGTGGATTGCCCGTATTCGATAAAGGAGGCGTGCTGAGTGGCTGTGTAACGACCGGAAGTTTCAAAAAAGTATTGAGTTAGCGTCTAAAATGTGGTATAATATGAATGATTTATCCGTAAGGAGGATCAATTGTATGGGACAGAAACTGCCTATAGGAGTACAAGGTTTTGTCGGGCTAAGAAGTGATGGCTATCTATATATTGATAAAACCGCATATATACATAAATTGGTGCAATCTGGCAAGCAGTTCCTCTTTATAAGACCGCGTCGTTTTGGAAAAAGTCTCTTTATATCCACACTTAAAGCCTACTGGGAAGGCAAACAAGAGTTTTTTAAAGACCTTGCAATATCCGGGCTTGAGGCTGACAGAGAGAATGCTTGGAAAGAGTATCCGGTGTTCTGCTTCGATTTCAACGGACAGAGTTACAGAAATGAGAACGGACTTGAGGATATACTTGATGAGCAGTTAAGACGATGGGAAAAAGAATATGATGTCGTTGCTGTCGGTTCTCTTGGTGAAAGATTTCGTAATCTGCTTATAACAGCAAGCCAAAAGAAAAATCTCGGTTGTGTCGTTCTTGTTGACGAGTATGATAAGCCGTTTCTTGATGTCGCTGACGATATCGGAATACAGGAACATAATAAAGAAGTATTCAGAGCCTTTTTCAGCACCTTGAAGAGCTTTGATGAATATATCCGATTTGTTTTTATCACAGGTGTTACGAAATTCCATAAGGTTAGTATATTCAGCGATCTTAACCAGCTTAATGACATTTCGCTTAATG
>CAMVGH010000160.1 GCA_947166945.1 uncultured Clostridia bacterium
TGGTCTCCCCGCTGGGGAGGTGTCACCGCAGGTGACAGAGGGGCTGACCGACAGAAGTTGACTTCCGATAAAGAAGCACCCTGATTCCTGTGGCAGCGTGATCTCTCAGGCTGCCTTTTTATCGTTTGTTTTGCTGTCTATCACCGAAGTGGCGATAAGCACATTGAATCATCATATCCATTGATTCAGCAGATAACCTGCGAGCAAGCCGTTCTTGGTAGTCCCGGCATATCCGAACAGATCGTTCTTCGAGTAGCCGCCATAGCTGTTATATCCGCCGAAACCGGAAAAGCTCTCGCTGTCGGCATATCGTGAAACGCTGACAGCCTGTGATACAGCGGAACCCGTGAATGAAGACGAACGTCCGAATGCACGGTCAACTGCTTTGCTGTTGGCAGCCATGAACTTATCCTTGTCGATCGACAGGCTCCCGTCCTTGCCGACAGTTACACCCGCACTTTCGAGAGTTCCCGAATATGCTTCCGCCGTATTTGTCATAACCGTGGTTCTGCCGGAAACAAAGGCATTGCGGGAGTTCTTCACCGATGAATACAGGTCATTGTAGCTGTCAACAAAACTCTTTGCCGCATCATACTGCTTCTCGCGGTCTGTGCCGGACATAGCTTTGCTCAGTTCGGAGACCGATGACGCAATACCGGACACCGCGTTTTTCAGACTGCCCGATGTGACTGCGGTGCTTGATGCGGTCTGATAGGCTTTGCGAGCAGCATTTGCGCTGTTCGATTTCGTCAAAAGCTGCTTGTTCACACTCAAACGAGTGCGGTTGTAGAGCGACGAATGCCTGTAAGGCGCATAACGGCTCAATCCATAACTTCTCATTTTCTCACCCCATTTCACATCATTGCAAGCAATTCGGAAATATCAAGGAAGATGACAGGCGATACCTCGCTGACATTTGCCGCCGCATAGCTCATAGCGTCGGGGATATCCGTTTCCGCGTCGATCATCGAAGCAAACGCGAGCCGCCGTTCGATCGACAGCGCCTGAGCCTGTGCAAGCGCTATCTTCTTCTTTTTCAGCAGCTTCTCAAATTCCTCGCGGCGCTTGTCCCGAATTTCCTTAAGCTGTTTCCAGTATTCTTCCTTTTCCTCTTTTGTCAGCTTGCCCTCGCCCGTGGAATACTGCTCCGCGTGGAAATGCTCCGGCTTGCTGCCGAATTGCAGGGTGTGGTACTGCGTGCCGCAGAGCTGCCGCATTCCCGGCGGTACAGCTGCCGAAAACGCACCGTGGATCTGTTCCAGCACCCACTTCTCGTAATCCGGATCTTCCTGCATTCGCTTAAACCCCGCATCGGAAATGCTCACGGCGTAAGTATCACCGAACTGCGACGGGTGCAGGACAAGCGAGGAAATGCGGTCTTTGATGTACGCCCTATAGTCGTCAAGCGACTGCACGTTCATGAAGTTTTCAAGTGCGTCTGTAAAACTGATATCTGGCGTTTTCGGCGCGATGCTCTCCGCGAATGCTTTCATATACGCGGTCTGCGCGGATATGTAAATAGTGTTGCTCATATTATCACCTGTTCTTACATCAGAGATGCCAGCGCGGACATCATTTCTTCCTGCGGGGTTGGCTCACGGTCTTCGGCACTGCTCATACGGGATTTTGCTTCTTCAAGCAGACTTTCGGCGGCTGAAACTGACGCTTCATCAACGTCATACCCATTTTCCTTGCCCGCATCGCACTCGCGGAGATCGGATTGTATCATCTCCATGACCGCCTGCACCTGTGACCGCGTTCTTGCGGCGGCAAGCATTCGTGCAAGTTTTGCGGCATTTATGCCCATACTCACGCTGACGGACTCGGATTCGATCTTATCGCCTTCATTGTCAGCAGTCTCCTCGTCCTCCGCGAGTTCTTCGCTGACAGCAATTCCTTTGTCTTGGGATTTTTCCGCTTCAATGGTGGCAAGACCCTCGGCGGAGAATTCTACTCGGTCACGTTCCGGCGTATCGCTGACAGGCTCATCGGCGCTTTCCGTAGTTTCTTTACGGTTGTTGGTAAGATCATAAATACTTTTATACTTAAACGTTCCGATTCCGTTGACTGCCATACCCTCACCACCTTTATACTTTCCTGTCAAACCGTATTGAAGGCTTGTTTTTAGCGGTATTTGCTCTGTGTTTCAAAACTACATTACCTTTTTCTTTCTTCTTTTCATAAAGCTCGTTTGCATATTCCGTAGGCGATTTCATGCGGATATTCCCGCCGGGGTTTCCGATACTCCAACTGCTGATACCGCCGTCCTTGTCTATCGCCCAGCCCTGCGCGATCAGCTTTCCGCCGTTCATTTCGTGGGTGCGGACATTCTGTTCATCGAGGCGCTTCATATTCTCGATCTCTTTTTCGTATTCCGCTTCAAGCTCCGGGTCATCCGCCATTTTCTTCAGAAACTGCGGTGAAATAGCAACATTTGTTGTATTTTTCGAACCGTAGATCATTCCGGGTCTGATATCTGCAGCAAAAAAGCTGTAGCCTTTGAATTTGTCGGAAAGGCGCGAAAGCTCGCCGGCAGCAGTCTTGTTAGTGCTTGTTTTCGGCGCGGTTACAGGGAAAGAAAAACCACTGCCTATTCTCATATCCATATCTTCACCCCCTATGCCTTAATGTCCATAGGCTTTGGTGCGCGTATCGGGTCGGGAACAACAGTCTGCACCGCTGGTTCCGCAGTCTCACCGGTCTTTTCCGCATCTTCGCTCTCCTTTTCGTCTGTCCTCGGAGCGTTACCGAAGTTGTCAGTCTTTTCGGTCTTGTCCGCAGCCTTCTTCTCCGTTGTTTTCGCAGCTTCCTTCTCTTCTTCACGGTCTGCGATCTCCGCACGGTCAACGTTCTTTTTGAGCTCGTCATTGGTATTTGCAAGCATTTCCGACTGCTTCGACTTCAATTCAGCAGCGTGATTCTCGGTTTCTTTCAGTTCCGCTTCTTTCGCGGAAGTATCGGTCTTGACGGAGTTCTGTATCTCCGATTTCAGCAGTCCAGCGTGTCCCTCGTCTTTTCTGACTGCACTCTGCTGCACCTGTGCCTGTTTGAGCGTGGTTCCGGCTGTCATAAGAGCCGACATTGTGTTTGTTATCATATTCACCAATTCCTTTCGCGGGCAAGCGCCCGCCGGCAATCCGTAGTTATTCTCTGCAAGCGGGTAATTCTTCGCCCGTGACAGCAAGTTTTCACCGCCTGCATTTATAATATCGGAATTGATTCTGAAATATCAAGCAAATTGCTGTGAAACGCGCTTTTTAGTGCGTGAATTATTGCAGCATCAGCATTACAGTGAGCGTGAACTTTCCGTCCTTGCAGTTGATCTCGATACCGCCGCCGTACTTTTCGGCGGTGTTTCTGATGTTCAGAAGTCCGAAACCGTGGTTCTCGCTGTCGGATTTGGTGGTTGCAGGAAGTTCTCCGTCTGCAATTTCCGCACCGGTGCAGGAATTTGTGACCATGATAATGAACGCATTCTTTTTCCGTGATGAAGTTATCGCTATATTCCGCTCGTTCTCCGGGCATTTCTCCGCCGCTTCTATCGCGTTATTCAGCGCATTATTGAGGATAATGCTCATATCCAGCGCACCGTCTTTGAGATCGGACGGATAGTGAAAATCGCAGTCAAATGTGATACCGTGCTTTGCGGCTTCGGACTGCTTTTCGGTCAGGATAACATCGGTCACCGGGTCGCCGCTGCTGATACCGGGGTCATTCCCGATACGGGCGCGTGCTTCCCGCAGATAGCTTTCAAATGCTTCATTCTCGCCGCGTTCGTGCAGGCTTTCGAGGACTGCAAGGTGATTTCGCATATCGTGCCGGACTGCGCGGATATCGCGGTAAAGGCTCTCCGCACCGCTGATGTAGTCGCGGATATTGTCGGTCTGCATGACAAGCATTGCGTTCTCTTTTTCCTTTCGCTGTGCGGCTTTGATCTGCTCATAGAACCATATTACCGCCACAAGCGTCGTGTAGGAAACGAGGTAAAACGCGAAAGAAACAAGGTCATACGGGCTGATGTTTATATCGCGTGTGTCAATGCTGTTGAAGTAGAGCAGGAGTCGGTAGTTGAACACTCCCGCAATACTCGGCAGCATCAGCAGTAGTGCCTCTTTGACGCTCATTTTCTCGTTTTTGCTGACATAGACCTTGTGGAATATCGTTATCAGCAGGAGCATAATTCCCGCCATTATGCAGCCCTCGACAGCATCGTACACGATGTATGCGGCAACTTGTTTTTCGGGCTCGAACATGAATGTGTCAATGACGAATCCGCAAGTCCAGCCATAAACTTTCAGCCATATTGACGTGCCGACAGCGGCGGTGAGCCAGCGTATCGAAAAGAACGAGAATGCGAGAAACAGTTTTTGCCAGTAGTTACGCCGGTCGAGCAGTGTAAAAACTGCAAACGCGCCGACAACTCCGGCACCGTAGGCGAGCAGATTGTTGAACTCCTGCGGCAGGAGGAACATCGTAAGCATTATCGCCGCATACGTCAGCCCCGTAAGATACCGCGCAGGACGGCTTTTGGTGAACGGTCGGAGAAACTGCATAAGCCCGACGGAATACACAAGAATCGTAATTATCATCGTCAGCGTGAGGCTGATGTCCGTGTAGATCTCAAGATATTCGTACATTCAATCCTCCGTTCTGATGAAGCGCATATACGCTTTCACAAGCTCTGAATAGCGCTTTTTCGCAAGTATCACCTTGTCGCCGTTGTCAAGCGTCACCTGCGAAGATGTGTAGCTTGCAAGATACCGCAGATTTATCAGATATGAGCGGTGGGTGCGGAAGAAGCTGTTGTCCGTGCATTTCTCAAATTCGGACAGCTTGCCGCGGTACTCGACTTTCCCGCTCGCCGTGTGCAGTATCAGAGTGCGGTCAAACACCTCGGCGTACATTATCTCCGACAGCGCAAGCTTGGTACTGACACCGCCGGATTTTACCGCTATGAACCTGTCGTTCGTGGCATTGGCTGTTGGTACGGAACGGCTTTCTATCGCTTTTTGCAGGACTTCCGAGAACTTCTCCGCCGATACCGGCTTTACGAGAAAGTTGAATGCTCCGACATCGAACGCGTCAAATACTCTGTCCTCAAATGCGGTCACAAAGATCAACGCGGAACTGCACCCTTTCTTCCGCAGTTCCCGCGCAGTCTGCATACCGTCGATGCCGTCCATTCCTATATCAAGAAAAATTATGTCGAAGCTGTCCGGGCTTGCGAGAAGCTCCACGCCGGAAGAAAACCCGGTTATCACCGCACCCGGGCTGAACAGCTTTATATTATCCGAAATGCTTCTGCGAAGCTCGGCTTCATCATCGCATACTGCAAATCTCATGGTATCACCCCTTACATTATTATATCGGACAATATGACATAAATCTTTAATGTATGGTGTGAAATGCACTTTTTTTGATGTGAAATGTGTTGACAAAAGTGCGGAAAGCAACAAAAAAGCTAAAACCGCCGTTTATTTGCGATTTTAGCCTTTATATTGTATTCAGTCTGAATAAGCCGCAGTATGTTTGTCAGCGTTATGCGGGGACTTCTCTATAGGTAACCGACAGACCAGGGAGGGAGAGGGGGAGGGAGGAGACCCTTTCTCGAAAGGGTCCCTTCCTTCTCCGCTCACTTCCTCCCCCCGCCCGCCGGAGGCACTCAAGCGCAGCGGTCGGCGGCAGTACAGACGCGTGATCCGACAGCCTCGAACCAGAGACGGGCATTATACCAGATATCCGCAAAAACGCGGTCTGAGTAGCCGTATCTGCGGGCGAGCTTCATGCAGTCGCAGTAAATACGGTGATAGTCCTCGGGGCGGGGAGTAGGGCAGGGGATCGCTGTGAGCCTGTCACAGCAGTAATCTGTAAGTTCCTTTCTGTTCATATCGTCTGGTCTGTTCATGGCGGTGGCCTCCTTTTCCGTTGTTCTGTTGTTATTGTAACGCAAAAAACGAAAAAGGTCAACGCCGCAGCGGGGAATTATCCCCGAAACGGGACAATTTAAGGGATATTCGTTTTCAGAAATTTCCGGTTTCCGCTTTCTTTGACATGGCGAGAAGTCCCCCGAACATCAGCAGATTGCCGAGACTGATGCTTCCCGCCGCGAGACCCTCAAATAACGGTGCGCCGCCGAGTGATTTCAGAGCCGCGAAGAATATGATCCCGGCAGCTATGGAGAATACTGCGCACCATTTCGGATAAGGGGTCATCTCTCTCCAGAACGCCCGAAACTGCGCGAAGATAAGTATGCATAAAAATATCGCGTAAAGGATAAGCGCCGGCAGAAGCATGAACGCGGCAAATTGCAGACCTTCCCAGAATGCGCTCTCCGGATCTATCGTGTACTGCCTTGAATAGAAATATACCGCTCCGCAGCACAGTGCGTGCGCAGCTCCTCCGAGCGCGATATTCCCGATGACGCCTATTCTGAAAACCGAGGCCTGTGACTTGCTTCCGACTGCTATGAGCTTATAAACGGCGGAATAGCAAAGTCCCTCGGCGGGTATGCCGATAAGACCGAGAACCGCAGACAGCACACATCTTCCGGTGGAAACCGTGCGGTATTTGTTGAACATCGTTTCCAGCCCCGCAAATGCGCCTGCCCTTGTTTTTCCCCAGCCGAGAAGCATATCCGACGCAAGAACCGCCAGAGACGCTATTATCCCGACCGTGAGAATAAGCCTTATACGTTTCCAGTCAATTTCCTCGTTTGTTATTGATTCCATTCAGGTTGATTCCTTTCTTCAAGAGATAACGGCACCGCACGGATATCCCGCGCAGTGCCGGTTTTTATCAGTAACTCTTTACAAGAGGTTCGATCTGTTCTGCCATATTGTCGATGTTCTCGAACAGAACGCTCTTGGTAGTACCGAGCTGATTTGCGCGCTCGATGTGGGCGCTTACGTTCTGGTACTGTTCGCTGATGCGCTCGAACGCCCCGCTTACTTCGGAAAGTTCGGCTCCGGCGTTTCCG
>CAMVGH010000161.1 GCA_947166945.1 uncultured Clostridia bacterium
TAGATTATCTTTTCATTTCTGTTTATGATGTGCATATAGCTCACCGTTCCTTTCAAATTTAATATTATAAATATGTTAGGTAACTAATAAACTATAATACATATACTTATACTATGCTATAGCTTGACGGCGGAAGTTAATTTCATCTTGATAAGCGGAATAAATATATTTATATATATCAATACCACAAAATATACATTTTTCGGGTTTCCTTTGCTAAAAAACAAAACCGATGTAAGCCATGGTGCTCACATCGTTTTTTTCGCAAAATTAGCTATTTTATGATAATCTATATATAATAGATTGGGCATTGTTTCAATTTGCACAATTATTATATCAGCAATTTAGATAGTTGTCAATACCTTTTTGTAATATTGCCGAAAATTGGCGTAAAAATTCGTTATAATGCACAATTCTGCTAATAATTTGTATAATCGGAGGTAAATTATGGCAAATTTGAACACTTATCTGCGTAAAGACGGTCGCTGGGAAGTACGGATATATTCAACCGACATTAATGGCAGGCGCCGATATAAGTCTGTATATGGGCAAACAGAGGAAGAAGCTGAACGAAAAGCGATGTACTTATATAATAGTACATTCAATCATTGCCTCTTAACGAAAATGACCGTCAAAGATCTTATCGTGGAATACATACAACGCAAACAGCCATTACTGAAAGAGTCCACCGTGGCTAATTACAGAATGAAAGCTGAAAAGCATATTATTCCAGCTCTCGGGGAAATCGTTTGTACAGAAATTACTGCAAATGACATCTATCGGTTTATAGAAGCAAAACGCTGTCAAGGGCTTTCTGAACGGTATATCTATGATATTTTAGTTCTTCTTAAATCCGTATTCCGCTATGCGAACATCACTTACGGTGTCAGAAACATAATGGACAGCATTGTAATGCCGAGACATAGCAGACCTGAAGTTGCTGTACTAAGTAAGAATGAGCAGATGAGGCTGATCCAACATCTTACCCGTAACCCCTGTTCGACTGCTCTTGCTATACTCCTGTCTTTATATACAGGGCTCCGGATAGGTGAACTCTGTGCGCTCCAATGGCAGGACATTGACCTCGAAAAACGAATTCTTACCGTCAATAAAACTATCCAGCGTATTCAGACAGTTAATGTAAAAGCACGGACAAAGTTAGTCATAACCGCGCCTAAGAGCAAGAGTTCCGTCCGTGAGATACCGATTCCTGAATGCCTTATCACTTTGTTGGAGCAGTACAAGGATTCTCCTGACCTTTTTGTGCTTTCCGCAAACATAAAGCCATTAGAACCACGAACTTTGCAGTATCGCTTTGCAAGAATACTAAATAACGCAGATCTGCCGTCAGTTCACTTCCACAGCCTTCGCCACGCTTTTGCCACAAACTGTGTTGCTGCGGGATTTGATGTGAAAACGCTGTCTGAAATTCTCGGTCACAGTTCTGTCGAGCTTACCCTTAACCTCTATGTCCATTCCTCAATGGAACGTAAGAAAGAATTTATGAATTTGCTGACATGGGACAAGGCTTCAGCCTGACCATCTATAATACCGTCATAAATGCTCGTCAATTGACATGAAGATTTTTGATAACAATATTGCCTTGCTCATAATTGGTCGTAAAATAGCTAATTTTGCGAAATTTTTGAGGGGGCGGTCGCATGGCAATAGAGTTGTTTGATCATAATCGTGAGGCTTATGAGAGCGCTGTTGCTATGCTTGCCGAGACCGGCAAGGCTTGTGTCATTCACCCTACAGGAACCGGAAAGTCATTCATAGGGTTCAAATTCTGTGAGGATAATCCGAACAAGAAAGTGCTGTGGCTTGCACCTTCGGAGTACATTTTTGATACTCAGATCGAAAATCTGAAAAAGGCTGCAAACGGCTACGCTCCCGAAAATATCGAATTCTGCACCTACGCAAGGCTTATGAATATGACGGAAGAAGAAATAGCCGCGATAGAGCCTGATATTATCATATATGATGAATATCACCGTGCCGGAGCGCAGTGCTGGGGGCAGGGCATTGAAAGACTGCGTGGGCAGTTTCCTGATTCTCCGATGCTTGGACTTTCCGCAACCAATATACGCTACCTTGACAACCGGCGTGACATGGCAAAAGAACTGTTTGACGGGAATATTGCCAGTCAGATGACTCTTGGTGAAGCTATCGTCCGCGGTGTGCTCAATCCTCCGAAATATGTGCTTTCTATCTTTTCTTATCAGAAAGATTTGGAAAAGTTCGGGTATAGAGCGAAGCATGCCAAAAGTAAGGCTGTCAGGGATAAGGCGCAAAAATATCTGGAAGCTCTCCGCAGAAAGTTAGAGAACGCGGACGGCCTTGATGTTATTTTCGACAAACACATGACGGACAGGCATGGCAAGTATATAGTGTTTACACCCGATCACGAGTCTATGCAGGAATATATGGCGCTTGTTGATAACTGGTTCTGGCGGGTTGACCGAGAACCGCAGGTTTACTCTGTTTATTCCGATGATCCGGCGGCAAGTGCTGAATTCGATGAGTTCAAGGCTGACCACAGTGACCATTTGAGATTGCTGTTCTGCATAGATGCGCTTAACGAGGGGATCCATGTAGATGATATCTCCGGAGTTATCCTTATGAGACCTACAATCTCGCCTATAATTTACAAGCAGCAGATCGGGCGTGCTCTTTCTGCTTCCAAATCGAAAGAACCGATAATTTTTGATATAGTTAACAACATCGAGAACCTCTACAGCATTGATGATATCCAGGAAGAAATGGCGGCTGCCATTTCATATTACCGCTCTCTCGGTAAGGATACCTACATTGTCAACGAGACATTCAAGCTGATAGACAAGGTGGCTGACTGCAAGTCCTTGTTTGACAATCTTGAAGAAACCCTCACGGCATCGTGGGATCTGATGTATGAGAAGGCAAAAGAGTTTTATGACGAATACGGGAATCTTGATGTTCCGATTAAATATTTCACCTCGGACGGTTACTCCCTCGGCGCCTGGCTGCAAACACAGCGGAGAGTCTTCAACGGGCTGACAGACGGACTGATTACTCCCGAACGCATTGAAAAACTTGACAAGCTCGGTATGCGCTGGGACAGTATGGCTACTGTCGTATGGAACAGATACTATCAGGCTTGTGTCGAATATAAGGAAAAGAATGGCGACCTGAGCCCTGCAAGGACTTTTATCACCGATAACGGAATACATCTTGGCAGTTGGATAGCAAATCTTAGAACTTGCCGCAGAAGCGGTATCAGGAACGGATTTCTTACAGATGAGCGTGTTTCTGCTCTCGATGAGCTCGGTATGGTATGGGAAGTTCATGACTTTGTCTTCGAGAAATTCTACTACTCGGCTGTCAGATATGTTGAGGAACACGGTGATCTTGATGTACCGTCGCAGTATGTTGATGCGGACGGAAACCGTCTCGGCGCATGGATCGACCGTATGAGAAGATACCGGAAGGAGAATAATCCTAATCTCACAGAAGATGAAATAAACAGGCTTGATTCCGTTGGAATGCTTTGGGAGAGCAGGTTTGACCGTATTTGGAATGCTCAGTACAGCGAGCTTGTTCGCTACAAGGAGAAGTTTGGGAATGTCAGAGTTCCGGTAGGCTATGTGTCAGAGTCCGGCATCAAACTTGGTATGTGGCTTTCCCGTCAGTTTGAACAGTATAATGAACAGAAAATGACGAAAGAGCGCGAGGAAAAGCTGTCTGCACTTGGTGTTGTGTTCAGAAAGAACGACCCTTGGGAGGAAAGATATCAACTTGCGAAAGCGTATTATGAAGAACATGGCTCGTTGAAGGTTCCGGCTGACTATAAGGTAAACGGGGTCTGGTTAAATAAGTGGCTGAATGAGCAGAAGCAGATCATTCTTGGTAAGCGCAAGGGCAAATCTTTGACGGCAGAGCAGATAAAAAGGCTTGATTCTATCGGTTTTTCAGTGAAAGTCAGAATACCTAAACTCGATAGTACAGATAAATATACGGCGATTGGAGCTGCTGACTGATATTATCGGGCACACAGATCATTGTGAAGGGAAACAAATAGTATGTACAAGCGAAACGCGCAAGGCTGGTCGAAGCACCTTGATTTCTTTATCATAGATGAGATCGTTCTTCAGGTCGCGTTTATTATCGCTACTTTAATAAGAATGAATATCATACCATATACAACAGCAGAGTACCGCAGTCTCGCTATTGTGCTTTTTCTGTCTGATGCATTGGTTCAGATGCTGTTCAACACTATGCACAATGTCATCAAGCGAAGTCCTTTGAGAGAACTTTGGGAAACGTGTAAGCATTGTGTAATGGTATTCTTTGGCGCAACAGCATATCTGTTCGCAGGACAGACCGGTGAGTCGTACTCCCGCCTGGTTCTTATGTACACGCTGGGTTTTCACATAGTTATAGGGTATTTGACGAGGCTTAGCTGGAAGCAGATATTGAGTAGTGTTGGTACGCCGTTACGGAATAAAATCACCATGATAGCGGTACTGAATCCGAAGTATGCGGAAAGCACCCTTCAAAGGCTTATGAACAGCAAGGTCGAAGGCTATCAGGTCATCGGCGTGATAATGGATCAGGAAACTGATCTGAAAGAGATCGCAGGTGTGCCTGTGGTAGCGACAATTGACAATGCTGCGGATTATCTGTGCCGTGAATGGGTAGATTCGATTTACATAGACTGCCCCTCCACTGACCCGAAGATAGCGGAGCTTATGGAAGCCTGCCGACAAATGGCGTTGCCGCTTCACTATCATGTCCCCGGAATGGGTATTTTCGGAGAGAAGCAATTCGTTGAAAAGATCGGCGGAACCACGGTTCTGACGACAACTATAAATTACGCAACACCGGTGCAGAACCTTGCAAAACGCTGCCTCGATATACTCGGCGGCATTGTGGGTAGCATTCTTGCCCTTATCGCAATAGCGATAGTGGGTCCTATAATTAAGGCACAGTCCCCCGGACCGATAATCTTCAAGCAGGAACGTATCGGTCAAAATGGCAAGAGATTTTATATTTACAAGATTCGCTCGATGTATATGGACGCGGAAGAACGCAAGAAAGAACTCATGGCACAGAATCGTGTCAGCGACGGAATGATGTTCAAAATGGACTTCGACCCGCGTATTATCGGAAATAAGATTTTGCCGGACGGTACAAAGAAAACCGGCATCGGCGAGTTTATTCGGAAATATTCAATAGATGAGCTGCCGCAATTCTTTTGTACATTACTATCGACTATGAGTCTTGTCGGGACAAGACCTCCAACCCCGGATGAATGGGAAAAGTATGCCTATCATCATCGTGCTCGTCTTGCTTGCAAACCCGGTATTACCGGAATGTGGCAAGTAAGTGGGCGGTCAGAAATTACCGACTTTGAGCAAGTAGTAAAGCTTGATACGGAATACATAACAAACTGGAGCTTTGCGCTGGATATCAAGATATTGTTTAAGACTATCTGGGTTGTGTTCGCAAGGAAGGGTGCGATGTGAAGGTTATTCTTTATGATATCAGCAGTGCATGAGAGCTAAAGGTGAAATTCAAAAGTTGAAAATATAATGAGGAACAGAGAATGTGTTATGACGTTGCGAAAGCGTTTGAAACTGCGGCTTGTGAAGGACGAGCTTTGAGATAAGTGGGTAAGAGTATCAGGATGATGTTTTTGTCACAAGATGGTCGAAAAGATATTCCAGAACAAATGTCTGATAAGAATATCATTACAGGTGGCACTTCGTGTCGTTAACTAAAAAGATAAAAAATAGGAGATTAAGTCAAAAATGAACATAGCAGTAGCAGGAACAGGATATGTCGGCTTATCACTGGCCGTTCTTCTCTCACAGCACAACCATGTAACGGCTGTGGATATACTTCCGGAAAAAGTTGAGAAGATAAACAAACGAATCAGTCCTATCCAGGATGATTACATCGAGAAATATCTGGTGGAGAAGGAACTTGATTTAACTGCTACTACCGATGGGGCAAGTGCTTATAAGAATGCAGACTTTGTGATTATTGCGGCCCCTACCAATTACGACCCTAATAAAAATTTCTTTGATTGTAGTGCTGTAGAGAGCGTGATTGAGCTGGTACTGAAGTCTTCGGATACAGCGATAATGGTAATTAAGTCTACGATTCCTGTGGGCTACACGGAAAGCGTTCGCAATAAATATGGGACGAACAGAATATTGTTTTCTCCAGAGTTCCTCAGAGAATCTAAAGCTTTATATGATAATCTGTATCCAAGTCGAATCATCATTGGTACGGATGCTATGAACAGAGAAAAGGCTGAGACTTTTGCAGGACTGCTACAGCAAGGCGCTGAGAAGGAGCGCATCGATACATTGTTCATGGGTACAACTGAAGCAGAAGCTGTGAAACTCTTTGCAAATACATATTTGGCCCTTCGAGTTTCATACTTCAACGAACTTGATACCTATGCAGAGATAAAAGGGTTAAGCACAGCGGACATCATTAAAGGTGTTAGTCTGGATCCTCGAATCGGTGACTTCTACAACAATCCGTCATTTGGCTACGGTGGTTATTGTCTGCCAAAGGACACAAAGCAGCTCTTGGCGAATTACGCTGATGTACCGGAAAACCTGATACAGGCGATTGTAGAAAGTAATAGAACACGTAAAGACTTTATCGCTGATAGGGTGTTGCAGATTGCCGGTGGAAACTCGTACACGGGCGGATATGTGGGTGAGAAGGATGTTATGATCGGTGTCTACCGTCTTACCATGAAGAGCAACAGCGACAACTTCCGGCAGTCATCTATCCAGGGTGTCATGAAGAGGATTAAAGCTAAAGGCGCTACTGTAATTATATATGAACCTACGCTGGAAGATGGTAGTACCTTCTATGGAAGCAGAGTTGTCAATGAT
>CAMVGH010000162.1 GCA_947166945.1 uncultured Clostridia bacterium
GCTTTCGCGGCCAGGTCGGTTTTGAACACCTCGTGAACCATCTTGTTGAAGGCGAAGCCGCTGCCGTCGGAGAGCGGGTAGTTTATATGCCAGAAGTGACCTTCCTGCTCTTCATATTCGCACTCGATATCGGAGATAGAGGTCTTGCAGTTCGGACACCAGTTGATTATACGCTCGCCGTGATAGATGAGCCCCTTCTTGTAGTAGTCAATGAATACCTTCTGAACGGCTTCGGAGCAGCCCTCGTCGAGAGTGAAGCGTTCGCGCTCCCAGTCGCAGGACGAGCCGAGCTTTTTGAGCTGGTTCTGTATTTTTCCGCCGTATTCATGTGTCCAGTCCCATGCGCGTTCAAGAAATCCGTCTCTGCCCACATCGTCTTTTGTGAGACCTTCGGACTTCATCTTTGCAACGACTTTAGCCTCGGTAGCTATGGAAGCATGGTCGGTGCCGGGGAGCCACAATGCCGAATACCCCTGCATTCTCTTTGTGCGTATAAGTATATCCTGGAGGGTTTCGTCAAGGGCATGACCCATGTGGAGCTGTCCCGTTACGTTCGGAGGAGGGATAACGATAGTGTAGGGCTTCTTTTCGGGGTCACGCTCGGCGTGGAAGTACTTCTTTTCCTCCCAGTTCTTGTAGATGCGTTCCTCGAAATCCTTTGGTGAGTAGGTTTTTGCGAGTTCTTTCTTCATTTTCCTGTATATCCTTTCTAAAGTAAATCAGACGAAATGATTTTTCAGCCGCTTTCTTTATTATACGGTAATTGATCAGTTAGATTTTTGTACTCTTCGCCCACCTGTAAATCCGGTTATTTTATTGTTGAAGTATAACGGTACGGGCTTTTTCTTCCTGCTGTGCTGAAGTGAACGGAAATTCGTTTCCGGTTTCGTGTTTTATCATTTTACAGCCAGCCTTTCATATAACTCTTCGCTCGGATCAACGAGTATGGTCTTATTATTGACAAAAATCACCATACCGGGTTTTGCGCCGTTCGGCTTTTTGACAAATCTTGCGAGAGTGTAGTCAACAGGTATCTTTGTCCCGTTCCTGCCTTTGGAGCAGGTGGCTGCGAGCTGTGCTGCTTCGACGATGGTGCTGTCGGGGATATCCGCGCCGTCCGCACGGATAATGACATGGGAACCTGGGATATTCTGCGTATGCAGCCACATATCGTTCGGCATAGCGGTTTTGAGCGTGAGCTTGTCATTCTGGAGATTGTTGCGCCCGACAAGTATCTCGAACCCGTCCCCCGACCGGAATTTCAGCGGCGGCAGAGCCTTTGGCGCTTTCGTGTTCTTCTCGGACTTTGACGAGCGGACATAGCCTGTCTCGATCAGTTCACGCTTTATTTCGAAGAGAGCCGCTTCGCTGCCCGCACCGCTCCCGACACGGGAAGCCGCGTCAAAAACGCTGTCGATATATGCGAGTTCCTTATTGTCCTGCTCGATGAACTTTGTGAGCATTTTCTCCGCGGTATCGAGCTTTTTATATTCCGAGTAGAATTTCTGTGCGTTCTGTGAGGGTGTGAGACGGACATCGAGCTTTATTGTGATCGTTCCGCCGTTCACATAATCATCGGCGGTCAGCTCCGACATACCTTTCTGTACTCTGTACAGGTTTGCGCTCAATATATCACCCTGTAATTTATAGGAATCCTTTTCGGAGCAATGTGCAAGCTCCTGTTTATGTGTTTCGAGCTTTCGGGATATACGCTCGTAGATCGTCATTATGGTTTTCAGCAGGTCGCCGGATCTCTGCTTAACTCTGTCTGCCGACGCTCGTTCACCGAAGAATTTGTCGAGCAGTACCGACGGGCTTTCAAAGTGTGTCTCTGTCATTTCGGCGCCGTACTGTTCAACCGGTACGAAGCAGAAGTCTTTCGGCTTGCCGCCCTTTTCGCTTACCATTGTACAGCCGTCGTATGTGCCGATACGGGCAGCGCTTTTTCTGAGGAAGAACACGAGCTTTTCGAGCCTGTCCTTATCCAGTTCTCCCACAAGTGCATCGGTATCTCTTGCCGCGCTGTAAGCGCATTCCCGCGCAAATATCGGTGAGATGCCCTCGAATACCGACATCAGAGCTTTAGCTATCCGCTGTCCCCTGAACGGTTCCAGCCGTTCACCGAGAGCGCTCAGGTCGCAGTCTGTCAGGCAGAGCCTTTTTTCTCTCGGCGGCAGTTCATATATCACATTCGGCAGTACCCGTCTTACGGACGAGATGTCGTCGGTAACGCGCTTGACGCTGTCGATGACTCTCCACACGCCGTCACGCTTTGTCATCAGTATTATGTTGCTGTATTTACCCATAATTTCGGCTGCGACACGGTTCTCACACATATCGCCTATCTCATTGACACACTCGAAATCGAAATTGACTATTCTTTCAAGTCCGTCCTGTGATATCCCGGTGAGCTTGCCCGCACCGAGAGCCTTTCGCATGAGCATACAGAACATAGGCGGCTGCTTCGGGTTTTCGGGAGTTTCCGAGGTAAGGCATACTCTTGCCGACATACTGTCCGCCGACAGCAGTATTTTCTCCGTGCCGCCGAAGGTGCGCAGAGTAATGATGATCTCTTCCCGCGAGGGCTGATGTATCTTGTCCACCCGTGCGCCTGTTAAATTTTTGTCTTCCATTTCCCGCACCACGCAGTGCAGGAACGCGCCGTCAAGGGACATATCATCTCACTCCTTTGCTTTCAGTTGTCGGGGCAACGTTTTATATGTACTTGCAAAGCTCCGCATTGGCTGCGGGTTCAAAGATCTCGGTCTCCGGGAATTTGGAGGCGAGCTTCTGTATGAGTTTGGAGACTATGATGTTTTCGGTAGCATAGTGTCCCGCGTCTATGACGGTCACTCCGACATTATGAGCGTCCACGAAGGCGTGATGCTTCACGTCACCGGTGATTATAGCGTCGATGCCCATATCTATGCAGCGATAGACCTCATCGTTCCCGGCACCGCTGCACACTGCCACGCTCTTTATGCTCCTGCCGCCGTCACAGTACTTGACGCCCTTGCAGGAAAACGCGTTCTTCGCGGTCTCCGCGAGACCGTCGGCGCTTATCTCAAAATCAAGGTAAGCGATGCGCCCGTAGCCTATGTTCTTGTCGGGGTATATCTGGTGCAGCACGGGGGAACTTTTCGGGTCGCCGAAGCCCATCATCTCATACATAACATCGCTGATGCCGCCTCTCGCCATGTCGAGCGGAGTATGGGAGCAGACGGCGGAGATGCCGCTGCGAATGAGCCGGAAAACCGGACTGTTCTCGTTCAGGCTGCGTATCTTGCTGAATATCACGGGGTGATGCGAGACTATGAGCTGTGCGCCCACGCGTTCACATTCATCGACCACATCGTTTGTGATATCGAGACATACCGCGATGCGATACACCTCCGTGTTACGGCTGCCGATAAGCAGTCCGGAGTTGTCGAAACTGTCCTGTGTCCTGAATGGAGCGACTGTGTTGAGATAGTCATAGACTTCACCGACTGTCATGATGTTTCCCCCTTTAGTATGCCAAGCAGTGTCGGGTCGCTGTTTGCGAGCTTCCTCAGCTGCAAATTCACCTTGTTTATGTATCGCGGGTCGGTATTTTTTCCGAAATACGCGAAAGAATTGCCGATACTCTGTTTTTGCCCCGTGTAACGGACGAGCATGACCGTGTATATCTTTCCGGCACTGAAAGCGCCGTTTTCGAGCATTATCTCAAAGCCGTTCCCGTACAGAAAACGGCGGAGCACCGGCTCCTTTGTCATAGGCTGGAGAATGAAGCGGGTATCCTCTGTCACAAATGTGCAGCCTGCTATTATATCGGAGATAAGCTCTCCGCCCATTCCCGCGATAATTATGTCATCGCAGGGCGGGATATCTTTCAGACCGTCCGAGCGGATAAGGGCTATCCGGTCATCAAAACCGTACTTTGTGATATTGGCGCGGGCGGCTTCGAGGGGGTGCGCGTTGATATCCGACGCTATGACCGACTTTGCGCCGCGCTCGCACAGGCTGCACGGCAGCAGCGCATGATCCGTCCCGACATCACATATCCGTTTGTCGGTGCGGACAAGCGCCGCGATCGCCGCAAGCCTTTCGTCAAGCTTTATCACTTAAGCGAGAGCTTCATTGAGGTTGGCGATAAGCTCGTCAACATCTGTTCCGTGTACCATACACGCTTCCTCGACTGTTTCTCCGAGAGAAGCGGGGCATCCGAGGCAGTGCATACCCATTTCAAAGAAGAAGGGAGCAGCAGCCTCCGCGTTTTCCTGTAAGATCTCGCCTATGAGTGTATCTCTTGTAACTGTCATTTTTCTTTACCTCCGTGATATTTATTTATAATTGTATAAATACAATATATTATAGCATTTTTCGTGTAAATAGTCAAGCACCTTTATTATTTTGGGAATTGCTTCATTTCATTGTGAGAAATCACCAAAAATAAATGTGATATTTCTACACTTATAATTGTTTATTCACAAAAAAAGTATAGATTTTTTCGGAAAAATAGTGTATAATATATCTTAGCGATTTGCTGAACCAATTATCCCGTGCGGTTCTCGGACCGTTCGGAGAAATACACAGGGGGATACATAATGAAGACCTACAAATGCAAAAACATCCGTAATATCGTCCTTGCGGGACACGGTGCAAGCGGCAAGACCTCTCTTGCCGAAGCTATGATCTTCGCGGCGGGCGGCACAGACAGACAGGGTAAGATAGCCGACGGAAATACCGTGTGCGACTATGACCCCGATGAAATAAAGAGAAAGGTATCGCTCAACACTTCCATAGCTTACGCTGAATGGAAGGACGTTAAAATAAATATAGTTGACACTCCCGGTCAGTTTGATTTCATCGGCGGTATGTATGAAGGAATAAGAGCTGCCGAGACCGTTGCGATCACTCTTTCCGCGAAGGACGGCGTTCAGGTCGGCACTATCAAGGCGTACCGCGAAGCAAAGAAGCAGGGCAAGGCTACCATGTTTGTAGTCACCAAGCTCGATGAGGAAAATTCCAGCTTCTACCGCGTGCTTGAAGAGCTCAAGACCAACTTTGGTCCCTCCGTTTGCCCGATCATCGTTCCGTTCGATAAGTTCGGCAAGGTCGAGAGCTACATCAACCTTCTCGAAATGAAGGCGTATTCCTATGACAAGGGTAAGGCTGCGGAGGTTGAGATACCCGCGTCCGAGAACCGCATCAAGGGTCTTCGCGCCGCTATGGCGGAGGCTATCGCGGAAACAGATGAAGAGCTGATGATGAAGTTCTTCGAGAGCGAGGGCGAGGATTTCACGGAAGCCGAGATCATCAAAGGACTCCATGACGGCGTAGATCAGGGTATAATCACTCCCGTGGTATGCTGCGCAGCTGAAAAAATGGAGAGTATCGACAAGGTGCTCGACACCATGATCTATATGCTCCCGTCTCCCGACGAGCGCAAGGATGAGATCGTTGACTACGATGAGAAGATGCCTCTTGCGGCATTCGTGTTCAAGACCCTTGCAGACCCGTTCGTCGGTAAGCTGAGCTTCGTGAAGATAGTTGCGGGCGTTCTTACCGCTAAAGTCGATATCGTGAACGCAAGAACGGGCGAGAATGAGAAATTCGGTAAAATGCTCGCTCTGCGCGGCAAGAAGCAGGAAGAAATGATCGAAGCGTACGCCGGAGATATCGTAGCGCTTACCAAGCTCGATGACGCGAACACCGGCGATACTCTCTGCGATTCCTCCAACGTATTCTCGCTGGCGCCTATCGAGTTCCCGGTACCGTGCTTCTTCAAGGCTGTATCGGCAAAGGACAAGAACGACGAGGGCAAGATCAGCGCGGCTATCAGAAGACTTCTCGAAGAAGACCATACCCTCAGCTATATCCACAATCACGAAACGCATCAGCGTATTCTCGGCGGTCTGGGCGAACAGCACATCGACGCCGCTGTTACCAAGCTCAAGAATAAGTTCGGCGTTGACGTTATCCTCAGCGACCCGATCATCGCGTACCGCGAGGCTATCCGCAAGAAAGTCTCCGTTGAGGGCAAGCACAAGAAGCAGTCCGGCGGTCACGGTCAGTACGGTCACGTCAAAATGGAATTCGAGCCTCATGACGGCGAAGAGCTGATCTTTGAGGAGCGCGTATTCGGCGGAAGTGTGCCGAAGAACTTCTTCCCGGCAGTAGAAAAGGGACTTCAGGAGAGCATCGTTCACGGCGTCCTCGCAGGATATCCCGTTGTACGCCTGAAAGCCACACTGTTCGACGGCTCATATCACCCGGTTGACAGCTCGGAGCAGGCGTTCAAGATGGCTGCTCACCTTGCGTACAAGGCGGGTCTTGCACAGGCATCTCCCTGCCTGCTTGAACCTATCGAGCTTATGAAGTTCACTGTTCCGGACGACAATACCGGTGATATCATGGGTATCGTCAACAAGCGCCGCGGCGCCGTACTGGGCATGAACCCCGTAGGCGACGGACTCACCGAAGTTGACGCGGAACTTCCTATGGCTGAAACGGGAGATCTTGCTACCGTTATCCGTCAGATGACAAAGGGTATGGGCTGGTTCACAATGGAATTCGCCCGCTATGAGCAGCTGCCTTCCAACCTTGAAGCAGATGTTATAGCCAACGCTCCGAAATATTCGGAGATCGACGGCTGATGATCCTATAGTCGTAAAGTGCCGTTGAATGTAGATTTAACGGCACTTTTGCACAAAAGTGTAATCAAAAAACGCGCCTTTTATTCCGAAATGCACAAAATATCGCAAATAAGTTTATTCAATATTACTATTGCAATAAAAATAATACAGTGATATAATTAAGAAGGTGATTGAAGGATCACCTCTCC
>CAMVGH010000163.1 GCA_947166945.1 uncultured Clostridia bacterium
GCAGAAGCTTGTCGTTGGAGATAACCCCATTGTGTGCAAGCGCGAAATGCTGCTGGCTAGTGTGACCGGGGAATGGGTGATTGTTATAGTTCAACTTTTCGCTGCCCTGCGTTGCCATGCGCGTATGCCCCATTACAGCATAGACCTCATCGGGTAGGTGCAGGTGCATCTTCCTTGCCGGAAGCGGTCTCTTAAAAATGGAGATGTGACCATTGTGATTAAAGGCAAAGCCGGTTGCATCAGTTCCCCTTATCTCACATTCTTTAGACAGCACTTTCAATATCTTCTCTTTTGCCCTTGTTGTAAGGCGGTGTTCATAGTCAATTAATCCGAAAATGGCACACATTGTCAAACCTCCTCACTTTCATCTTCAACCGGTTCATTAACATACAGTCGTCTTTCTTTCAGATACATTACAAGTTCCGGATATTCGCTATCCGGTATCGAGAGAACGAAATCCGTCCAGCTTAACTTTGAAATATCGTCATCACTTAATTTAACTGCTATGTCGCAGATGATATTCACAAGTTCAAGCGTTGCGATAATGGTATTGACTTTCAGCGTTCCTCTGAACATACGAAATTCGATTGTATGGTAGTTAGTCAGATTCACGCAAGCATAGCGTCCTATCCCCTTCTTCTTAGCATTATCCATAACCTCTCGCGGACTATCTTTATAGCCGTATCGAGCAGCCCACCTGTTCATCTGCGATTCTGTTCTCCTGCTGAATTTCAGAAGCTCCTCCCAGTGATGCTCAACGAAATACAAAACCCGCGAAACGCATTCATCTTGCGCTTCGCGGGTCTGTCCGAATGTTGTGCGATTGACGTGGATATGCAATCCGCAGGTGCTTGTTTTGTGACTCAGATAATCGAGCCGAAGAGCCGTTTCAGCCACCTCCGGCCACGGCATCTTGTTCTTGTGATATTCAAGGCTCATTGGGTGAGTAACAATTTCAAGTCCTTCATTTAAAGAACCGTCGCCCTTGATGTAGATAAGTTCGTCACCGTTATTTACCTTATCTAAAATAGTCTCCGCATTATCCTTGTCTTTACCTCCCCCGTCGATCTCCAGCTCTACACCAAAGAATCTGTCGCTGTCACCATAGAAAATAGGCTCCGGCTTGTATGCGTAGTCGTGGATCGGGCTGGAACAGCAATCGTGATAGCAGTGATAGCAATAAGGCGTATCGTCATCGTCGTAATACACGTCATCGTTATTGAGAAGTGTGTCGCAATGGTAACAGCGGGTGTAGTTCTCATCACGGCAGCTTTCGCAGAGGCAGATGTTGCTGTCACCGTAGTCGTTCTCGATCCAGATACGGTCACCGCAGCACTCGCAAATCACCGTGCGATCATCAAGGCAATCCCGGCACATTGTAACGCCGTCGAATTCACACACCTCATCGGCTGTCAGCTCTCGTCCGCAATGCTCGCAGAAAGTAACTTCCGCATTCGTAGTTTTTTCGCTCATAATAGTGTCCTCCTACAACACAAAAAATGCCCGCTGTGGACTGCACCACAGCGGGAAATTGTTTATGATCCGTTATAAACGGGTCTGCGCATATCACAGACACTATTATAGTATATAAGCGAAAATCCGGACTTTTTCATGCGCCGGGGCAAGGGAACAGCTGCTTTGCAATAGCTTCTACTTCGATCTTCACAGCATCGACAGTACCATATCTGTAAATAGGCACCGGCTCCATGCACCTGGCAATTATAGGATTCAGAAATTTTCTGTAATAAGGGTCCCAATACAGCATCTCATTTATGATATACCCAAGAGCATAGATATCAGTCTTTCGGTCTATACCGAGAGCCTCAAGCAGTTCAGGCGCGCTGACATAATCTGTTCCGCCGAAAGGCGGTACTGTTACTATTCCGTTGTCTATATACACAGCCTTTTCGATACCTGTTATTGTTATATTTCCGTCAGGCATTAAAATAATACCTGAGCTTTGCAGGTCGGTCAGCGTGATATCCATGCTGTGAATAGCAGCCAGTGCGTCGCAGATCTCTGCTATGACCGAAAAAATATGTGCACCGACAATGGAACTATGACTGAGTTTTGGTCCCTCAATGTAGTCCGTTACCAGATGATATCGGGAGAAATCGTAAACTCGGGTAACATAAGGAGGTCTGCCGGCAGCGATTCTTGCCAGCGCTTCGGTATCAAAGTATCCTGTGCGATAATAGTATTGTTTGCCGTGGTTGTCTGTTATTATGGACTTTTTCCTTTGTCCGTTTTCATAGATTATCTTTTCATTTCTGTTTATGATGTGCATATAGCTCACCGTTCCTTTCATTATTATTTTTACTAATATGTTAGGTGAATAATATCAAATAATATCAATAGCTGTCGCCGTTATCCCGTTTTTGTCATTTAATCTGGGATTGTAAATCATCAGAGATCTATTTCTCTTGCTGTCAGTAAACAATTATTCTATGCCATAAATGTCATTCTGTGCTTTTTTTATAATTATATTGTGAAAAATGACGAACTTTTGAAAAAATATTGGTAAAATTGAATTATTGGTTGACAAATCGTTCAAAATTTGATATTATATTATAGTCAAATAAAACAATAAAATCCGATATTTTTCAATACTTTTTGAGTGGCGGTAATATGGCAATATGACGAATAGCTACATACTTGAGCGCAGGACAGGGGATTGGTTAGCGAAACATATAAAAAGCTTGAGTCTATCGGATTTCCGGTGAAGATCAGAATACTTAAACTTGGCAGTACAGATGAATTGGAGCTGCGGACTGATATTATCGGACACACAGAACTTTTTGGAAGGGAAACAGCGGATATGTATAAGCGCAATGCGCAGGGTTGGTCTAAACACCTAGACTTCTTTATCCTTGACGAGATAGTTTTGCAGATTGCATTCATCATTGCCTCGCTTATCAGATTAAATTACATCCCCTATACAACTGCGGAATACCGCAGCTTAGGGATTGTTCTTTTGCTGTCAGACGCAATAGTGCAGATGCTCTTCAACACCATGCATAATGTTATCAAGCGTGGGCCTGCAAGAGAACTCTGGGAAACATTGAAGCATTGCTTTATTGTATTTTTTGGTGCAACAGCATATCTGTTCGCAGGACAGACGGGTGAAACATACTCGCGTCTGGTTCTTATGTATACACTTGGATTCCATATAGTCCTCGGGTATATGACAAGATTAAGCTGGAAGCAGATCCTGAGCAGTATCGGTACACCTCTGAAAAAGAAGATCACGATGATAGCGGTGTTGAATCCCAAGTATGCTGAATCAACATTGCAAAGACTTACAAACAGCAAAGTTGAGGGATATCAGATCACAGGTGTGATAATGGATCAGGATACTGAACTGAAAGAGATTGCCGGTGTACCGGTTGTTGCTACCATTGAAAACGCAGCAGACTACCTCTGCCGTGAATGGGTAGATGCTATATACATAGATTGTCCCTCCACTGATCCGAAAATTGCCGAATTTATGGATGCGTGCAGACAAATGGCACTTCCGCTGCACTATCACGTTCCGGGAATGGGTATTTTCGGCGAGAAACAATTTGTGGAAAAAATCGGTGGAACTACTGTTCTTACCACTACGATAAATTATGCTACTCCTGCTCAGAACCTCGCAAAACGCTGCCTCGACATACTCGGCGGCATTATAGGAAGCATTATTGCAGTAATTCTGATAGTAATTTTCGGACCTATGATAAAGGCTAAATCTCCTGGACCTGTTATCTTTAAGCAACAGCGTATCGGGAAAAATGGTAAAAGATTCTATATCTACAAGCTCCGTTCTATGTATATGGATGCAGAAGAACGTAAAAAAGAGCTTATGGCACAGAATCGCGTAAGCGACGGCATGATGTTCAAAATGGATTTTGATCCACGGATAATCGGAAACGAGATACTTCCCGATGGCACAAAGAAAACCGGTATCGGCGAGTTTATAAGAAAATGGAGTATCGACGAATTCATGCAATTCTTTAATGTTCTTAAAGGTGATATGAGTCTTGTCGGGACAAGACCCCCCACTCCCGATGAGTGGGAAAAGTACGCGTATCATCACCGCGCCCGCCTTGCCTGCAAACCAGGTATTACCGGAATGTGGCAGGTCAGCGGACGATCGGAGATAACCGATTTTGAGGAAGTTGTAAAGCTAGATACGGAGTACATAACCAACTGGAGCTTTGCACTGGATATAAAGATTTTGTTTAAGACTATCGGGGTTGTGTTCGCACAGAAGGGTGCGATGTGATTAATAGTCAGACTAATTAGTCTCTCCTCAACAAGCCACTTGAAGAGTGTTGACAAACATAATCCAGAAAAACCAACGAACGAGAAGGCGTGTGAGCCTATCAACGTTCATAGCAATAACAGCCACCATAATTGATGACTTTGTTGTATCTTCAAGCTTAGTGTGGATAAGACCGAGTCCGAACTTGCGCTTTGCAAGGCTGAACTTACGTTCCACCTCGATGCAATCCACATTATCCTTGTATTCAGTTTTTTTGTCAGTCTCAGGATCATTCAATGGTCTGCCGAGAGCTCTGCCTAAAAGACGTATGCCGCGTTCTTTGCAGTAACTGATATTTTTTCTGTTCCTGTAAAGCTGGTCGGCAAGAGCTCTTTCGGGATAATGCCGGTGCGTTTGCGATAGTTTTCCAATGCAGTTATCAGAATATCGGATTCATTGTACGCATCAAAGGAAAGTTTCTCCAGTCTTGCCATGCCGTATTCATCAATACTGAGATCAAGCTTTGCTCCGAACTCTGTCGGGGATTTCGCTTTGCCTCTGACTATCGGACGAATGTACGGCTGACTGATGCTGACAATGCGATCCGGAACACTATGAGTATTGTTTTCGTACATATAGAGCTGCTGCTCATACAGCTTCATTATCGTACTAAGCATTTCTGCTTCTTTCCGGGTTATTTCAACACCGTCCTGCATCAGAAACCACTCAATGTAACCAAGATCGCGATTGACATAATTCAACTGTTTTCTGATCGCAGCTCTAAGCTTTTTCGCCGGACGCTTCCTGCATTTTGCAATTGCAAGATAGTCTTTTCTTGCCTGCTTGCGATATGTTCTCGGAACATACCAGTTCTGCTCTTTGCATATTTTCTTGATGAGCTTTTCCAGCTTTTCACGAGCTTCATTTAACAGATTTATGTCCTGCGGATACTTGATATTCTGAGGTGCGCAGGTCGCATCTATTATCAGTGTTCCGCTGTTTTTGGAAGTATCATAATATTCTTCTTCAGTATCATCGTCCGAAGAGCTGTCATCATTGCTGCTTCCTGAATCGTTACCACTGTCATTATTATCGTCATCATCTGCGTAACATTCAGGCAAATTGTATTCAAGTATCATCTCGTTGATTTCGATCATAACGTCATCATTGAGGCGCTTGCGAAACTCGACAAGCAGTGAAGGCGCAAACGGTATGTCATCAACGTATCCGGGAAGTCCGATGAAATACTGATAGTATGGATTCTCTCTGATCTGCTCGACAAGTTCCTCGTCGGCATATCGGTATTGCTGCTGAATAAGCAATGAACCGAGTGCCATTCTTAAAGGTTTCGCAACATTTCCGGTATCGCTCGGGAACAATCCCGCATACTTGTCATCTATTCTATCCCAAGGAATAGTCGTTGCCTTTATCACCCATCGATTCTTTGGATTCATCTGCATGCCGAGTGGCTGATTGAAATCTGTGAATGCTATCTGATGATTTTTGTTCTTCTTATACATAGCGCTCTCCTAAAAAGTGCAAGCTTTTTGCTCCTTTTTCTGTTTTTCCTTGCACTTTTATTATAACACATTCTTCGTTGTTTGGCTATAGATGCGGTTTATTTTGTTCGTGAGGAGAGACTAATTAAGAGAGCTGAAGGCATAACCACACGGGTCTGGCGAAAGTTGTGTGCAGGTATGGGCTGTACATAGATATATAGGCAGTAGGATTCACCAACCACTATATCTATGTAAGGGGCATGAGAAAAGCTTGTTAACCATTTGGCTCTGAAGCGATGGAGCCATTAGAAAACAGTTTTACATAGATATGGTAGTTAAGGAACGCAACAACCACAATATCTATGTAAAAACTCTGTGGAGTCATTGGCAGTCAACTTTGATGCTAGGCCCCGTGAAAACAGCACGTAGATCCATCGAAACCACAATATGTTGTGGCTGATACATAACAGCTCTCATAGATATATGTACGCAAAGGAGCAGTTTGTTAGCAGGCTGCAAAATAAGGGCATGAAACTGATGTGTTAATGAAGAAATATGGATGGATTGTTAATAGAACCCATGTGTTTTAATGGACACTCTGGAAGAAGGCAGGGATAAATATCGGAAGGCTGTTGCTTTGAGTGGAGCAAACGGAGAGAGGAACAGGCAGGATTTGTTATGAGTTTTGTCTACGCGGAAAATATTGATGAAGTAATAGCTATATACTGTGATACAAAGATTACTCCCGGCCAGAAAGGCGGAGCCCTGTTTTCACCGCAGATGCAAGCATTGATTGATAGATATGGGATAACGAAGACGACAATTATCTGTCCTGAGATAGCTATTTCTTTTGCAGGTAATGTTTCTAAGGCGGCGAGGTTATTTTGGGCTTTATATGAGAAGAAATCATTTTCCACCGATGAGGTGTTTGAAATAGCCAAAGACATTTCCGATTATGACTTTTCAGGTGATACCGATTTTATTATTGCAAGTTGTGAAGACGGGATGGTACGTTTGGG
>CAMVGH010000164.1 GCA_947166945.1 uncultured Clostridia bacterium
TTCCTGCTCATATCATTGGTCTGTTTAAAATGGACTATTTTTATTCTAGCACTATACTGCCAGCAGAGGGAGGCGCAGCTTAAACGTCAGATCTCGACAATCGAAACACGGATAAGAAATGATGCCGAGAAGAAAAGAACGCACAGGCTGATCGTTCGCGGGGCTATTCTCGAAAGCCTGATCCCGGACGCGGAGATGCGATCTGATGATGAAATAAAACATCTGCTTATCTCAATGATCGGAGCGTTGCCGGACAAGCTTCGTGAAAGTCTTTTTGAAAAAAGATCGGATTGATTGGATAGGATTTTCTGAAAAAGTTGATTATGAAAAATACTCCCTTCGGGAGAAGGGCGCACTTTATCCCACAAAAGTGGTATCGCGCGGTTCCTGCGGGAACGGGCTATCTCGCACTGCTGCTCGAAATGAAAAAACGGCATACGCCGAGAGAAATGAAAGGGGGAATTTTTATCGCAACCTATCACTATTCGATTAAAATAATCAGCCGTGGCAAGGGCAAGTCTGCGGTGGGTGCGGCGGCATACCGGAGCGGTCAGAAACTCACCAACGAGTATGACGGACTCACTCACGATTACACGCGCAAGGGCGGTGTCGTGCATACGGAAATCCTGTTGCCGGAACACGCGCCGCAGGAATACGCAGACCGCTCCACGCTTTGGAACGCAGTCGAGAAAGTTGAGAAAGCACGGAACTCACAGCTTGCCCGCGAGATAGAAATATCGCTGCCGAACGAGCTGTCACGAGCGGAAAATATCGAGCTCGCGCGGCGGTTCGTGCGGGAAACTTTTGTGAGCAAGGGAATGTGTGCCGACATCTGTATTCACGATCCGGATCACGAGCAACCGAATGTCCACGCGCACATCATGCTTACGCTTCGCCCGTTCAACGAGGACGGAACGTGGGGCGACAAACAGCGAAAAGAGTACATTCTCGATGCCGCCGGAAACAAGATTTACGACAAGAAAAAGCGCACCTATAAATGTCGGACAGTTCAGACTACGGACTGGAACAGCCGAGACAAAGCGGAAGAGTGGCGGGCGTCTTGGGCGGACTTCCTGAACGCCGAGCTTGCAGCTCGCGGCATTGAGGGGCGCGTGGATCATCGTTCGTTCGAGCGTCAAGGAAAACTGGAGCAACCGACTATTCACATGGGAGTATCTGCCACACAAATGGAGCGAAAAGGAATCCGCACCGAGAAGGGTGACATCAACCGCCGTATCCGGGTGCAGAACGCCGAGCTGCACAGGTTGCAGGCGGAGCTTGAACGGGTCAATGCTGCTATTGCTGAATTGCAGAAACGCCCGCAGGAAGAAAACCTCGTTTCTATTCTTATGCGGTTCTATGGAAACGGAGAGAAATTCGCGGAGGCTCGCGGTCTGGAATTCGGAAATCTAAAAAAGGCGCAGAAACTTCGTGACGTGTCTCAAGCGGTGGCGTTCCTGCAAGGAAATCATATCTCCACGATGACTGAGCTTTCCGAGAAACACGCTGCTCTTGAATCTGAATACCGTGAACTGAAAACGAAGATCATCGCCCGGCAGAAGCGTATGAAAGAGCTTTCGGAATTGCTCAACAACTATGAGCATTACAAGCCAAACAAGGCAGCTTACGATGAGTGGCAGAGTATCAGCAATCCGAAGAAAAAGGAGAAGTATTATGCCGCTCACAGCAGTGAGATCGAGGTGTTCAAGGCTGCACGTTCGATGTATGATGAAGTACTCGGCGGCGGAAAGATAACGCCGAAGGCGTGGCGTGCGGAGCTTGCCGAGCTCGAAAAAGAAAACGGCACTGATATGTTCCGGCTGCGTGAACTGGAGGACAACACCGCGACTATGGCGACTATCCTCTACAATGTAGAGCACCTGCAGGCGTTTGAGGACAGGCAGCAGGACATTCAGAAAAAGCGTAATAACGCATTAGAATAAAAATCGGATAAACGGCACACCCGACCTTGACTCCGTACCACAGGAGTGATATAATGTAAGGGTACAAGGGTATGCCAATACTATCCGCAATATCAAAAGGAGTGATATTGTTATGGCAACCATCGGAAAAAGAGGAAACACCTATCAGATAAGAGTGTCCACCGGGTACGATACCAAAGGCAGACACAAGGAGCAGGCGATGACATGGGAGCCGGAGCCGAACATGACCGAGCGTCAGATTCAGAAAGAACTGAACCGTCAGGCTGTTATGTTCGAGGAAGCGTGCAACCGTGGCTTCAGAGCATCGGCAATAAAGTTTCAGGAACTTGCGGAGGAATGGTTCGAGAATTATGCGAAAAACGCACTCCGCAGCACCACCTACGAAAGAATGTTACAGCTTACGCACCGTATCTATCCGGCAATTGGTCATCTGCGAATCGACAAGATCAACGCAAGGCAGCTGCAGGGCTTTGTGAACTCTCTCGCTAAAGAGGGCGCGAACGAAAAGACCGGAAAGCCGCTTGCACCGAAAACTATCCGTCACAATCTCAGCTTTATCAGTGACGTGTTCAGCTACGCAGTCAGAATGGATCTCGTTCCGGACAACCCCTGCCGTAAGGTGACGATCCCGAAAGGGGAAGTAAAGGAAAAACAGATCTATACTCAGGAGGAGCTTGCGATACTTCTGGATAAAATGCAGGACGAGCCGTTGAAGTACAAAGTATTTTTCTACCTTATCGCTTACAGCGGGTTCCGCAGGAGCGAGATGCTGGGTCTCGAATGGAAGGATATCGACTTCGAGCACAACATCATGTAGGTTTTTATAAGAATTACGGACAAATTACGGACAAGAATAATTAGCAACCTCAACTATTATTTAGGCTCCTCATATCATTATTGATGTGGGGAGTTTGTCTTTTCTGAGATAATTATATCACATATTTACTATAAAATCAAGTCATAATAATAGTATCATTTCAGCGGTATTGTCTTTCCGTCGATCATCACGGAAACGATATCGTCGGGCTCGACAGGTTGGTCAAATTCGAGAAAATCTGTCTGTGTATCGGTCTGTGCGTCCGTCCTGGTCATATTATCCATCTGTATCAGTTCCGTCCCGTTGCCGAACGTAAAGGTAATCGGGTCGGTAAAATAACATTCGGCTTTTCCGAAGACTTTACCGTTCGTGCAGAAAGAATATGTGCAGGTGAATGGCGTTATTGTCATATCGTAGAGTACGGAATCTACCGGCTTAAGCTTTCCGTTTACCTGTTGTTCATAAACGGTTATCGGTTCATTCAGCACGATATTTCTTGATGGAGCATTGCTTTCAAAGTCTATCGGTATCTCTGCTTTGAAATCAGCTTCATACCGATCGATGTCGGTGTAGTCATAATCAAGCTTTACGCTTGTAGCAGGTACGATGCGCCTGATACCTTTAAAATCTACCGTCAGCGTTTTACCGTAAAGGTCGTCCGATGCCGTCATGTGAGAGCAGTAGGTATAAGTGTTCCCGACCTTTCGTATAAGACTGTCTTCGAGAGAACGACCGAGATTGTCCGTTGTATCAAGGATACAGGTGGGTTCCCACTCGGTAAAACCCTCTTTCGGAAGGGTGTCATTCTCGTCATCGAACACAATGTCGTATATCAGGTATATGACCCAGCCTTCGCCCATAACGCCTTTGATGTTCAGAGTATAGCCTTCACCGTCATAGCTAAGGTCAAGCTCTTTACCGTATCTGCTATAGTCAAAGCCGATGTTTTGGTAAGTGTTTTCAACAGCAACGAATTGCGCATTCTGCGGACTGTCTGTATCTATATACGGCATAATATTCTGTTCAGCTGACTTCTTGCCGAACATATCGCCGAACAAGGCGTTGATATCCCAATTCAGCGCCGCACCTGCGGAAACTGTCAGAGCCGCCGCAGCCGCTATCGAAGCCGCAATAACAGCCGGCTTTTTTGATCTTAACTTTTTCTTTTCCATATTACTCGTCCTTTCTTTAACGATGTTGAATAATGTTTCGTCATCAGAAAAGGGAGCATTCTCATAAGCTTCAGACAGTGCGTTCTCAATAAAATCTTTGTAATTCATTATCAGATCCGTTCCTTTCGTCAGTCAGAAGTTTTCTGAGCTGCTGTCTGCCTCTGTTGAGCCTTGCGGCGACAGCATTTTCATTTGTACCTGTTATTTTGGCTATTTCGCTTGTGGAGTAACCTTCATAATAGTACATATACAGTGCGATGCGGTTTTTCTTTGTGATCTTACTCATAAGCCGAAGCAGTCCGTCTCGTTCTCCGACATCATAATGTACCTTTTCGCCGGCTGCTTCAAGCGGCTGTGAGAATCTGTACCAATGTGATCGGAGAAGGTTTTTGCTCATATTTATTGCACATCTCAGCAGCCAAGCCTTTATATGCTCATCACTTTCAAACCTGCCGTTATAGGTGTAAAGTTTTAAAAACACCTCTTGCGTAATGTCTTCCGCGTCACTCGTGTTTTTCACACAGCACAGAGCCGCACCGAGAACATTTCTGTGGAACAGCTTTATGTAATGCGCAAGTTCATCATCGGTCATTCGCATCTCACCTCCCTTTCCTTTTTGAAAGGACCTTTCGCATATAATACAAACGAGAAGCCTCACAGCTTACGTTTTTTTCTGAAAAAAATGAATTTCGTCATTTCGAACAATATTATACATCATCTTTACAGCATTTGCAACAAAAAGCCGCAAACCGCTTTTGGCAGCTTGCAGCTTTTGTTTATCTCAATGTGATATTTGATACGTTCGCCGGGACTGTAACATAGTTCTTATCCGCGATAATCTTCGTGAACGAGAATGTGTTGTATTCCGTTGCATATTTGGCATATCTGTCTGAAACGTCGTCAAGAGGAGTTTCGCCGTCCCACATTTTGTATATCGTATCATCGGGTGCTATCATAAGTTCCATATACTGCCCGCAGTACACGAATGTAATTTCCTTATCCGGATTTTCCGAAAACATCTTCGTTTTCACTGCCCAGCCTGTTCCTCCGGCAGCGGGAGTATAGTGTATTTCTCCGTCATATCTGAACAGCGTCACGTCTCCGATGATCTTGTTGTCCGAGAATACCGGCAGCGTCACAAAGTCGAGCGATATCGTGTTGTCATCTGTCTGTAAGTGGCTGTAACCGACAAGTGAAATGTTTATATCGCCTGCGCCCGGAGTTTCAAGACGGATAAATGAAGCTATATTCACTTTCTCCCGCTCGACAAGCTCCTTTATTTCATCGGCAGTGATAGCCGTGCCTTTTGTTGTGATGCCGCGCTCGGACATCGATGTGTCGGAAGCTGCACCGCCGGTATCTCCGCCGTATTCATCGAGCCTGCCCTTTTCATCGAAAGTGTAATACTTGCCGCCGCTCTTTATTGTGCCTACTGCCATTTTGCCGTTCTTCCGCAGGTAATAGGTTTTCTTGCCCTTGACCGTGAGCCAGCATCTTTTCAGCATTTTCCCGTTCTTGTAGTAATACCTGTCTGCGCCCTTTTTTACCCAGCCGGTGTAAACGCCCTTGCTTTCTCCGCTGTCGGAATAGCGGTACAGAAGCCCGTCAACGGTCTTTACTCTGTCAGCATACGCGGGGACAGAGCTGCAAGCGAGTATTGCAGAAGCCGTAAGCGCGGATATTAATGCCTTTATATTCTTTTTCATATTTATTCTCCTCACTGTAATGTGATATTTGATACATCTGCCGGAACTGTAACATAGTTCCTATCGGCGATCATTTTGTTGAAAGAGAAAGTGTTGTACTCGGTAGCATATCTTGCGTAGCAGTCAGGAACATCGTCAAGGGGGCTCTCACCCTCCCATATACCGTAAACAGTATTATCCGGCGCGATCATATACTCGCCGGATTGACCTACATATACGAAAGCCAACTCTTCATCGGGATTTTGGCTAAATATCTCAGTTTTAGCAGCCCAGCCCGAACCTCCGGCAGCAGGAGAACAGTGTATCTCACCGTCGTATTTGAACAGCGTGACTTCACCGATAAGTCTGTCGTCGGTGAATACCGGCAGCGTTACGAAGTCGAGCGAGACTGTATTATCATCGGTCTGTAAGTGACTGTATCCGACAAGCGAAATGTTTATATCGCCGGCATCCGGTGTTTCAAGCCGGATAACGGAGGCTATATGCACCTTTTCACGCTCTATGATCTCTTTGATCTCTTCGGCGTTTATCTCTGTTCCGGTAAATGAAACATCGGCATCGGAAAGTATTATTTTTCCATCATCGCCATATTTCGTGTCACCGCCGGAATAGGAATCGTCTGGCTGTGCTGTGTCACCGTCCTCTGTCGGCGGCGAATATGAAGCAATATACTGCTGCATATAATTTGTACCGAGCAGGAATCCTGTTCCTATAAGCATAACAGCCGCAGCCGCTCCGGCTGCAATATATATCGGCTTGCGTGTTCGCCTGTAATTCATTGCTTCTTCTATCAGGCTGTCGTCAATGCTGTCGATACCGTTCATTATCCGGTCATTCATCGTAAAAGCCCTCCTTTCGCAGATAGTCTTTGAGCCTGCCGCGCATACGCATCAGCAGCGCGTTCACGGCATTCTCGGTCATTCCGCAGTGTTTTGCAATTTCCTTCGGGTTGTCGAAGAACCAATACCGCCGCACGAATACTACGCGGTTGACCTGCCGTTCACCTTGCAGGAACTCGCTTATCTTTGCTCCAAGCTCCTTTGAGCCGTACAGCTTCTCCACATCGGCATTGCCCGCAAGCCCGTCAAGCTCATCGAATGATACCTGCACATCG
>CAMVGH010000165.1 GCA_947166945.1 uncultured Clostridia bacterium
CGTATAGTTCAGTCGAGCGACAAGATAAAGATCGAGGGCGCGTGGGACGGTCTCGACGAAAATGGTATGGCAGCCCGTGAGATAATCAAGCTCACGGCCGGAGACAAGATCGCGCCGGTATACTATATCCTCGAAGATGACAGCGACAGCACATACACTGCGGACGCTTACGAATGGGCAGACGGCGACAATGTGATATATGCGCAGCTCCCGAACGGGGATTATTACTATGCGTTCAGCATAGATGATATTTACGGGGACTACTGTATGACCGACCGTGTAGTATTTACAGTCGGTGACGACGGGATATCTTTTCGGAACTTGAATAATTAACGGAGGAAAAAACAATGGCAGAAGAAACTAAAACAAAGAAGCCGCTTTTCAGCGAAAACACGATCGAGGTGCTTGTAGCGGTATTTCTCGGCATCACCGCTCTGCTTACGGCATGGGCATCATGGATAGGGTCGCTGCACGGCGGAAATCAGGCTACCAACTACACAAAGAGCAACAATCTCGCTTCCGAGGGAAACTCCGAGTACAACGCAGGTTTGCAGACATACCTCTCCGATCTTATGACATGGAATACTCTTATGGAGTACACATTCGAGCAGGAGATCGCAGAGGCTGAGGGAGATTCCGGAAAATCACAGCTCATACAGGAAAAGATCGACAGCTATATCGAACAGAATGGCAGCGATACTCTTATTGAAGCCTGCGATCAGATGACAGACGATATGAATTCGCCGTTTGAAGTACCGGGTATGCTCGATAAGTATTATGAAACAGCAAACGTTCTGCTCGAACAGTCGCGTGAGATACTCGAAGAAGGTCAGCGCGACAACTCACACGGCGACGCTTACAACCTTGTGAATGTGATCTATTCCGTAGTTCTGTTCATGCTCGGTATCGTAGGAGTATTCAAAAAGCTCCCGAACCGTACCGTGGTACTGTTCATTGCGGTCATCGGACTTGTGCTTGCGACGATTTATATGTTCACTATACCTATGCCTACCGGGTTTGACTTCGGCAGCTTCTTTGCCGCAAAGTAAAAAGCAAGGAGTTATATGAAAAAACAGTTAGCTTTATTATCCGCAGCAGTCATTGTACTTTCCGGCTGTAATAACAACACGGCACCGGCAGTCACGACAGCGGCAGCTTCGGAGCAAGCAGCGGACACTGCGCAGATAACCGGAGCTTCCGACGAGACTCTCACGGAACTGACGGAGGAAGCTCCGGTTCCCGCGGAAAAGGCGGAGCTTGGTCTCAACACCGATACGAAGGATGCTACACAGTTCACAAAAGATACCAATGACAAGGTTTACGCACTTCTCGATTTCGACGACAAGCGCGAGTTTGAAAACGCGAATCGCGGTCTCATAGCCGCTCCCGAAAGTCTTGAAATTCTTGCGGAGGACGGAACTGTGGCATGGAGCCAGGCGGCGTATGCTTTTCTCGACAAGGACGCGCCCGGCACATCAAACCCGAGCCTCTGGAGAAATGCGCAGCTCAATCACATCTGCGGTCTGTTCGAGGTGACGGACGGCATCTATCAGGTGCGCGGCTACGATATGTCCAATATCACCTTCATAAAAGGCGATACCGGCTGGATAGTATATGATCCGCTCATGACGGTGGAGTGCGCGCGTGCGGCATTCGAGCTTGTCAGGGAAAACCTTGGTGACTTTCCGGTTAAAGCGGTGCTTTACTCACATTCCCATGTAGATCATTACGGCGGAGTTGAGGGTATAGTCACCGAAGAACAGGTGAAGAACGGCGAAGTGAAGATATTCGCTCCCGAGGGATTTGAGGAACACGCAGTAAGCGAAAATATATTTGCCGGAAACAGCATGGCAAGACGCGCTACATATCAGTACGGAACGCTTCTTGAAGGCGGCGAGACAGGCTCGCTCTGCATAGGTATCGGAATGGGGCAGTCCTGCGGTACCACATCTTATATATCTCCGACTGATATTATCTCCGCGACCGGTCAGACCGTGACGGTTGACGGAGTGGAAATGGAATTCCAGCTTACACCCGGAACAGAGGCTCCCGCTGAGATGAACACTTGGTTCCCGCAGAAAAACGCTCTCTGGATGGCTGAGAACTGTACCGGAACACTGCACAACCTTTACACTCTCCGCGGCGCGCAGGTGCGTGACGGTCAGGCTTGGTCGGAATACCTTATGGAAACGCTGAAACTCTACGGCGATAAAGTTGAGGTAGTGTTCCAGTCACACAACTGGCCGCATTGGGGCAACGATGCAATAAACGAGTACATAACGAATACTGCCGCTGTCTATAAATTCATCAATGACCAGACGCTTCACTACATCAACAAGGGTTACACAAGCACCGAGATAGCCAATATGATCGAGCTTCCGGAAGAACTCGCAAAGGTGTGGTACACAAGACAGTATTACGGCACTGTCGCTCACAATTCAAAAGCTGTTTATCAGAAGTATATGGGCTGGTATGACGCAAATCCCGTTCATCTCGGACAGCTTACTCCCTCCGACAGCGCAAAGAAATTCGTCGAATATCTCGGCGATACCGATGCTGTTCTCCGAAAGGCGAAAGAGGATTACGACAATGGCGAGTATCAGTGGGTAGCTGAGATAACAAACATTCTTGTATTTGCTGATCCGACAAATACCGATGCACGCCTGCTGTGTGCCGACGCGCTCGAACAGCTTGCCTATACCGCGGAAAGCGGCACTTGGCGCAACGCGTATCTCTGCGCGGCGCAGGAGCTTCGTTTCGGTACGAATACCGATGAGTCAACACGCGCAAAGTCAAGCGGCGGGCTTATGACACACATGACCCCCAAAATGATAATACAGTATCTCGGCATCATCACCGACACCACGTTAATAAGTGACCTGAGCTTCACGGCAAACATCGTTCTTCCGGACGATACATTCACACTTGTGGTAAAGAACGGAGTTGTGCTGTATGAGCAGGGGACGCTTGCGGAGTCGCCCGATGTCACATGGACAACAAATAAGGCTGGATTGTTCGGCATCATACAGAACAATGCCGACCTGATAAACGCCAATCTGACACAGGACGGAGATACGGAGCTCCTCGGAAAGCTGATGTCCGGAATAACAGGATTCGCGGACGCCAGATTCTTCAGTATCGTTGAGCCGTAAGGGCGCATATAAAAAACAAACATGAAAGGAAATCAAACAATGGGATTATTCAATCTTTCTGACAGCAAGGGATTCGGTTTCGCAAAGATACCGAACACACAAGGCTTTACCAACGAGGTACTGCTCGAAAAGCTCTCGGAGATCACAGTGAGCTTCGGAACACCCGAAATGGGTGACATAAACGGAACACAGTCTGTCATGTACAGGAAGGTCTCCGATATGTTCGATGTATTCGTCAGAGTTGACGGCAAGAACATCATAATGGGAAAGATAGGAGCAAACGGCGTTTCAAGTGTGACTACCGCGCTGAGCGGCGGACTTGATATGTTCCTCGGTCACAAGGACGAAGGCACATCGAACGCCGACCGCGCAGTTACCGAGCTTTCCGAGATCGTGAAGAAGCTCGAAAGCGGAGAATCTGTCACAGCCAGCAATACTGTTGCCGCAGTGAACACTGCAAGCGGAGAATCGGTCGAGTTCTTTATGAAGCAGAAAGCTATCTCCATAAAGCCGAAATTCGATATTTTCGACAGGAACGAAGCCACGGTATATCATGTTGAAGGTGATCTTCCGCGTCTCAACTTCTCGATACAGAAAAACGGCACAGAGGTACTGAAGCTGAAGAAGAAGCTGATCGCGGTAATGCCGGAATACTCGCTGATCCTGAACGGTTCGGAGATCGGCAAGTTCAAAAAGAAAATAAAGCTCACCAACCCCGAGCTTGCCGGAACAATAAACGGCAAGGAACTCAAGATAGTCGGCGATCTTATGGGATTTGACTTTGAACTTCAGGTCGGCGGCGTTACCATAGGTCACATTGATACGGCTCAGACGATCTGGCAGGACTGCTACCGTATAAAGGTATTGAATGAGGACTACCAGGATATAATGATCGCGCTCGCTATAATCTGCGATAATGTGGCGGATCAGTCAGGCAATTGAGAATGACACTGGATCGCCGTAGATAAAAAAACATAAATGTGAAGGTCCTGCATGGGTAGTGTGTGCTATTTATGCAGGGCTCTTTCAATAGGTATGAAGAAACGTCATATCACGCGGGGCTTCTTACAGGCGCAAGCGCCATAAAGCTGTGTCCACACCTCTTAGTACCTCAGAAGTGGATATCGTTTATTACAGCGTGCTGTATGACGATCCTCAGAAAGTCTGGGCGGGACCCAGATCCTTTTTTGAAAAAGCATCAATGTTCCGTGAAAAAATAAGGAGTTATTTTCCCGTCGAGATGATCTGTCATTGCTTTGTCTATTTTATTTGTCGTTTGACATTTGTGATAATTCTTGATATAATTGTGATACAGGGCTTGAAATAACCGGAGCTGCCTTCAAAATACGCGGAGATGTTTGCAGGCAAGGGTTATTCCGCGTTTGCAAACGCCCGATAAACGGAGCGTAGGATAAGAAGAACAAAATGGATATAAGATCACCGAAAGCAGTCATAGGCGCAAATTCGTGGGGCAGTGCCGCATACGGAAAGATCCTTCGCGGCAGCAGCGTTGATGAGACTACGATCAAAAAAACAATGGACACCGCAAAAGAAAAAGATCTGCTCATTTTCGACCTTGCGCAGGATTACGGCCTTGGAAAAGCGCAGAAAATGATAGGCAGATTCGGCACTGACGATATTATCATTTCGTCGAAATTCACGCCCGGAAAGAAGTATGTTCCCGGACAGGTGCGAAAGTCGCTGGAACGCGATCTTTCGGAGTTCAGGCGGAACTATGTGGATATTTACTGGCTTCATCTGCCGACGGACATCGAGCAGAATCTTGCCGAGATAATAGTTCTTTACAACGAGGGCAAGATACACCACATCGGTATATCGAATTTCGATCTCACAGAGTGCAAGAAAGCGAAAGCTATACTCGACAATGCAGAAATACCGCTCTACGGCGTGCAGAACCATTACAGCCTTATCAGCCGTGAATGGGAGCAAAATGGCGTTGTCGCATGGTGCAAGGAAAACGGTATTTCATTCTGGGCTTGGGCAGTCCTTGAGGAAGGCATGCTCACTGACCCGAGAATAAAGACAAAAGGCTCGATAATGAAGCTGATATTCAGCGGCAAAAAGAAAAAGCTGCGTCCGCTTTACGCTGCAATGAACCGTGTCGGGAAACGGCACAACATCACTATTCCGCAGGTTGCGGAGGCTTTCTGCGCTAACAAGGGGATCGTCCCGATATGCGGCTGCCGCAAGCCGTATCAGGTCGAGCAGCTTTACGAGGCTGTCAATACAAGGCTCTCGCCGAAGGAAATGCGGTTTCTTGAAACTGTCGCCGACAAAGTGAATGTAAGGATACTCGGCGCGGATATGTTCAGGTTCGCTGTGAAAAAATAAGACTCTTATCCGGTAGGTGTGGGCAATAAAATAAAGGTTTGTAGGGATATGACAGTGCTCCACCCTCCGTTCATGAATCACATCATTACTTTCATACACTTCCTGTATCAAGCAAAAACTTTGAAAATCTTTGTTGAATATCGCCTTTGACATCAAAAAGTATTTTTGCTATAATATTCAAGTAATAATATTGTAGCACTGACACACGTTGTATTCTCAGGAATGCGTAAATCTGATCACGGAATTTGCTTCAAGGCGATGTTCAGAAGAAAAGCCTAAACAGCTCGGGCTGTAAAGGCGTGAACTTTGTGCAAAATGTCCTTTGCAAAAAAGCTGAAAATGTGATATGATAAATATATAACGAGTAGCGATCCTGCGTAAGTCCGGTTATTGCTGCTCGTTTTATTTTTTTATGGAGGTAGATCATAGTGAAAAGAATCAAAGAAGCGTGCATCTGACAGACACTTCATTTTATGCTCAGGGAAGATGTCGGTCATGACTACGCCGTAAAGCTCGTTAAAGACGAGATTGAAAAGTACAAGGCGGGACTTGATAAAAACAAGACTAAATACAAGATCGTTGAGGAAACAGAACAGCCTGACGGTTCAGTCATTATGAAGATCATCAAGCAGTACAACACTGCTCCTGTCGGCTCTTATCTCGACTGATACAATTTTATATCATCAAAAACAGCGTGTGGCTTTAAGCGTAATTCCGGCTTATGGCTTCACGCTGTATTTTTTAGGAGGAAATCAAATGGAACAAACCGCAAATCAATTCTTGGGGCGTGAGCCTGTGGGCAGACTGATGAAGAAATACGCCGTGCCGTGTATCATTTCTTTGCTTGTCGGGGCGCTCTACAACATCGTTGACCAGATATTCATTGCAAATGCAAGCTATCTCGGCTCTTACGGAAACGCAGCAAATACGGTCGTATTTCCGCTTACGGTCATAGCTCTTGCCATTGCTGTAATGATAGGTGACGGCTGCTGTGCTTTTGTCAGCCTGAGTCTCGGCAGGAACGAACCCGATAAAGCAAAGAAAAGTGTCGGCAACTCCGTCCTTATGACGATCGTGAGCAGTCTGATCCTTTGTGCTGTGTACCTGATATTCAGCGATGGTATCATAGCTATGTTTGGCGGCACGGTCAATGAAGAAACATTCCGTCACTCAAAGGAATACTTCTTCTATATCTCGCTCGGTATCCCGTTCTATATGTTCGG
>CAMVGH010000166.1 GCA_947166945.1 uncultured Clostridia bacterium
AAAAGTCATCTTTTAAGAACATATTCATTGTCCTTGTGATTATAAAAGTCGGTTTTGACAGAAATCTTTCCTGCATTTCAAGCGCTTTCTTTTCGGTAGGCGCATACAGCTTTATTTCAAGCATAGTTTCGTTGTTCATCTCATTCAGGAACTTTACGATGAGATCATACCGGTTTTTTTCTGTATCCCGGCGTATCTCGCAGCGTATGGAGCGTTCTCTGTCGTTTTTTTCAAGCAGTTTTTTTCCGTATGAAAGAGTATCATATTTCAAAGACGAAGACAGTATGGAACTCATGTCCTCGGCAAGGTGCCGTCCTTCTTCAAGAAGATAATACCGTGGTTCATTCCGCTTTTCGTCGTTTTTTGCAGCGATAAGCCCTTTTTCCGTCATGAACCTGATATCGCTCATTATGCTGAAATACTCTGTCGGGGCAACATACAGAATGATCTCGCCGATCACGCTCTCATTAAGTTCGCCGAGCTCGTTGAGAATAAAACAGAAATAAACACTGTTTTCAACACGGTCATCAATGTTTGTATCGTTTTCGTTCAATTAATTCACCTTCAGACAAGAAATGAAAGGATCGCAATATTGGCTGCCGCTTCGACGACAGGTACAGCCCGCGGTACTATACAAGCGTCATGCCTGCCTTTGACAGTAAGAGTCGTGTCTTTATTTCTTATAAAATCCACGGTCTCCTGTGGCTGTGCAATTGAAGGAGTCGGCTTTATCGCAGCTGTAAATATGATAGGCATACCGTCGGAGATGCCTCCGAGGATACCGCCGTTATTGTTTGTCCTTGTTCTTACAGTCTCACCGTTCATAAACATCGGGTCGTTTGCCTGCGAACCCCTCATACCCGCAAACTCAAATCCCTTGCCGAATGCAATGGCTTTTACGGCAGGAATACCGAAAACAGCCTGCGAGATACGGTTTTCGATACCGTCAAATATTGGAGAACCGATCCCCGCAGAAACGCCCACAATGCCGCATTCTATTATCCCGCCTACCGAGTCCAGCTGTTCTGAAGCGGCTCTGACACGCGCTTTCATTTCTTCGGCGCGTGTTTCGTCAATAAGCGGCATCTCGCGCTTTTTGATCTGTTCCGTAAGCTCAAACGGGATATCCAGTTCATTGAACCTGTCATCATAAACTCCGTCAATTGACAGAATATGTGCGCAGCTGTATATATTGTGCTTTTCCAGCACTTGCGCGCAGACAGCACCGGCAAAAACAAGCGGAGCTGTGAGCCTGCCGGAAAAATGTCCGCCTCCTCTCGGGTCATTTGCACCGTTATAACGGCGGTAACCGGTATAATCAGCGTGTCCCGGACGGGCGGCGGTCGAGATATTACCGTAATCCTGTGAACGGGTATCTGTGTTGTGGATAACTGCGGAAAGGGGAGTGCCTGTTGTTTTCCCGTTATAATAGCCGGAAAGGATCTCAGGCATATCTTTTTCACTTCGGTGTGTGCTCATTCCGTCTTTTTTCGGGGCGCGTCTTGCCATGAAATCCAGTATTTTTTCCATATCAAGCTCAATACCCGAAGGAAGTCCGTTTATAACGGTACCTATGCCGGCGCCGTGGGATTCTCCGAATATCGAAACTGAGAGATCGCCAAAAATGAGTTCAGATGACATCTGCTATACCTCCAAGAGTTCTGAAATCGGTGAAGAAATCGGGATAAGACTTGGAAACACATTCCGCGCCTCTTATGATTATCTGGTCGGTGCATCGCTGAGAAGCGACAGCAAGAGACATAGCGATCCTGTGATCGTTGTATGTATTGCAGTCGCCGCCGTGAAGTTCCTTTACGCCGTGTATTGTAAGATGATCGGGACCGGCTTCTATATCGGCACCGAGTTTATTCAGCTCACCGGAAATTGCCGCAAGTCTGTCGCTTTCTTTTATCCGGAGTCTTTGACAGCCGGTTATGTGAGAAGTACCGTCCGCGAAGCAGGCAAGCACCGTAAGTATCGGAACAAGATCAGGGATATTTTCCGCATTGACATCAAAAGCTTTCCCGCCGTTGCGTGTGTAATCTTTTGTTATTTCAACTATAACGCGGTCACCCTGCACGCTCTCATAGTTAAGATTAAGCGGGACAGTGCCGGCACCTATCGCATTTGCCACAAGGAAGAACGCTGCCTGCGACATATCGGCTTCCACAGTATAATCCTTTGGCATAAAGCACACATTCGCGGGAACAGTGAAATCGTTTTCCCCGATATTGACTTCAACTCCGAATGTACGCATTACATCAGCGGTAAGTTCTGCATACGGGCGGGATTGCAGTTCTGAGGTGAGTCTGATGACTCTTTTCTCGTTTACCTCACCCATGAGAGGCATAGCAAGCATATATCCGGTAATGAATTGTGATGAAATGTCCCCTGTGACAGAAAATTCACTGCCGGTAAGTTTTCCCTCTATAACATACGGCATCTTCTCCGAAAGAAATCTTACTCCGTGCCGCGGGAATTCTTCCAGATAAGGAGTTATAGGGCGGTTCGGAAGGTTTGCTGAACCATTGAATGTCGTTTTTGTACCGAGCGCAGCGGCAATCGGTATCATAAAGCGCAGGGTAGATCCGCTTTCGCGGCAGTCAATATGTGCTTCTTCGGCACGACGGCTTATGCCGTCCACAACAGTCTTCCCGCCGCAGTGCGATATATCGGCGCCAAGAAGTCTCAGTGCGTCTTCGGTAGCCCTTGTATCCTCGCAGTCCAGTACATTGTGCAGGCAGCTTTCACCGTCTGCAAGAGCCGCGCATATAAGCGCACGGTGTGAGATGCTCTTTGACGGAGGAACAGTAATATCGCCTTTTAAAAAGTGTGGTGTGATTCTGATATCCATATTATAAGGTAATAAGATCGTGGTATTCGTTTACGGGCATTTTAACAATGTCCGCTTTTCCTATAGTTTTGCAGATTATTATATTGATGTCGTCCGAAAATCGTTTCTTATCATTGACAGAATTGCTGAAAAGGGTTTCAGCGGGAATATCGACCGAGAAAGGAAGTCCGTTTGTTTGCAGACATTCTTTCAGTCTGCCGCTGATATTTCCTGTAATAATACCATGTTTTTCGGCAGCGACCGTTATAAGATACATTCCGACCGCAACAGCTTTTCCGTGAGACAGACCGCTGAAATTCTGTGTTTTCTCGATAGAGTGACCGAGGGTATGCCCGAAGTTGAGTATCATGCGAAGTCCCTTGTCAAACTCGTCATTCTCGACGACTTCGCGTTTTATATCTACACATCTTACGATCATCTCTTCTATATGATCCTTTATGTGACCTGAAGAGATCATATCGAACAGCTCTTCCGACCGGATCATTCCGTACTTTACGGCTTCACCCATTCCGTCAATAAAGAAGTCGTCAGACAAAGTGGACAGTGTATCGGTATCGGCTATCACAAGTCTCGGCTGCTTGAACGCGCCGACAAGATTTTTCCCGGCAGGGATATCGACCGCGGTTTTTCCTCCTACGGAACTGTCTATCTGAGCAAGCAGGGAAGTCGGCACCTGCACATAATCTATCCCGCGTAAAAACGATGCCGCAGCAAATCCGGCAAGGTCGCCGGTAACACCTCCTCCGAGCGCGAAAATGCTGTCGGAACGGGTAATGTTGTTTTCCGCAAGTGCGGCATACACCTGCAGAAGCGTATCGTGGCATTTGCTCTTTTCTCCGTGCGGGAAAATGAACTCAGCCACTTCAAAACCGTAATTCTCAAGTGATTTTTTCAGGGCTGCTCCATACAGCGGGAATACCATATCGTCCGAAATGATCATAGTGCGACGTGATCTCAGCACCCCGGAGGCGTATTTCCCGGCATCTTTCAGAATATTGCTTCCTATAAGCACATCGTAATTCTGTGAAGCTTTTACTGTGATTTTTCTCATAATTCTGTCCTTGATAGATGAATGATAGTATGATTACTGCTGAACTTCCTTCATAGTCTTGTTCTTTAAGAAAATAAAGAGTTTCGGAGATACTTTCTTCAGCACCTTTTTTGCCCAGATAAACGAATCTTCTTTGAATTTTGCTGTTTTATAGAGAAACTTTCTCGGATAATGCTTTGATGTTATTTTCTTATCGAGTGCGGCTTCTTTTTTCTTTGCCAGTTCCTCCGGCAGGGCATAGATCGCTTTGTATTTTTTTACAAGTTTGTTGAAATTATATGCGATGTACAGAATATCATACTTCGGATACTGCGGCATTCTTAGCTGCACAGGGTCATTGGGATCGACAGTGGGATCGATAAAACCGCCTTCGCGTGCAGTCTTTTCGAGAATGGTCATCGGGTAGGGATAGAATATATTCGGTATCACCTTGTCAACATCGAGCTTTGCGTTAAGCTTGATCGTCTCAAGTGAAAGCTCAATGGTCTCATAAGGAAGACCGACGATGTTATAGGTGAGTGCTGTCATCTTATATTTTCTGAACCACTTTGCCTGTTCGATAAGACGATCATTCTTCATGTTGCGGTGCAGGTACTTGCGGCGGAATTCTTCGTTGCCGTTTTCAAGACCTATATCTATCATGTAACAGCCGCCTTCTTTGAGCATTCTGACCATTTCTTCGTCAAGAACGTCAAAACGAAGGTTGCAGTTGAAAGGCAGGTGGATACGTTCGATGTACATGGGCATGAATTCATAGAACCAGTCCTTGTACATATTGAAAATAGCGTCACGGAATTCGATGAACTTTATGAAAGGATACTTGCTTATCAGCAGTTCAAGAAGCTCGATAGCTTTTTCCGGACTGCGGAAACGGCAGTATTTCTTTTTATTCGGGTAAATATTGCGGAACTGGGAATTTCCGCAGTATGTGCAGCTGAACAGACAGCCGCGGGACAGCATTACCATTGCTGTGAAATTCTTTGAACGGTCAAGGTTCGGATAGTCAAACAGATCAAAATCCGGGAAGGGAAGCTCGTCCAGATCTTCGATGAGGGGACGGACAGGATTCTTCTTATAAGTACCGTCCGGGAGATTATAATGCATACTGAGGATATCCGTGCGCATTTCACCGTCACGCATACTGTCCATAAGTTCAAGAATAGGATATTCGCCCTCACCCTCGCAGACTATATCTATACCGCGTATTTTTGCACACTCGTCCGGGACGAGAATTGCGTGATATCCGCCTATCAGGACAGGTATGTCGGGCAAATTGTCGTCAAGCCAGCCGCACATCTCCGTAATGAAAGGTATAGCTGTCGTTCTGGCGGTAAATCCGATGAGGTCGGGTTCAAAACTCTTGACCTTATCAAGAAATTCCTGCTGTTCCGGCATATAGAGCTGATGATAGAGTTTTACATCATGACCGCCGCCCTTTACTACAGCCGAGATAGAGGCAAGTCCTTCGCTGTAGTTTCCGAGCTTATTCTTGCTGTATTTGTCTTCTTCCAGAAAGTCCGGATATATCAATAGTAATCTCAATTGTTTCTGTTCTGCCATTTTCTTTTCTCCTGTAAATTATCTTAATCTGTCATTGATATAGGCAACAATACATAACTATATACAATATATTGTACCTCAAAAAAACTGATATGTCAAGAGAAAACGCGCAAATATCTATAAAAATATGGGATAATGGAATAAAACCGGACAAAACTATATATATTGTAGAAAAAGCTATTATTAAGAAACGGAGAATATAATGCGTACACAAAAGGGTTTCATCAGGAATACGGCGGTTATGTTTTCGGCAATGTTCATATCAAAAGCGCTGGGAGCGGTGCTGAAAATACCGCTCGGGAACATACTCGGCGGTGAGGGAATGGGGTACTTCACAACAGCTTACAGCATTTTCATGCCGGTATTATCATTCGCGTGTGCCGGGATACCTACAATATTGACACGGAATGTTGCCGGGTATGCGGCAAGAGGCGAATATGGGGATATCTTCGCGGCACGCAGGTGTTCACTTCTTCTTGCGGCTCTTCTCGGAACTGCCGGAGCAGCGCTGATATATATAATAGCTTTACCGTTTGTCGGATTTATAGCAAACTCGCCGGCAAGTCTTCCCGGTGTACTGATAATAGCCCCTGCTACTTTGTTCTGTTCCGTAACAGCGGTTTACAGAGGATATTATGAGGGATTGTCGGATACTCTGCCTACAGCCATGACCCAGATCATTGAGTCATTTGTCAAAGCGCTTCTCGGGGTCGGTCTATCCTATATCGTTTATGCAAACGGCGAAAGTCTTTTCGGCTCTCAGCAGGCCGCTCTTCCGTATTCGGCTGCTGCGGCTATACTCGGAGTCACTGTAAGTGAGATGTGCGGTATGGTATATATGCTGTTCCGGATACGCCGCCGTGAAGATAATTTCAGCGAATACGGGAGAAATATCCCCAAAAAACAGCTCTTCACCATGTGCAAAGAGATCATTTTTGCGTCCCTGCCGATCTCCCTCGGCGCTTCTGCGGCAAATCTGCTGTCATTCGCGGATATGATTACAGTATCGAACTGTGTGGAGCTGAATCTTGTGCTTTTTCTGGTGCCGGTAACGTTGGGGCCGGGGCAGGTTTTTCCGAGTCTGGCAAGGCCCGGTTTGACCATCACCAATCTGGATGTGGGGCAGGGTGACTGTACCTGTATCCGGTTTCCGGACGGAAG
>CAMVGH010000167.1 GCA_947166945.1 uncultured Clostridia bacterium
CCCCCTTTAAAAAGGGTGCTGGATCCCCTAAACAAACCGCTTCGCCTTGCAGATTCGTTACTGAATACGACTATTCAAGGAACGAATTATAACAGAGTAAAAAGCCTGTCAATTCAATTCTGAATTGACAGGCTTTTCTTATAGCTTCCTTATCAGGATCTCTGTCACAGTTACTCTTATGTGATGGTGCCGCGGACATTGCGCCCCTCATCGTATGTATCGAGAAAATGGTGATAGTCGGAACCGAGATGATAAGAGATAAGGGTCTGGAGGTTGACATTCTCCACACTGCGGAAGATGTGCATATCTACGGCAGGATCTTCGGCACGGAGAGTTTTCAGCAGACTTTTGACACGGGCGCGCGCGGATTCCCCGTCGCCGTTCACAGCAACATTCTGCGTCACGCTGCATGCACACTGTATAAATCTGAGCCCGTTGAACTCCCGCCATTTTATTATATCTTCCTCGCGGATCATATACAATGGCCGGATAAGCTGCATACCCGGAAAATGCTCGCTGTGGAGCTTCGGCATCATGGTCTGCATCTGTGATCCGTAAAGCATTCCCATAAGGATAGTCTCTATGACATCGTCAAAGTGATGTCCCAGCGCTATCTTGTTGCAGCCAAGCTCCTGAGCGTTCTTGTAGAGATAGCCGCGTCGCATTCTCGCACACATATAGCATGGATTTTTCCCGATGTTTTCTACCGCGTCAAAAATACGGGTATCGAATATTTTTATCGGGATATCGAGAGTTTTTGCGTTTTCCTCTATCTGTTTCATGTTTTCCGGAGCATAACCGGGATCCATAACGAGATATTCCGCCGTGAACGGCACGAGACTGTACTTCTGGAGCTGCTTCACGCACGCCGCCATGAGCATTGAATCCTTGCCGCCTGAAATGCAGACCGCTATCCGATCGCCCTCCTGTATAAGATCATAATTTTTAATGCCTTCAAGGAATTTCCCCCATATCGGCTTGCGGTATTTCCGCACAATGGTACGGGTGATCTCCTCGGCCCTTGTCTGAATTTCCATTTGTTCTCCTGCTCTTTTATATCACATAGAACCAGCTGTCGTCCTGTCCTATACCGCTGAAATTGATGCTGAGTTCCTGATTTACCACGCTTACCTTCGCCCCCGCCGGTACGGACTTAGTGATGAACGCGTTTCCTCCTATGACAGCACCCTTGCCTATCACGGTATTCCCGCCGAGGATAGAAGCACCGGAGTACACCGTCACATTGTCCTCGATAGTGGGGTGACGCTTGCGGCCGCGAAGATCCTGCCCTCCGCGGGTGGAAAGCGCACCGAGAGTAACGCCCTGATAGATCTTCACATTGTCGCCGATCTCGGTAGTCTCACCAACAACAATGCCGGTACCGTGGTCGATGAAGAAATATCTGCCTATCGTGGCGCCGGGGTGGATATCTATACCGGTGCAGCTGTGTGCATACTCGGTCATCATACGGGGAATGAGCGGGACTTTCAGCAGAAAAAGCTCATGAGCGATGCGGTTCACAAGTATGGCAAAAAGACCGGGATAAGAGTATATGATCTCGTCTTTGTTGTACGCCGCGGGGTCTCCTCTGAAAAACGCGTCAACGTCCATTTCTATGTACTCGCGTATCTTCGGAAGCTTCCCGAGGAATTCAAACGTGATATCCTCGGCACGTTTGGCAAGCTCCAGTTCCGGAGTGTCCCGCAGTTCCTCGTCATAGCGGAGAACTATCGAGATCTGGCGGATAAGCTTGAATATCACGTCCTCGATCATCATTGATATATTGTTGCGGACTGTATATACGCGGTAGGATTTGTTCCGGTAGTAACCGGGGAATATTATGCGGCGGATACTGTAAAGTATCTCGACAATAACATCTTTGTCCGGGTGATCGAAACTTTTGACCTCGTCTATTACACGCCCGTTCTCATAGTCACAGAGCAGGTCCTTCACAATGCCGTTTATTCTGTCTTCTATCTGTTTCATTGCAGCCTCCGAAGTAAACATACTAAATAGATATACATATTATTATATTCCACCCGGGGCTTTTCGTCAATCATGGCGGGATATTTTCGTTTCATTCTCCAATTTAACGCTCTGCCCACACCATTATTTTGGTGTATTTTACGAATACGGAAGATCGGCTTGTCATACCGCGCTTTCTATATAGTGTATGAACAAGGAAAAGTTTTACAACATGTTGACAAACCTTATATTTTATAGTATAATGTAGGTTGAAGTATTATGTCGGATCATTTTGCCGAAAAAACGGAGAATAAAATGAAAGATATGAAAAAATATATAAGGAGAGCATTGCCGAAGCTTGCTGCGGTGATCGCGGCGGCTGTAATGTGCGTGCCTGTGCTGCCGCAGAATATTACCGCTGCGGCATCTGCGGTCGATGTGTACCAGTTCAATGAGAACGGCTTCTACTACACGATAAGCGCGGTCTCCGGCACTATCGAAGCTTCTGTCGTCGGCTACAAATCGCCGAACAACGGTCCCACAGGCGGCATCACGATACCCGCTACCCTCGGTTCCTACGCTGTCACCTCCATCGGCGCGGACGCATTTGCAGAGGACACTACCCTTACAACGGTATCTATCCCGCAGAGCGTGCGCAGTATAGGCAGAGGAGCGTTCCAGAACTGCACAGGGCTTACGACCGCAAGTATGGCTGCGGGCGTGACAAGCATTTCCGAGAACGCCTTCAAGGGTTGTACAAGCCTTGCCACGGCGAACATTCCCGCCTCGGTAACATCGATAGGCACAAGCGCGTTTGAAGACTGTATGATGCTGAAGACGCTCACTCTTCCCGCCACTCTCACATACATAGGAAACTACGCATTCAGAAGATGCTCCACAATAGAGACAGTCATCATACCGAACAGCGTGACAGCTATCGGAGAGGGAGCGTTTGAAAGCTGCACAAAGCTCAAAAATCTTACTCTGTCCACCGGACTTATGCAGATCGAGGATTTCACGTTCTACAGATGCACAAGCCTTACCCCGCTCAATCTGCCGGAAAATATCACTTCTGTCGGCAGATACGCTTTCTCGGAGTGCAGTTCCCTGAGTTCGGTCACATTTCCCAAGAGCGTACTCACTATAGGCGCCAGCGCATTCGAGAACAGCCAGTACCTCGCTGTGGCAATAATCCCGAATACAACGACAACGATAGCCTCCACCGCGTTCAGGAATGCCCCTGTCTCGATCTACGGCTATACCGGCACTTACGCCGAGCAATTCGCACGGGAAAACAGTATCCCGTTCACATCTTACGGCTCGGTCTATAAAGTAACATTTTCCGCGGACATTTACTACGCAAGCATCGACAATATCTCGGTACGCTCCCGCACCGGAGTGATAATCCCCCCGTCCACCGTACAGAATGACGAGGAGCTTACCATATCCGCCACAGCTCCCGACGGCTATGTTATCGACCACATCACCATCAATGACGCTCCGTTCACCAACGGCAGCATTTACAGAGTCCACAACAGTGATGTGAATATCTTCGTATCGTACAGATTCCGCGAACTCACACCTTCGGTCACCACACCGGAAGCTCCTGCGACCGCAGCTCCGGTAGTGACAACACAGGTACCGCAGGTGACTACAGTGACCACAACAACTACGACAACCACATCTACGACGACACAGACCGCTCCCCCGGCAGCGGACGATGATCCGGGCGATCAGGACGATCCGGACGACCCGGAGGATACCACCGTCCCTGCCGACAACAGCACTCAGGGAAGCGATGACCCGTCTGTTTCTGTGGACAACAGGCTGGAGGGCATCGGTGACAACAATGTCCGTCTGATAACACAGCGCAGCAACTTCATATCTTCCGCCACGGTGCGTCTTTCCAATACACCGCAGGCAAGCTCGGCAGCCGAAGAAGCAGCGCAGTCCCTTGCAGGGGACCGCAGCGCGTATTTCTACGGATTCGATATCAGCCTTTATGACACAAACGGCAGAGAAAATGCCGGCATAATGGCAAGCGGAACGGTAACACTCCAGGTACCCGTACCCGATATACTCGCCCCGTACATGGACGATATCGAAGTTTACCACATAGAGGACGGCGAACCTGTCCGCCTCAGCAGCAGCATCGTTGAGGACATAAACGGCGTAAAGAGAGTTCAGTTTGAAACAACGAGCTTCTCTCCTTACCTGTTCGTTGTGTTCAGTGATGACGGCGAGATCGTCACCATAAATGAGGAAGAAGACCCCACCGGAGACGGCGAGGGTGAAGTGAATGTCGTTACCGACGAACCTCCTCAGGAGACAGAACGTGTACAGGTCGTAGTCCCCGGAAATGTGGATAATGACAGCAACAGCGGAAATCACAGCGGCGGGACCGGCCGCCTGAACCCGGGAACAGGCGCCCTGCTGCTTATCGGTATTCCCTCCGTTACCCTCGGCTGCGCATTTCTGATACGCAAAGGGAATAAGGAAAAACGTACACGCACAAAACGTGAAATAAAATAGCAGATACCCCGCAGAGCAGAAGCAATGCGGGGTAAAATATAACCGTATCAAGGAGAAGATCATGATCTACACAGTTACTTTCAATCCGGCAATAGACTATGTAATGCAGTTTCCGCAGGTACAGCACGGGAATATGAACCGTTCCACCGGAGAAAGCATATTTTTCGGCGGCAAAGGTATAAATGTCTCTGTAGTGCTTTCACAGCTCGGTATCCCGAATACCGCTCTCGGATTTATCGCGGGATTTACAGGTGACGAGCTTGAAAAGGGGGTACGCGGCATGGGCGTGCAGACCGATTTTATCAGACTGAAAAAAGGTATGACACGCATAAATGTGAAAATAACCGATACACATGAAGTCACCGAACTCAACGCCAACGGTCCGGATATCGACGCAGATGCACTTTCGGAGCTTATGGCAAAAACAGAAAGCCTCCGGGACGGAGATACTATAGTGCTTGCGGGAAGCATTCCGAAATGCCTGCCCGCAGACACCTACGAAAAACTTCTTGCAAAGCTGAATGACAGGGATATACGTATAGTTGTGGACGCGGAGAAGGAACTTCTCACGGATACACTGAAATACAGACCTTTCCTTATCAAGCCCAACGTGGAGGAACTTGCCGCAATATTCGGCAGATCACCCTCCGCAATGGGGGTAGATGAAGTGCGCGAGTGCGCGGCCGAGCTTCAGAGGAAGGGTGCGCGCAATGTGATCGTTTCCATGGGGAGCAACGGGGCATTCCTGCTTGACGAGAACGGCGAAAAGCATTTCCACACCGCTTTCACAGGCAAAACGATCAACGCTGTCGGAGCCGGTGACTCAATGGTAGCGGGATTTCTTGCCGGTGTCGGCAAAGGCTACGGTCACGCGCTGGTGCTTGGTCTTGCAGCCGGTGCGGCTACCGCGTTCACTGATGGCATAGCTACCGGAGATGCCATAAACGAACTGATGAAACAGGGACTCTGAGCGCCTGTACAGAAACCGTTAAAGCATAAAGATAAAAGCCTGTCGATTCATATAGAATTGACAGGCTTTCAGATTATCCGGGAAAACGGGTCACTGCTTACAGCAGTGCGCATGAGGTGCGTTGCGATAAGATAACGGTATTGTCATCAAAGTCCGCAGAGAGCCTTTGTATCCCTTGCAATAAGCAGTTCCTCGTTTGTGGGTATTACCCATACTTCGGTCTTGCTGTCGGGAGTGGAGATCTTGCAGAGCTTGCCGTGGATAGTGGAGTTGAGTTCCTCGTCTATCTTTATGCCGAAGTAGCTCATATCACGGCATACATCGCGTCTTACAAGGTCAGCGTTCTCGCCGATGCCGCCTGTGAAGATGACAACGTCCAGTCCGTTCATTGCGGCAGTGTAGGCGCCGATGTACTTCTTGATGCCGTAGCGGAGGATATCGCCGGCAAGGATAGCGCGCTTGTTGCCTTCTGCTGCGGCAGCTTCAACATCGCGGTTATCGCTGGATACGCCGGAAACTCCGAGGAAGCCGGACTTCTTGTTGAGGTATTCAGCCATTTCGGGAGCGGAAAGTCCGAGCTTGTCTGCAACGAATGTCACAGCGGAGGGATCAACGCAGCCGGAGCGTGTTCCCATGAGAACGCCGTCCAGAGGAGTGAAGCCCATGGAGGTATCTACCGACTTGCCGCCGTCAACCGCGGTGATGGAGGAGCCGTTTCCGAGGTGGCAGGAAACGATCTTGAGGTCTTTCAGGTCCTTGCCTGTCTCCAGAGCGTACTTCATTGTAACGAAGCGGTGAGATGTACCGTGGAAGCCGTACTTTCTTACCGCGTACTTCTCATATACCTCATACGGCATACCGAACATATAAGCCTTTTCGGGCATTGTCTGGTGGAATGCGGTGTCGAAGATCACTGCCTGAGGTACGGAAGCGGGAACTACCTTCTTGCAGGCGCGGAGTGCGAGAGCGTGGCCGTGGTTGTGTACGGGAGCGAGCTCGCGGAGGTCGTCGATCTTGTCGATGACTTCATCGGTAACGAGCACGGACTTCGGGAACACCTCGGCGCCCTGTACTAT
>CAMVGH010000168.1 GCA_947166945.1 uncultured Clostridia bacterium
AATAAGAATATTGATCTCCGGCGTAGCTGGATAATGCTCGTATGTATTCTGGCTATGTGTACTGTGGGAAGCTATGTCGCGTTTATTGCGGGGAATGTTGTGCTCGGCAGCTTTACGCTGTTTCTGACATTCTTCATCGGTATCCGCTTTCTGATAAAACCGGACACTACACGCAGGGAATCATCGGCAAAAGGCGAAAAACTTAATTGGAAAGGCGTCGCGGTCTCTCTCTTCTTCGGGCTTACAATCGGCTTCGGCACAGGATTTGTCGGCACCGGCGGAGGAATGATGATGCTGGTTGTGTTCACGGCTTTTCTCGGTATGGAGCTGAAAACAGCTGTCGGCACAAGCACATTTATCATGACATTTACCGCGCTCATTGCCTCTTTCAGCCATATACTGATACACCCGGCAATAATACTTGAAAAATGGGATGTAATGCTGCTGTGCATTGTAGTCGCTACTGCCGCATCGCTTGTTTCGGCGCGCTTTGCCAACAAAGCCGACAACCGCACCGTAGGTCTTGTGACCGGAGCTGTACTGACGCTTTTGGGCGGTGCAATGCTGATGCTCAACTTCTTCCCCGACATGACCGAAAGCTCTGTTCTGATGCAGACCGCAGGCTGTTTCGGCAGGCTCATACTATTCATTATCCCCTGTGTGCTGGTATTGCTGCCGATACGCTTTCTTACAAAAGTGCCGTCCTTCGTTTTCCGGAAGCTGCTGCATATCGTGGCATTCACATGCTTTACGGTGATGATGCTGCTGACCGAGTCGTGGCTGGCTGCGGCGCTTACTTCTGTAATAATCGCGCTGGTGATATATCCAATGCTCGCAGCTTTTGAGGGTAAAAGCTGGTACGCAAAGCTGTTTGTGGAGAAATCGCCCGGCGAGATCAAAAAGAGCCTTCTGATGCTGTTCTTTATGTTCGCAGCGGTCATAGCTGTCGCGTGGGGGCTTCTCGGCAAACCGTACATAGCCGCAGTCGCGATACTCATGTGGGGAACAGGCGATGCCGCGGCGGCTTTGGTCGGCATTCCGTTCGGAAAGCATAAAATCGGCTTTCCCCCTATAAACGGCAGAAAGTCGTGGGAAGGCACGGCGGCAATGTTCATCGTGAGCTTTCTTGCGGGTTATCTGCTCCTATGCCTTTGGGGAGGTTACCCGTTCGGCATAGTCCCTGTCGTACTTCTCGGTGCGCTTGTCGGAGCTGCAACAGAATTGTTCTCGTCCTCGGAATGGGATACGGTGACAGTTCCGACGGCGGTGCTGACAGTGCTTTTGCTTCTGCTGTGACAAGATCAGCTGAAGAATATCAAACCGTTCGATGAACTCACAATTACCGATTTTCGAGCGGTTCTTGCAACTTATCGTGTTTGATTTCCAATTATTCTGCTCGCCCTCGTAAGCGTCAAAGTGGAGCGCACTCTGCGCGCATATCTGAATCGTGACGAAATTACTTGGCTTTGTCTTCAGATAGATATTAATAGCCGGCAAAGCTTTAAGCTCTGCCGGCTTTACGCTGTAAACTCACACAAACAGCGAACATTTTCCCGTGCTGCGGTAGTATTCGATCAGTTCTTCAATATCGCTGCGCCTGCATCCGAGCTTTCCTGCGAGACAGTCAATGCAGAAAAACGTATCGGCGCCCCGGTCTATCAGCTTGCGGTGAATTGCGATATCGTCCGCACGGATATCTGCGCCGCATTCCTTACAGTTCTTGTAATCCGGCATCAGACCTTTACCGCCCTCGCCTTGAAAACATCACAGCCGTGGGAATCAAGCTGTGTCACATATCTTTCTGTGAATGTGCCGGTGACGGAATGGGAATAGCAGTTATACAGCTCCAGTCCTCTGCCGGAAGATACAGGCAGACCGATATCATAGAACTGCAATGACATCTCTGCCCGCTTATCGCTGAGGTTGAACATACCTATCGCGTATTCACCGTCCGCAAGCGGCTTCACAAGCGCAAACACATTTTCGGGATTGTTCCACTGTCTGATGATATACGGTCCCCTGCATTCCGGATCCTGATTTATGGAGATGATGTCTCTGTTCATCAGGATCTCTTTTGTCGTATCCGTCATTTTCCTTACATCACAGCCGATGATAAGCGGAGAATTCATCATTGCCCACAGCGCAAAATGCGTCTTGTACTCGGTATCGGTGCAGCCGCCCACAACTCCACCGAGCACTTCCCCGTTATCGGAATTTCCGTGCATACCCACAACGAGCATATCCATATCGTTATGACAGAACGCTCCGCCGTAGGGCTGCTTGTCAAGCTGTGAGACGGCGATCTCGTTTATCTTGAACCAGTTATCCTGTATATCGCCCGTTGAACGGAACATCTGCGCACCGGACGAGCGAATCCATTCAAACACCTTGTCGGAGCCCCAGTTGCAGGCTGAAAAAAGCATGTCTCTGCCGCAGCTCCGGAGTGCCATTGCCATTCTCCTGTAAAGGTTTGCGCCGTCAGCGGAGAGAGGCTTGTAGCAGTAGTCGTATTTAAGGTAGTCAACTCCCCATTCGGCGAAGGTCTCCGCGTCCTCGAATTCGTGTTCAAAGCTGCCCGGATAGCCTGCGCAGGTATGAGTACCGGCACAGGAATACATACCGAATTTCAGTCCCTTTGAATGTATGTATTCCGCAAGAGCTTTCATACCGTCCGGGAATTTTTCCCTGTCGGGAACAAGTCTTCCGTTTTTGTCGCGCTGTTTCTCGCTCCAGCAGTCATCAATTATGATATACTCATAGCCGGCATCCTTCAGTCCGCTCTCTGCGAATATATCCGCGGTAGCCCTTATCAGCCCGTCGCTGATGTTCCAGCCGAATGTGTTCCATGAGTTCCACCCCATAGGCGGTACAAGCGCAAGTGGTGTTTTCACCGAATTACTTCCTTTCACCTTTCTGATCTCTCCTTTTAAACTCTTCTTGCTTTTCCGGTCATCTCATAATATCTGTTTTTGTCATCGTACATTCTCTTGTCCGCAAGTTTCTGGAGTTCGTTAATATTCCCGTCAAAGTGTTCCGCATACGCAAGACCTATTGACGCGCTTACGCTCACGCCGGACAGGTATTTTCTTACAAGATCTATGTCGCTCATTATCTCGTTTTCTCCGAAATCCTGCAGTACTACAAGGAACTCGTCACCGCCTGTCCGGAAAACGCGCTCAACACCGAACTCATTTGCAAGCGCATGGGCAGTTTCGATTATAAGCCGGTCCCCTGCACCGTGACCCTCGGTATCATTCGCGTGTTTCAGTCCGTTTACGTCCGCAACGATCAGCCCGACAGAATGATCTCCGCCAAACATGGAGCCAAGCTTGCGTTCGTATGCATTCCTGTTCATTACTCCCGTAAGCTGATCGCTGTATGACATTTTCGTGAGGAATACCGTTTCTTCTTTTTCGCTGTAAACACAGTTGTGTATCGTGTTGAAACCGTTATGTATCGCGATCATCATTTCCCTGCAAGTCTCATACCCGCAGGCGGAGCAGTTTATTTCCCTTGATACCGCATCGGGTTTGTGCATCAAATTCCAGATCTTTTCGGCTTCTTCATCGGTCGGATATGAGATCGTGCATGCGGCACTCCTATCCTCGAAGCCCGTCAGATAATCATTGATGTCAAGATCGGAGAACTGCCTGTCGAGATTTGCAAGACGCTGTTTACAAGTCAGCGAACCGTTCCACGGCGAATCCGGAGAACTGTTTTTGCTTTCAGCCCTTATCCCGTTTATTTCGGAAAGGCCCCTGTCCTCACGTTCCTCAGCGTCTGTCTTGGCAGTTCCCTCGATACAGCCCTCGCGGCAGTTGAGCAGATCAAACAGCATATACGGCATCGCCTTTTCGACGAGTTTGCTTCCGTTCTTTACGAAACGCTTATAGAGATATGTCTTTCCGGAAACCACCCTTATCGGCGTATCATCTCCGAGAAGCCACTTTATGTTATCCGCAAGTCCTCCGGGTGCGGGATAGAATGTGCCAAGCCCTGCATCAAGCTCCCCGACGTCCTCATCAGCCCACAGATCATGCTCCCGTATATACTTGATAAGTTTCGGGAATGTGATATTATACTGCACGAGATCGGGGTATTTATCCATTTCCATACGCTTTGCGATACAGGGACCGACAAACGCGAAGCTGTCACTTATGCCAAGCTTCTCTCTGAAATACACCGCCGCACACATCATAGGGCTCTTTACCGGCATAAGCAGCGGTATCAGCTCCGGCATCCAGTGCTCCACAAACGAGACCACTACCGGACATGGCGTTGATATCATGCCGGTGTATCCCTTTTCACGGATCAGTTTCAGATACGCCCATGTGCAGATGTCCGCACCCAGCGCCACCGGCAGCATTCGCTTAACTCCGAGAGCCTTGAGTGTGCCGAGAACGCTCTTGTATTCATCCGGATACTTTGCTTCAAATGACGGCGCAATAAGAAGTGAGATCTGTTTTCCTTTTTTCAGATCTTCAAAGAAACGTTCCGTGTCATCGTGATAATCCCTTGCGTCATGCGTACAGACATCTATGCACGCTCCGCAGTTGATACAGCGTTCCGGGTTGATCTCAATAGTCGAATGATCCGGACGGGTGTGAGATATGCTCGCGCCGAACGAACCGCATATTCTGACGCATTTATTGCAGCCTATACATTTCTCATTTGTAAAAATAAGTCCTTCATTCATTTGTATGATCCTGCTTCCTTTTTTAAGTATTTTCTTTATTGTAAGTTTGTTTTTATTTTCATCTGTGTTACTAATATTTCATATCCAATCCCAGTTACCGGTGAAAGTTCCATTATTTCCTCCGGACAACTGTTATAGTTCTATTATAGCCCTTTTTTCGTAATGTGTCAATACGTCTTATGCATTTAAGTTTCCCCAAAAACTGAACGCAAAACTCAATAAAACACCTTAAATAAGCCAGTTGTAGGCGATGGAAAATTGAAAATCCCATTCATTTTGAAAGCCGCATGAATAAACGCTTTGAGGGGTATCACGGGAAATTTTGGGGAACTTAAACGACGAAACAGCTTGAAATAATGGAACTATCGTGCTATAATATCAGATATGCAATGTATTTATGAAAGCTCCCTGTAAAGGAGGAACTGCAAATGATAAATAAACTGAAACACCGCATAAGCGAATATTTCGTCGGTCAGGAGGAGACAACCGACAATCTGCTGATCTGCCTGCTTTCCGGCGGTCACATACTGCTTGAGGGAGTTCCGGGCGTGGGTAAGACCACTCTGGCTTCCACGCTTGCGAAGTCTGTGGACTGTGATTTCGGCAGGATACAGTTTACGCCCGACACGCTCCCCACCGATGTTATGGGTACGGAGATATTCAATATGAAGACCGGTGAGTTTGAGTACCGCGAGGGTGCGATAATGCATCAGATAGTGCTTGCGGACGAAATAAACCGTACCTCACCGAAAACGCAGGCAAGCCTTCTCGAAGCAATGGCGGAGGGACAGACGACCGTAGGCGGAGTAAAGCATAAACTTCCCGAGCCGTTTATGGTGATAGCAACGCAGAATCCGGTCGGTTTTATAGGTACATATCCCCTGCCGGAGGCTCAGACAGACCGCTTTATGATGAAGATAGACATAGGCTATCCCGACGAAGCCGAGGAGCTGCGCATGACGAAGAATATGCTCGCCGGAAAGACCGTTGAAACCGCTGAAAGCGTCATCACCGCCGCCGATGTTATAAAGCTGAGGGAGCAGGCGTCAGCGGTTGCCATAAAGGATAATGTGATACTTTACGCAAGAAGCATCGCGGAAATGACAAGGAATGAAAAGCGATTTGTCCTCGGTGCAAGTCCAAGAGCAGTGCTTGCTCTCGTGAAAGCATCGCAGGCGAGGGCTTTGATCGAAGGGCGGGATTTCGTAAAGCCCGATGACATAAAGGCAGTGGCTCCGTCCGTGCTCGGACACCGCCTTAATCTCACCTCTGAAGCAAGGATAGCGAAAGAAGACAAGAACGATATACTTCAAAAGCTTATCTATAAAACGAAACTGCCGCTGTAAAAACTCTTTTGCCAAAAGGATCATTATGAGAAGAAACAGAATTATCTGGCTTTGCCTGTGGGTGCTGTCCATTGTCGGGATAAGCTTTAAGGGCGGAGCGGTGACATACGGGCTTTTCGCGCTGCTGACGCTCGTACCGGCTGCCTCCGCGCTGTACCTGCTTGCGGTTTATTTGCTTTTTCATATTTATCAGGATCTCGGGCAGAGATTCGTTTCTGTGAACGAGCCTGCCGATTACCGTTTTGCGCTTGTGAACGAATACCCGCTGCGGTTCGTGGGGATAAAGGTTCGTTTTTTCACTGAGTTTTCAACGATCACAGAACTTGACGGCGAAACCGAATACGAGCTTGCACCTCATACAAGGACGGAAAAGGAAACAAAGCTGATATGCAAATATCGGGGCGAATACAATAT
>CAMVGH010000169.1 GCA_947166945.1 uncultured Clostridia bacterium
GTCTCGCCCGTATCAAACTGGCTGGGGTGACGTGTGAAGAAATCGACGCGGGGTTCGAGGAATTTGAGCTTATGATCTGAGCCGCCTGTGAATGCGGAAATAGGGTCGAATATTTTGTCCCAGCTCCAGAAGCTGTCATCAAGCATGAGATATTCGAGTATCATCTCAGTGCCTTTAGGCGCCATGGGGTGGAGAAGGACTGCGGCTGTGCGGATCATGTGGAATACATTTATAAGCGCCTTTCTGCGAAGTTCGTTGTCTTCGTTCTTTTCAGCGTCTCCGAGGTTTTTTGCCATATATTTGCTTGCTTTGCGGATGTAGCTGTCGAGAACGTAGGTAGCCTGATGGAATTCAAATCTGTACATGAAGCGCTCATAGTCAAGTATGGCTTTCTTCGCGTCGGCAAGCACCTGTTCTTCGATATCACCGACAGGCATAACACCGTCGAAATATTTCTGTGTAGTGTAGAAACAGGTGCGTATGATGCGATTGAATACGTTTGACAGCAGGAAACCGTCCTTTACAACAGGGTCGGGCTGATCGTATTCGGGAGAGTCCGGGGTGATAGTGGGGTCGAGGGGCTTCGGATTGAAGCTTACGCTGCGCTGCCCGAGTCCAAGACCGAGGAAGTGCATACGCAGCTGTTCGGGCGTGTAATAGTCAAGAAGCTCGTCCGCCATAGGGGGTCTTATCTTGCCTGAGCTGGAGGCTTTCGCGTTGAGGAACAGCAGGTGATTGTTCGCACAGAGTACCGGAAGCTGCATCTCTCCGTCCGGCGGGTCGGACATATTGCCGTCCTTGCCCTGCAAAGCCATGAACATTGCCATTTCCGCCACACCGTAGAAATATATGTTGTCCGCGCCGATGAACTGATATACCTGCGCGTCCTTGCTGCACCAGAAATCGCGCCACTCCTCCATGTTTCTGCCTTTTCTTTCAAGTGCCGCTTTAGTGAAGGAGATCGGCGCCCACAGCGATTCCGGCCATACCCAGACTGTCTGAGGTTCTTCACCTTCAAGAACAGGTGAGGGTACACCCCATTCAATATTGCCGGTAAGTCTGAACGGCACAAGGGTCTTGCCGGTGCGGAAACGGATCCCGTTTCCGGAAAGTTCCGCGGAAGCTTTGTTCATATCGTCAAGCTCTTTGAAAGCTATGGTGAACGAGGGCTTTTTCTTTTCTTCGATAAATTCGTGCGCGGGCAGTCTGTCCTTTATCTCGTTGTACTTGTCGAGATATTCGTTCTTGATGTAGATAACGGGGTCTTTGAGAAACTCGTCTATCGTTTTTGTGACCAGCGGACGGACATTCTTCTGCTTCTGTATGCGTGCCACATATTCCTTCATAAGCCCGTTGTATGAGGGCAGGTCGAAGTACCAGTTGTAAACGTCCTTCATTATGGGAGTTTCACCGGTAATAGTACTCTTGGGGTCGATGAGGTTCTCCGGCATATACTGATGCCCGAGGTCACATTCGTCCGCGTATGCCTTCTCGGACTGGCAGTTGGCTACCGGGCATTTCCCGACTACCTGTCTGCCGTTCAGGAAACAGCCCGCTTTTTCATCGTAGAACTGCTTTGTGCTGAGACGGCGAAGATGACCGTTTTCGTACAGTCTGCGGATAAATCTGTCGGATTCGTCGTTGTGTATCTCCGCGGTACGGTCAAGTCCGGACGCACCGAAAATATCAAGACTTATCATGTAGTCGTCAAGAGTCTGCTTCTGAGCATTGTGATTCTTTCTTACGAAATCGCGGATATCGCCCTTGAAATCGCCGCTCTCGGCAAGCTTTCTGTATGCTTCGGCGATAGGAGAACCGTAGCAGTCCGTGCCGGAAACGAAAATCACATTGTCCCTGCCGATACGGTCACGCAGAAATCTCGCGTAAACGTCCGCGAATACGAATACTCCGCCGACATGACCAAAGTGCAGTGTTTTGTTGCCGTAAGGCATACCGCCTGTGATTATCGCGCGTTTCGGAAACTCCGGACGCGGTATCTCATGCGGGACGAAGTTGTTGTTATCCTTACCCATTTTGTTCCTCCGTAGATTTATTTTTCTTTTGATTTATAAACATTATTGAGACAAAGATGCTGTAAATGACCGAAAGTGCGGTCAGCACCATATCAGCCGCAATTATCATCTCCATGGCAAATTCCCCGCCGCCTGTCAATACTTTAACAGTGGTATCGAAAAGTGCTGTCGGGCTGCCGCCTGTGAAATTGAAAAAAACAAATAACAGGTCGGTGACGACAAATATTACTGGCGCGAGAAGAGCAGTTATAAGCGCCGGGAGCTTGCTGTGCCTGTATGCAAAAAGCAGAATGACGGACACTATCATAAGCACGAGACCTTCTGCGGATACAAACCATATCATCTCAAACCCGATCAATACAGGAACTACTTCTCCCATTAACACCCCCGGTGCTCACCTCCCAACTTTCAGCCGTTCTTTTGTTCCTCGGTAGATCTGTTTTTCTTTTGATTTATATATTTTGCTATGACAATGATATCATAAAATATTATAAGAGCAGTCAGTACTGTAACGATAATACCTGTAACAACGCTGAGCGCAAGGAACGCTGCTCCGAACATAAGACCCACAGGCAAAAGCAATAATGTGCCGAGAACAGCCAATATCGGAACAGAAAGTCTCATGCGCTTTTCAGAGAAAAACAAAACAAGCGAAACAGATATCGCTATTATTCCGGCAACACCGGCAGCAAGCCCTGTAAAAAACTGCCACATTCCGGTTACAAACGCCGAGACCCCGTCCATAGGATCACATTCCTCTCTATATCAAGTAATCACTTTATCCTCGTGAGGCTCGTTTCAAGGCGTCTGATGCTCTCTTCCTTTCCGAGGATCTCCATAAGCTCGGTAGCGCCACCGGGTGTTACCGCAAGCCCCGATACGCCTATGCGCACCGCCCACATGACTGCGCCGGCTTTAACGCCCTTTTCTTCGGCAATGCCTTTGAGCAGTTCAAACAGCGTGTCATTGCTCCAGTCGGAAACTTCTTTCAGCTTCGGAACAGAATATCCTATGATATCCGCGCACTGCTCCACCGTGGTCTTGTTCTTCTTGTTGACGAACAGCTCTTTGTCGTAGTCCGGCAGACCCTTTATGAACTCTGCTTTCTCATTCACCTCGGGGAATACCGATATACGGGTCTGTATGAGCTTTGCAAGCTTTTCATTGTCTGCGAATGCCGCAAATTCCCCATTATAGTACGGCTTTGCCTTTGCCATGAATTCATCGAGAGACATTTCCTTGATATAGTGGCTGTTGAACCACAGAAGCTTGTCATAGTCGAATACGGCGGGGGATTTGCTGATACCGTCTATGGAGAATATCTTCTGAAGCTCGTCCATAGTGAAGAATTCCTCGTTGGTATCTTTTGGACACCAACCGGTGAATGCCATATAGTTGATTATCGCGTGCGGCAGGTAGCCGTTTGCGACAAGCTCCTGGAAGCTAACGGAGCCGTGGCGTTTGGAGAGCTTGCTTACATTGCCGTCCGCGTCCTTGCCCATGAGCAGGGGCAGGTGGCAGTAAACCGGCCTTTCCCAGCCGAACGCGTCATACAGCAGTACATACTTCGGTGTGGAAGTGAGGTACTCGCTGCCGCGCACTACATGAGTCACTCCCATAAGGTGATCGTCTATGACATGGCAGAAATTGTATGTCGGGAACCCGTCGGCTTTTATGAGTATCTGATCCTGAAGCTCGGAGTTGTCCATCTCGACATGACCGAAGACGCTGTCGTCATAGCCTGTCCTGCCTTCAAGCGGCATTTTCTGTCGGATAACGAACGGTTTGCCCTCGGCGAGGTTCTTTTCTACCTCTTCTTTTGGCAGATCGCGGCAGTGGCGGTCATAGCCTGCGCCGAGGTCGCCGTCCTCGTGGAGCTTTTCAAGGCGCTCCTTGGTGCAGAAGCAGTAGTATGCTCCGCCCTTGTCAACAAGCTCCTTTGCGTATTTCATGTATATATCCTTGCGCTCGCTCTGCACATAAGGGCCGTTCGGTCCGCCCACATCGGGACCCTCGTCATGTGTTATCCCTGTCATTTCGAGTGTCTTGTAGATAACGTCAACAGCGCCCTCCACAAGTCTTTCCTGGTCGGTATCCTCTATACGGAGTATGAATTTGCCGTTATTGGCACGCGCAAGCAGGAACGCGTACAGCGCGGTGCGAAGATTTCCTATGTGCATAAAGCCCGTGGGACTGGGCGCGAAGCGTGTTACAAAGTTTTCAGACATTTTCCGTTTCCTTTCATTTCGCATAATTTCATACCTTACATTATATTCCAAATTGTCTTGTTTGTCAAGTATTGCGATCACTGCTTGACAAATCCTCCGAACAGTGCTATAATAAATCGTCAAAAAATCAAAATTTATATTTAAAAAGGAAGATAAGAAGTGAAAAGAGAAGATCTCAGGAATATAGCTATCATCGCCCATGTCGATCACGGCAAGACGACGCTGGTCGATGAAATGCTGAAACAGAGCGGCGTTTACCGCGAAAACCAGGCGATCGTCGAGCGCGTAATGGATAACAACGCCATTGAGCGTGAGCGCGGCATCACCATACTTGCAAAGAACACATCAATAAACTATAAGGGCGTTAAGATCAACATAGTTGACACCCCCGGCCATGCGGATTTCTCCGGCGAGGTAGAGCGCATACTCAAAATGGTAAACGGCGTTCTGCTGCTGGTGGACAGCTTCGAGGGAACAATGCCGCAGACGCGTTTCGTGCTTCAGAAAGCTCTTGAACTCGGACACAAGGTTATAGTCGTGGTCAACAAGACCGACCGTCCCGATGCCCGCTCAAAAGAAGTTGTTGATGAAGTTCTCGAACTTCTGCTCGATCTTGACGCGGACGATGAACAGCTTGAAAGCCCGGTTGTGTTCTGTTCAGGAAGAAACGGCACGGCATCTCTTGACCCTGATGTACAGGGTGAGAATCTTATCCCGCTGTTCGATATGATACTTGAACATATCCCCGCTCCCGAAGGAGACCCCGAGGGAGAATTACAGCTTCTCGTTTCGTCCATAGACTACAGCGAATATGTCGGCAGGATAGCCATAGGACGTATCGAGCGCGGAGTTATAAAGCAGAACAGCGAAGTAATGGTATGCGATTATCACAACACGATCACTCCGTTCAAGGCGAAGATAGTAAGTCTGTATGAATTTGACGGACTCGGAAAGACTCCGGTGCAGGAAGCTTCTGTCGGTGACATAGTATGCTTTTCGGGCATCGAGGGAATAACCATAGGGCAGACAGTCTGCTCCCCGAACGCGGTGGAGGCGCTTCCGTTCGTCAAGATCAGCGAGCCCACCGTGGAAATGACATTCTCGGTCAATGACAGCCCGTTTGCGGGACGGGAGGGAAAATATGTAACCTCCCGTCAGATACGCGAGCGCCTTGAACGCGAACTTCTCAAAGATGTATCTCTGCGCGTAAAGGAGAGCGATGTCCGCGACGCTTATGATGTTGCGGGACGCGGCGAAATGCATCTTTCCATACTCATCGAGACTATGCGCCGCGAGGGCTATGAACTTTCGGTCAGCACTCCCCGCGTACTATATAAGGAGATCGACGGTGTAAAGTGCGAGCCTATGGAGAAGCTGGTCATAGATGTTCCTGACGAGAGCGTAGGAGCGGTAATGGAGAAAATGGGCGTTCGCAAGGCGGAGCTTCTTGAAATGCACCCCATAGGCTCCCGCACCCGTATGGAATTCAAAATACCGTCCCGCGGACTTTTCGGTTACAGGAGCGAATTCCTTACCGACACGAAGGGTGAGGGCGTACTGAACACCCTATTCCTCGGCTATGAACCCTACATGGGCGATATCCCGGTACGCACGACCGGTTCTCTTGTTGCGTTCGAGACCGGCACCTCCAGTGCTTACGGTATATGGAATCTTCAGGATCGCGGTACCATGTTCGTTGATCCCGGTCTTGATGTATATGAGGGCATGATCGTCGGTGTATCTCCGAAGCTCGGCGATATCACCGTCAATGTATGCAAGAAAAAGCACCTCACCAACACTCGCGCAAGCGGCAGTGACGAGGCTCTCCGCCTTATCCCGCCCAAGCACATGAGCCTTGAGGAAAGTCTCGAATTCATTTCCGATGACGAGCTTGTTGAAGTCACCCCCAAATCTATCCGTCTTCGCAAGCGTATTCTCGATCACGAACTCCGCGCCAAGGACGAGGCAAAGCGCCGCAAGTCCTGAGCGCCGTCTCCGGCGGGCAGGAACTACGCCTGTGCGGAGAAAAGTGTATAACAGAATAACAACAAGAAAGCCTGTCAATTCAGAACTGAATTGACAGGCTCTTTTACTCTGTATTATCTCTTTACTGTTTTATTTGTACTCAGTAAGGGATCTGCAAGGCGAAGCGGTTTGTTTAGGGGATCCAGCCCCCTTTTTAAAGGGGGC
>CAMVGH010000170.1 GCA_947166945.1 uncultured Clostridia bacterium
CTCGATTTTTCTTTTCGAGCTCTCTTATTCGCTTATTTGCTGCCTGCAGCTGCTGTGCAAGATTCAGTGATTCCTCAGGTGTTCGCGTTCCCACGCCTGTGTCTATTTCTCCTTCTCTCGCCTTTTTCAGCCATGTCCCTATTGTTCCCTTCGGTATTCCGAGCTCTGTTGCCGCTGCTTGGTTACCGACCTCTTTCGCAAGCTTTATTGCTTGCTTTTTGAATTCTTCATCGTATTGTTTTACTGTTCCCATTTTGACACGCTCCTTTGTTTTATTATACTTTCATTTCGCGGATTGTGTCAAGATTTATTATACAATATCAGAATTTGTGTTTTATGCTGCCGTGATCTCTGAATTTCTGATACAGTGTTTCATACTGCCTGTAGACCTCACGCGCATGAGTGATAAATTCTTCGCCGGCGTCTGTTACGATTATTCCCTTGTTCATTCTCTCAAAGATAGTTATACCGAGCTCGTCTTCAAGGTCGCGGACAGCTTTGGACAGTGAAGGCTGGGTCACATACAGCTTCTCACCGGCTTTGCTGAATTGCCCTGTCTCGTATATCGTTATCACATATTTGATCTGTTGTATCGTCATTTGATAGCCTACCTATTATATATGTTTAGTGTATTATATCATTATATATGTCAATTGTCAATACTATGAAAATACCGTATGTGAAGAAGCACATCGCAATATCCTCACATACGGTTTTTTTATTCTTCAAAGCCCAGCGAAAAAGCCTTTAGGTTTTCGTCCAGCGCTCTCGGGATCGTCTTTTTAAGTGCTTCTTTCGCTGTATCGGGAAGGATCAGTCCGTCGAGTAACTTTATTATCCTGCCAAAGATCACCATATTCGCAAACAGTTCTTTGCCGAAGTTCTCAACAGATAGGTCCCGCGCAGGAAGAGGGATATTTTTACCGTTGTGAGTTTCTTCAGGCTGCACATAGGCGGGGTCATACAGCACTGTGCCTTCATCTGTCACAGTCCCATAAAAACGCCGATACGCCGCCTTGCTCATTGCTATGAAGTAAGTGGGGTGGTCTATGACAGGGCTGTCTATCGTGTCGTCGGACAGCACGACCTGCGCACGCACATAGCCTCCGCGGGTCTCCGTGCCGTGGCTTTTGAGCATCGTCGCGTTCAGCCCCGAAAGCACTCCCGCAAGTCCGAGCGTCTGCCCGATACGGATAACACCCTGACCGCCGAACCCGCTTATCAGTATTTCAGTTCTCGTCATTATACGCCCTCCCGAATTCTGTCAGTCAATCCTCTGATGACCTCGGAATACTCCGGCTTACCGTTGGAATTATCATAGAAAACGCCCGTATGAAAAGCAAACTCGTCTTCGCCGATATTCTCGCCCGCAGGACGCGTAAGCTTTGAGAACCATTTGTACACCTTTTCCGGGTCGCGTGTTCTGAGCGCCGCACCGCCGAAATTCGTTATGCACGGGTAAATGATATGGACCAGCGAGAAACCCTTGTTTCCGATAGCCTTCTTTATACTTTCAACGGCATTGTGCCCCTCGAAGCTCGTATGCCGTGCGAGAAAAGTCGCGCCGGAATCCTTCAGTATATTAAGGATATCCACACCGTTCTGAAGCCAGTTGTTCTCTACCATTCCATAAGGGCTGGAGTCTGTTCTGTACCCCTGCGGCGTAGTATAGCCGAACTGACCGCCGGTGGACTGGTAGCCGAAGTTGTCACAGACTATGACCGTGATATCGACATTGCGGCGCGCGCAGTTCAGCAGGTGAGTAAGCCCGATGCCAAACGCATCACCGTCGCCGGCAGTGAGTATTATCTTCTTCTCAGGCGGCAGAGCTATCCGCAGTCCACAGGCAAGTGCATAGACGCGTCCGTGTGTTCCCGCAAAATTGTCACCCTTCCAGGTATTGAATGTCTGTCTGCCCGCACAGCCGATACCGGTGCCCCAAACTACATCTTCCGTACCGAGCCCGAGCTCATCTATTGCCATTACGATCTTTTTATGCACCTGTCCGAGCCCGCAGCCACTGCACGCGGTACTCGGTATCTTTCTTGGTCTTAAATATTTATGCGCAAGATAATCCATTACCACGCCTCCGATACAAATTGAACTGCTTCGGGCTTATCTCCTGCGAGTACAGCACGCACTGCACCGATAAGTTCATCGACCGAGGGCAGCTCGCCGCACTTGCCGTAAAAGTGAACATCATTGATGCTCTGCGCCGCACGCTGCACCTCACGGACAAGCTGACCCTCAAAGTTGAGCTCAGCTACAAGATATTTTGCCCCGTTTCTGTTCTCAAAAAGCTTATCCTGAAAAGGCCACAGCGATTTTAACCGTATAGCTCCGGCTTTTATCCCGCGCCTCCTTGCCTCTTTTACCGCACTTATAACAACACGGGAGATACTGCCGTATGACACAAGGATGATATCCGGCTCATCGTCTGTGCATACCTCCTGACAGTCGTCGATAAGCTCACGATGGTTTCGTATCTTATACACAAGTCGGTATGAGTGTTTGAGGTGCGCTGTGGGATCTTCAATATCATAGCCCTCCTCAGTCGGTGTCCAGTCGGAACACGCAGCTCCCGTATTATGCCCGAGCACCACAGGCGGGATATCTATTTCGTCTGTGGGCGGGAAGAATTCGGGTCCGCGGTTTATCCTTCGCTCAACGACTTCCAGCCCGCGCTGTGCCAGTTCCTCATCATTCTCCGGTATCTCAAAGGACTCCCAGCCGTCTGTCACGATCTGATCGGCAAGTATGGTAACGGGAGTTCTGAACCGCTCCGAAAGGTAAAACGCACGCACTGTCATGTCGAATGCTTCCTGCACGCTGTTCGGTGCAAGGACAATTGTCTCGAAGTTTCCACCGTGGGTAGGGTAGCGGCTCAGGTAGAACTCGCCCTGCCCGGGCGCACCTGTAATGCCGCTGACAGGTCCCACTCTCTGAGCGTCAACTATGACAACGGGTATCTCGCTGCTTATTCCCCAACCGTAAGGGTCGGAAAAAAGCACATATCCCGGACCCGAGGTAGAGGTCATAGCCTTCAAACCGCCCAGCGAAGCGCCGAGACAGGCATACAGCCCCGCGAGTTCATCTTCCGCCTGGAGATACCAGCCGCCGTTCTGTGGGAGACGGCGGGACATATTCTCCGCAATCTCCGTTGACGGCGTTATGGGATATCCCGCATATACATCACAGCCGGCAATTATAGCCGCCTCGGTTATCGCAGCATTTCCGGTGTCAAACACTCTTTTCATCGGCTGCACCTCCCTTGTTTACTGTCACCGCAAAATCCGGACAGGCATAGAAGCACCGTAAGCACCCAATGCACGCCTCAGGAGAGACAGTCTCATATGCACGATAGCCCTTATTGTTGAAGCTGCTGCCCTTTGCGAACACATTTTTCGGGCACACCGTTTTGCAGTACCCGCATTCCTTACAGGCTTCAAAGTCAATATAAACCTTTTCTTGTTTGTTCATTGCGCATTTTTCCTTTTAAGTTCTCTGCACCTTCCAGTGATTAAGACGCTTTTCGAGTGCTGCGAAGATGACTTCCTCCATAAGGATCATGATTATACCGAGCAATAAGATCGTAACTACCGTTATCTCGGTATGTCCGGTACTCCGACCGACATTGAGCACAAATCCGAGTCCGTCGGGAACTCCGACAAGTTCAGCAGCTATGACCACTCTCCAGGCAAATCCGAGTCCGAGGCGAAATCCACTTATCATATGCGGAATTATGCTCGGTATTATGCAGTATGTCACAGTCTGCCATCTGGTGGCTCCCATAGTTTGTAAAGCCTGTCGCAGATTGGGGTCAACATCGTCAACTCCCTGCATCGTGTTTATGATTATCGGCGAAACAGATCCCATGGTGATTATGAATATAGCCGCATTGTCACCAAGACCGAACCATAAAATAGCAAGCGGCACCCACGCAACTCCCGGGATAGGCGAGAACAGTCTGAATATAAGATTCAGCAGATTTTTCGCGTCCTTGCTTATCCCCATAAGTATTCCCAAGGGTACACCTGTCACCACGGCAATACCAAACCCGCGGAGAACTCTCCATAAGCTCACTAAGATATGTTTCTCGATATAGCCTGTCGAGAACAACTCATACACGGAAGATATGACTTTTTCCGGCGGCGGCAGAAGCAGAGTGCTGCTTTTTATGCTCACCCTGCCGAAAATACCTGTCGCGGACGCTATCTTCCATATTATCACAAAAACAACGATAGACAATATGTTCTCGATTATTGCTCTTACTTTGTCTGACATAAGTGTTTACCTATCACCCTAAGTCAGCAAAAAAATCTTCTCTTGCGGGAAGCTCATCGAAATATCCGAGCTCAAGTCCCCACTGCAAGGTCCTTTCGAGGGCGTCCTTATCGACCTCGTAGGTGTAATCTATGCGTTCTCTTGCACCTTTGACTACCTCTTCGTCCATATCGAGTTCTGCTGCAATAGCTGCGTTCGCATTCGGGTCGGTGTTTATGTAATCAACAGTCTTTTTATAAACATCAAGGAACTTGTTGAGATCTTCTCTATGGTTCTGTATAAGATCTGCGGATGCCGAAACGACATTTACAGCATAGAAAGAGTCGGTGCCGAGTTCTTTCTTAAGCACGAGCGGGGAGTCATAGAGTATCACCGCATCATCGTAGGTCGCGAGAGCCTGTGTAACATACGGCTCCCATGTGAGTATAGCGTCTACCTCTCTCGTGTCGAAAAGACCGATAGCCATATCTGCGGGCTTCATTCCCGGAACTATGGTAAGGTCGTTCTCGGGATCTATACCGGCGTTTTTGAGAATATAGCTTCTGAGCAGAGTATCGGTGACTGTACCGAGGTTAGGTTCCGCGAGTGAATGACCTCTGAGATCATCTACCGAGTTTATACCGCTGTCGGCTCTGGTAACTATCACATGACCGCCGCCATTCGCGGAAGCTACGACCTGCACATCAACACCCTTTGAGAACCAATTTGCAACAGGTGCTACACCGCACATTGCGATGTCTATGTCGTTAGCCACAAATGCCTCCATAAGCGCAGAACCGTCACTGAAATCGAATATTTCCACCTCTATTCCTGCCTCGTCGAAATAGCCCTTTGTCCGGGCAACATAAGGCGTAACGGTTCCGAGAGCCTTGATAACTCCCAGAGTGAGCTTTGTCGGCTCGGAGGAAGTGTTGTTGTCCGAAGTGCCTTCAGTGGTGTTTTCCGCAGCCGGCTTAGAAGTGTTCTGCGCCTGTGTGGTTCCGCTGCCCGGATCTGACGAGCCTGAACCGCAGCTTGCTCCTGTTACTATCAGGGCTGCGACGGCAAAAAGCGCAGTAAATACTTTTGTAAATCTTGTTTTCATTTTCTTATCCTCCTGTTTGTTCTGTTGGGTACCTCTAAAAACCACTTTGAAAAGAGAAAATGAGATAGGCGCGTCAGATACAAGGAAAGCCGACGAAGGCGGGCTGTCGCCCGGTTAGGAGGCTTGACGCAGTAGATGATGCGGATAGCTCTTTTTCTCTCAAAATGGGTTTTTAGAGGTTCCCTGTTGTTTATATCTGAAAGCTTTCGCTTTACTGACTGTCTGTCTTGTGTTCATTCACCCAGCGTTCTACAAATTTAAGACGCTGTATCTTGCCGCTGGGACCTTTCGGAAAGTCGTCTGTGAAAAAGATCTTCTTTGGCAGCTTGAAATCCGCGAGCTTTCCTTTGCAGAAGTCGAGCACATGCTGCTCGGTGAGCGTCACACCCTCACGGGGTTTGATATACGCCACGACCTCCTCGTTATAGAGAGGGTCGGGGACTCCCACCGCCGCCGCCAGTTCCACACCCTCGATGCGGTACAGCAGCTCATCGATCTCACGAGGCGAGAACTTTTCCCCGGCACGGTTTATGAGTTCCTTTTTCCTTCCCTTCAGGAAGAAGTATCCGTCTTCATCGCGATATCCCATATCTCCGGAAAAAAACCAACCGCCCCTGAGCGCCTTTCCGGTCTCGTCGGGGTTGCGGAAATATCCCGAAAATACATTGTCACCACTGACAGCGATCTCACCGATTTCTCCGTCGGAAAGCTCAGAACCGTCCTCTCCGACGACCTTCATCTCGTTGCCGACAGCCTTTCCCGCCGAACCTGCCTTGCGTACTCCGCTGACAGGGTTGGAGGTGATCTGGCTCGCGCCCTCCGATATCCCGAAGGACTCTATTATCGGTGTATCGAAACGGTCTTCGAACTCTCTCAATACTGCCACCGGCAGCGGCGCGGAAGCTGAACGCATAAATCTTAGCACACCCCTGCCCTCGCTGTCATCTGCTGTCCTGGACATTATTATTGAGATTATCGTCGGTACGGCACTCACCCATTTCACGCCGTAACATCGAACCTGCTCCCAAAAATGTCCCGCTGAGAATTTGGGCGGAACG
>CAMVGH010000171.1 GCA_947166945.1 uncultured Clostridia bacterium
TGTCATTGGGCTCCTCCCTGCAATTGAAATTAACTACAATTTTATCATCGTAAGCGTACACCGAGTTCACATAAGTCTCGATGATCCTGAGTTTATTCCCCTCGTCCGCGAGGTCAAGTTCGGTGAGTTTAGTGAGCTATGCCACAATTTGTTCCTTTGTGAGCCGGCGTTCCTTGATCTCTTCGCGGATAATTTTGGTCTCGATCTCGGATTTCTTGGCTTCAAGCTCCTTCATACGACGCTTTGTGGTATCCGTGATGATACCCTGCTCGATAGCGGCCATAACGTTGTTGAGAGTTTTCTGCGTTTCCGCTAATTCCCGCTCCAGAAGCGGTATCACAGTACTTTCCTTGTCCTGCTCTGCCATAACTGCGTCCGCAATCCTATCAATTGTGTCGGGATCGAACAAATTTCGCACAACGCTGTCAACCACAAGGTTCTCGATAAATTCCTTGCGAATGGTCTTCTTCGGGTAGCCCTTTTTCTTCTTTGCGGTCACGCACTTGTAATAGTGATACTTCTTATTACCTGTACCTGTTCCGCTCTCACCGACCATAAATGCGCCGCAATGCCCGCAAATCAACTTGGTAGTAAGCAAGTAGGTTATTTCAGCTTTCATACACGCGGGGGCATATCTGTTCTTTTCGAGCCTCTGCTGTGCCATAGTATTTGCACCGCAAATACGAAACATCCTCCTTCGTTATTATCGCGGGGATTCCGTCCTCAAACACAACGTCACGGTACCGGTACTCGCCCATGTATTTCCGAACCTGCAGCATTGCCGAAACCGAAGTCTTGGTAAACGGCTTGTTCTTGCAGGTCGTAACGTGGTTCTCGTTCAGATATGCCACAATATCCTTGATCGGACGGTTGTTGATGTACATCTGGAAGGCTTCTCGGACGAACGGCGCAACCAACTTGTCGATCTGATAGTGTTTCTGCTCGTCGATATAGTAGCCAGTCGGCACGTTTCCCCCGTTATACTGCTTTTTCAGGGCGTTTTCGGTCATGCCGCGTATTACCTTTTCCGACAGCTCAGCGGAGTAGTATTCTGCATACCCCTCAAGCACTGATTCGAGAATAATGCCCTCCGCACCTTCTGATATGACTTCAGTCGCAGACACCACCTTGACACCGTTTTTCCGGAGCTGCATCTTGTAACGGGCGCTGTCATAGCGGTTGCGGGCAAAACGGTCGAGCTTCCACACGATCACGGTCTCGAAAAGCCCCTTGCTGCTCTCGGTTATCATACGCTGGAACTCCGGGCGGTTGTCGGTCTTAGCTGACATTGCACGGTCAATGTATGTGCCGATGACGGTCATATCCTTCTTCTCGGCAAATGCCTTGCACTCGCGAAGCTGCCCCTCAATGCTTTCCTCGCGCTGATTATCACACGAATACCTTGCATAAATCACTGCTTTCATTAGTTTTTCATCCTCCTTGAATACTTCATTGTCCCTATTATACCACACTTTGGATGAAATTTCAATACTTTAAAGCGAGATAATTGATATCTTTCTAAAACCTCTATTATAATAGTATATGTTATAATATTAACATTATTTTCCATCATCTCTTTTAACTATTTCTTGACATTTCCTCTGATATGTGATATAATAATCAACAATAAAGGGAATGACGCTCTCCCTCGGATAAACCGAAACCGCTTTTAAAGCTGATGGCATCTGCAATTTACGCAGATGCTATCGGCTTTTTTGATTGTAGGAGGTTATTATGTTACTTTCACTTGCGATAATTTTTCTTGTCGGTCTGTCGGCTGCGGCGATATTTAATACCTTGAAGCTGCCGCGGATCATCGGTATGCTGCTGACTGGAATTGTAGCAGGTCCCTATGTGCTTGACCTGCTCGACCCGTCTATACTCGGTATTTCCTCGGAACTCCGACAGATCGCGCTCATCATCATTCTTATTAAAGCCGGGCTTTCATTGAACCTGTCTGATTTGAAAAAAGTCGGCAGACCAGCTGTGTTTATGTCATTTCTGCCTGCTTGCTTTGAGATAGTCGGATATGTCTGCTTTGCACCGTTCTTCTTCGGAATTGATCTTATTGAAGCCGCCGTTATGGGTGCAGTTCTGAGCGCTGTTTCTCCTGCCGTCGTTGTTCCGAGAATGGTAAAGCTGATCGAAGATAAGCGCGGCACTGATAAGAGCATACCTCAGATGATACTTGCAGGAGCCTCATGCGATGACATTTTTGTTATTGTGCTGTTCTCGACCTTTATGACAATGGCTCAGGGCGGAGAAGTAAACATCATCAGCCTTGCCAACATTCCGGTGTCAATAATACTCGGAGTACTGCTCGGTACGGCAGCGGGGATTGCTCTTTTCGCTTTGTTTGAAACTGCGCACAAGCACGCTCACACAATAGGAAACAGCACTAAAGTCGTCATACTCCTTGCGGCGGCATTTCTGCTGATGTCAGTCGAAACACTTGTAAAAAGCTATGTTGCTGTGTCCGGGCTGCTCGCGGTAGTTGCTATGGCTTGCGTCATAAAGATAAAATCTGACAGCACAGTTTCAGCAAGCCTTTCTGCAAAATTCGGCAAGCTATGGATAGCCGCAGAGCTCATATTGTTTGTACTTGTAGGCGCAGCGGTCGATATCCGTTATGCTCTCGGAGCCGGTCTTTCCGCAATTGCAATGATATTCACAGCACTTACATTTCGCGCAGTCGGCGTTCTTATCTGCCTTATCGGAACTGAGCTCAACACCAAAGAACGACTTTTCTGCGTTATCGCATATCTCCCGAAAGCTACGGTGCAGGCTGCTATCGGCTCCGTTCCTCTTGCAGCAGGACTGCCTTGCGGGAATGTCGTGCTGTCCGTTGCGGTAATGGCGATACTGATAACTGCCCCGCTCGGAGCGATAGGAATTGACAAAAGTTATAGCAAGCTGCTGAATGTATCAACATAACCTCTGTAATTTAACCAATTTGCCCACCCGCCCCAAAACAGGGCGGGTAAGCATTGTTGTTTAAGCGGCAGGCTTCTTATCTTCCCCGCCGTTTACCTCGTTCATGTAGTCCTCGAACATCTTTCTGCCCTCGTCGGTATTATAGAAAGCCTTTATCGTCGGGTAAAAGCTGGCTGCAAGAGCCCTGATCTGTTCGTCCGTAGTCTCCGCTACGGTGCTCGTCCTGACTTCATAACTTCTCAAATAGACCTCCTGTCTCTACCGGCATACCGTATATATCTTGGTATGTCCGGATTTCTTGTTTCCTCTGCTTTACTTCATTGTTAATGTTTCAAGGGCTTACTGCCCTTTTTCTGTGTAGTGGTCTGCTGTTTAGCCTTCTCTTCAGCTTTCTTACGCTCCTGCTCTTCCTGCTTGCGCTGACGTTCCTCGGCTTCGATACGCTCTTGCTCCTGACGGGCTAGTTCTTCCTGACGCAGACGCTCGATTTCGGCACGGGACTGCACAAAATCATCGACACGATAAATCTTGTTGTAATCCAGATAGTACCCGATGTTGTCTAAGCAAATGACATCACCCTCGTACAAGTTATCAATATCTCTGATTGTTGTCAGTATCTCGACTATGTCGTCCGGGTCAGCACTAATGTCAAATACACTCCGCTCGAAGCACTGCTTGTAATAGTCTATATTCGCTCGCGATATATGGAAATTCCTGGGATCGTTCGGCGTATAGACTGTGTACATCTTGGCTTGAAGCTCCCTGACCCTTGCCTGTTCCTGCTCGTCGAGCTTCTCACGGGTCCTCTTGACGAGTTTGGTAATGTAGTCGTCCCCGTCACCGTAAGTCCTGATAATTCCACGAATAACAGCTTCACGCTTTTTCTGTTCTTCAAGCTCCGCTTGCATTTCCGCGAGCCGTTCGTTATCAGCGGCGACATCATCAGCATATCCCGAAACATCGGTTATCGCGGTTATACCCGCCCGTGCAAGTATCAACTTATCAGCTTTTCTCTGTGATGCTGAATATTCACCAAACTTGTGCTTACTGAAAAATCTCTCGGCGGCGGCACCCACGATCTGCTTATGCTGGGCTTCTGCGCTCAAATTCGTTATGGCCGTTTCAAGCTCTGTGATACGCTTTTGGGCATTTTCCAAAAGCTGCTCGGCTTCACCAACACTGGAAATGTGCTCATTGTTGATGAGTGAAAGCTGCTTGCAGAGAAGCTCTGTTGTATCTTTTACACCGGCGGCAAAGCAGATGTTCCGTGTCTCCCGCTTGAATTCCCTTTGAAACAGCTCGAATATCTCATTGAGAGTTCTCGGTTTCGGCTGCGCGTCAAGGTACTCCTGTATGCGGTCGGCAAGTGCAGCTTCGGCATAATCAGCACCCAGCGTTTTCAGCCGGACTGACTTCTTCTGTTCGGGAGCCCTGACGGAGATGTAACAGCCGCGCTTAATTTTATACCCATGTGCCTCCATGATCTGCAACAGATGATCGAGATTTTTTGACAGCGGTATCAGGCTGTCGATGTATTCGGAAATTCTCGCTTTCCACGAAGTACCCCGCTTGCGGTGCAGCCACTCGCCGTAGCATATCGCGTAGGGCTTGTGGTCGTTCCGAGCAAGCAATTTTTCCATTTCTCCGATACCGTACCGCCGGCAGATAGCGTCCGAAACCTTCCTTACACGGTCAACGCTTGCCTTGTTGCTGTTGAACTTTTTGCCGTTCAGGTCGTAGGGGCATAGCAGGAAGTGATTGTGGATATGTTCGGTATCGACATGAGTGGTGACAACAACCTGATAGTCGGAACCGAACGCTTTCTGTACCCACTCCACACCTATCCTGTGCGCCGTTTCTACGCTGCACTCGCCTGCCGCGAACGACTGGACGAGATGAAACGCTTTTACCGGAGACTTGCCCTGCAAAGACTTTGCTGTGAAACTCTTGTGCGAGCACACCTCGTATGTCAACTTGAAATCCTGCAATGCTTCATTCAAATCCTCGGAAGTGTTTATGCCCGTGAGCAATGTTCTCTCTTCGGTCTTGTCAGGATTGGCAATGTAGTTTAAGCAGCCAGCGACTGAATCTTTGATTGATATGACTTTGATATACGGCAAATTTCCTCCTTGAAATCCTCAAGCCTCTGCAAGTCGTCCGGGTGAATGTACCCAGTTTCGTTTGCTATCCTCGCTATCTGATTTATGTTCTGACCGATCCTGTTCAGCGCCGTCACATACTCGCGGTTCTCCTTCAGGTCGATCACGAACACCTTGCCTTTCAGCGCGGCGGTCTTGATAAATGTTGCCGTTTTCATTCTGCATCTGTCAGCGAGCTTCTCTATTTTATCCCACTCGCCGAAGGTGAATGTTAAGACTTTGTACTTTCTGTTTGTTCTCAATTCTTCTCTCCCTTCATAAAATCCTGCGAAGCAGCCAACGAAAATGGGCAGGGGACCCCATTTTCCCAGAACCGGAAGTATCCGTATACTTCCGGTTTTTGGGCGATTTGTAATATTACAAATCTATGCTTGCGTTGATTAGCGCAATTAACGGTTTACTTAACTAAAAAGTGAAGACCCCCTGAAAATTTTTTCGACTTTGCGATCTGCTTTTCGGGCAGCCTCCGACGTTTGAGCTGCCGATCTCTTTCATAACTTTTTCTGTACATTGGACTGTTTCCTCTCTTTTTCTTTATTCCGACGACAACAGGGGCGAGCCGGAAAATGGAAAACTGACAGGCTGCGGCGATATGAGCCTGACTGTTTTCCGACAATGTGGCGAACATTGACTTTCTCCGGGGTACTGTTATTGGCGTTGACATAAGTATAACATATTTTTACGGGTCGTGCCGTATATGCCATATAAAAAATATTTTTCTTTTTTGGGGTCAAAAATTCTATATATAGAATTTTCTGATGTCAAAGGTCAGGGTAAGCAAAATCCGAAAATTTTTCGAGAAATGTTACAAATAGTGTACAGTTGTATAGATTTTGAAAGTCTGATGTGCTATAATGGGGATGTAAAGAAAATCCAAAAGGAGGTTTACGACATGGAAGTTAAGACCACAATGGGAGAGAAGCTGAAAGATCTGCGCGTTGAGCGCGGGCTTACCACAAAACAGCTTTGCGAGATGACACAGATCTCGGAGTCGGTGTACAACGGTCTGGAGAACGATTCTCCGCGCGACACAGGGTACAGCCGCATTATCACGCTTGCGAAGTTCTTTGACGTACCAACGGACTACCTGCTCGGCTTCACCGAGAGCCGCATCACCAAAAACATTGAGCTCAAGGAATTGGGAATGTCGGATAAGGCTATCGGTGTCCTTATGCAGCATAAACAGGACAATCTCCTGCTGAGCGAGCTTATTGAGCACGGTGAATTTACCAATCTGATAAACGCCATTGACATTTATGTTCGGCGGGTAGCTGCACCTAACCTTGCTATGATGAACGATATGCTGAATATGACGCAGTCCG
>CAMVGH010000172.1 GCA_947166945.1 uncultured Clostridia bacterium
TCAACAGGTGTTGTTTCTTCAACAGGTGTTGTTTCCTCAACCGGTGTTGTTTCCTCAACCGGTGTTGTCTCCTCAACAGGTGTTGTTTCCTCTACAGGAGTTGTCTCCTCAACAGGAGTTGTTTCTTCAACAGGTGTTGTCTCTTCAACAGGTGTTGTTTCCTCAACCGGAGTTGTTTCTTCAACAGGAGTTGTCTCCTCAACAGGAGTTGTTTCCTCAACCGGAGTTGTTTCTTCAACCGGAGTTGTTTCTTCAACCGGAGTTGTTTCTTCAACCGGAGTTGTTTCCTCAACCGGAGTTGTTTCTTCAACCGGAGTTGTTTCCTCAACCGGAGTTGTTTCCTCTACAGGAGTTGTTTCTTCAACAGGTGTTGTTTCCTCAACCGGAGTTGTTTCTTCAACGGAAGTTGTTTCCTCTACCGGAGTTGTTTCCTCTGCGGGAGTTGTTGTATCATCTGCCGGTGTTGTAGTATCATCAGCAGGGGTCGTATCTTCGATAGTTGTAACTTCGGGAGCCGTTGTTACAAGGTAATCGATCTCTGTCTCAGGCGGAACAGTGATCTCCTCATAATCGGTATTCTCTGTTTCAGCGGTCGTCTCTTCGGGGATATCCTCCTCACCGGCAGTCGTAGTGGTATCGCCGGTATCATCGGGAGTTGTATCTTCCTCGGGAGTCGTATCCTCTGTTTCAGCGGTGGTCTCCTCGGTCTTCTCATCGGTTGTCTCGTCGGTCTCTTCCTCAGGATCGGCGGGATCCGTCTCATCGTCCGTAACGGGAGCCACATAAGGAGTTACGTCGGTATCATCGAATGTGGACGAACCGAACTCTATGTTGCCGGAGAAGGATCTGCCTATTACCTGTCCCTCATAATGCGCATTGTAGGGAGCATAGTTGCTCGATACGATGTCGGATTCGGGGGCAAGCAGAGAACCTACGCCGGAGCCTATAACGACATTGTTTCCGTTGGGTATATTGAAGAGCACCTTGGAGTTGCCGTACTTGTTGCCGGAAGTGAGCTGACCTGTGGAGCTGTATGTAGCGCCCCAGTTGAATGTAAGGTCAACAGGACCTGCGCCTACGATATTCACGATAACCGTGGAGCCGTCGGGAACATTGAAGAAAAGTCCCTGCGAAGCGGACTGCGCAGTACCTGCGTTGCCGCCCTTGATAGCGCCCCACTCTTCAACCGTGAGATTGAACACGTTGACATCGCTGTTTGTGCCTGTGAAAGTTACGGTACCCCAGCGATTTTCCACTGTTGCGCCCTCTGTGCCGGCTACTGCCGCGAGGGACGAGCTTGTGCTTTTAAGATCAGTGAAAGCGCTGTCGAAATCGACATTGCAGTTTGCGCCGGTATAAGCGACGCCATCGATGGAACCTGTAACATTGCCCGCAACAGCCGCGCTTGCGCACTTCTGGCTGTTGGAAACGCCTACGTCATAATTGCCGCCGACCGCGAGAACGCCGTTGCCGTCGCCCGCGTCAACGTTGTTGTGGATAGTCTGTCTGTAGTTTCCGCTCAGGAATACGTTGTAATTGCTTGCCGTACCCAGTAAGCTCTTGACGGAAGTACCGAGATCCATCTCGTCCTTTACGCCGTCGGTGTCGGTGCCTGCGTCATAGGCGCCTGCGGATACGTTTCCGGCAGCCGTGCCGGTAACTGCGGCAGAGAATACAAGTGCCGCGATAGCCTTGCTTAATGCTCTTCTGCTGCGAATATCCATGTTTACCACTCCTTTTATCTTATCACATTTTCTCCAAACCATAAGAGGGAGAAGATACACTTTTCCCTTTGTTTACTCCTAATATATCTCATTTTCCCCCGAAAGTCAAGCGCTTTTTTACGCTATTTTTTCTCTTTTATCACCATTTTTGCGCGCTTTCCGATCGTAACCCCAAAGAAACCGTTTCCCGTTATTTTCAACAAATTTCTTATTCATAATCTATTCTATATCAACAATTTTCACTCACGCCTTTCACTGCGGTAAAGCGATATCCGGTTACAAAAACTATCGCTCCCCGCAAAAACGGAGAGCGAAAATACATCAAATTTCAGAAGATCGTTAAATTTGTATCCTTTTCGCCATGAGCTCGGGATTGTACGCGTACTCAACGGCTGTTTCGGCGGTTATGATGCCCTTGCGGAACATATTCACGATGCAGTTGTCCATAGTCTCCATTCCCTGCGAGGACTGGATCACCGCGTCGATCTGGTGGGTCTTCTCCTCACGGATCATTGTGCGGATAGCGCTGTTCATGGTCATGATCTCGAATGCCGGCACGAGCTTGCCGTCAACGGAAGGCAGGAGCTGCTGGGAAATGACCGCTTTCAGCACCATTGAGAGCTGTATGCGCACCTGATGCTGCTGGGAAGTCGGGAATACGTCTATGATGCGGTCTATGGTATTCGCCGCGCCGAGGGTATGCAGCGTGGAGAATACGAGCTGTCCGGTCTCCGCGGCTGTCATCGCCACGTTGATAGTCTCGTAGTCGCGCATCTCGCCCAGCAGGATAACGTCCGGGGACTGGCGCAGCACCGCGCGCAGGGCGTCAAGATAGCTGTTGGTGTCTATATTGATCTCCCTCTGGCTGATGATGCACTTCTTATGCCTGTGAAGGAACTCGATCGGATCTTCTATCGTGATGATATGACCGCTTCTTGTCGAGTTTATGTAGTCGATAAGGCACGCGAGGGTGGTGGATTTACCGTTGCCCGCGGAACCGGTTATCAGAACGATGCCGTTCTTGCAGTTCGCAAGCTCCATGACGGACTCCGGTATGCCGAGGTCGGCAGCCTTCGGAAGCTCGAAAGGCACAAAACGCAGCACCGCCGAGTATGAGCCTCTCTGCCGGTAGATATTGGCACGGAATCTTCCCACACCCGCCACCGCGAACGAGAAATCCAGTTCCCTGCGGATATCCTGATCGTCCGGAAGCTCTATCTTCGCCGTTTCGTATATCTGTAACACAAGGTCGCGGGTCATATCCGGCTTCAGGATCTCCCCTTCCTTCTGCACGAGCTTTCCGGACACCTTGTAGCTCAGCACGGCGCCCGTGATGATGAACACGTCCGAGGCATTCATAGATGCCGCTTCTTTAAGAATGTCGATTATTTTCATAGTCCTTTTCCCTTTCGGTGATTTATTTTATTTCAGAATGTTCCGTCCCATACGTTCAGCGGAGTCTCGGCGGACATACCCGCTGGCACCGTCTCCCACTTGTCTGTTGTATATCGCGCTCCGCCGTGCAGTTCCGGGGACGACCATACAGTGACCTCGCATACAAGGTCGATCTTCTCCGTGACGGGGCAGCTCCACGAGACTGTGTATCCATCCGGCGTCTGCGACACTGTCACGCCGTCTGTCAGCGCCGCCGTATCCGCAAATGTCATGAACAGACCGCTTTCCGCCGCTTCCAGAGCCGCGCTGTCCACCTGCATCAGTATCCGGTTGGCGCGGTTTTCGGCATCATAGAATGCCGCCGCGCTGCTGCGGTTCCTGTCCCGCAGGCTTTCGTTCATACCCGCGGCGGAGAATGACAGCGCCGCCAGCGTCGTTAAGCACACAGCCACGAATATCATGATAAGCGACACATATCCCGTTCCCATACCGCCTATGCTTACGGTATTCTCCTGTTTTTCCCCGTTCACTGCGCAGCACCTCCGTTCTCTTCCTCACGCACCGCGAAAGACGGTATGTATGCCGAGCAGGTATGGCGGTAGATCTCCTGCGCGTCGTTGCCCTTGAGGAATACCGTCACCAGCGTTTCGGAATACTTTCCCGCATTGGTATTCTCGGTCGTTTCGTACATTGTTATCCATATTACACCGTAGTCACGCCTGCCGTCTTCGGTGATGAGGGGATCGCCGTCCTCGTCAAGCACCACAGTGCTGCTCCCGTCGGCTCCCGCAACGAGACATTCCGCGCCATATACCGTGTCCGCGGCTTTCTTCATATCCCCGCTCATCGCGTACATCTCCGAGAAGGACTGCACATCGAGCATCGCGCCCTCCGTCAGAGCCGCCCGCACCGCGTTCCTGTCCGCTGCCACGAACATCCGCAGTATCACCGCCGCCGCGACGCTGAAAAACGCCAGCACCACAAGCAGCTCCACGAAGAACAGGTTCATCGGTATCTTCTTCTTTATTCTCCTGAGTTTCAACAGTCTGTCACCCCTTGCTCCGGCACAGTGCCGAGTAAGTCCTCCTGCCCGACATCACCGTGATGCTGTATATGCCGCTCCCGTCCTCCTCGACGATCATTCTTACGCCGGGGAATATCATATCCCCTCCGGTGTACTCCACTTCGGAGCCGGAGCGTATGGTCTTTTCCGCCAGACCGGAATCCGTATTCATTATCACACAGGCGGTGTCCCCGTTATACACCGTGAGACCCGTCCAGTCTTCCGACAGCACCACGCTGTCCGCGCCGTGTATCTTGTTGGTGACATACCTCACCGCCGCAGACGAACTGAAAGTGCTGCTGTAATTGTCGGAGATCCGCGAATAGGTGCTTACCCCCGCCGCGACTATTATCAGCGAGCAGACCGCGAACAGCAGGAACAGTATCATGCTCCCGACAGAGTTCACCGAATCCGCAAGCTTTCTGCCCAACAGACTTCGCATATTCTTCCCCCGTAAGTCTATTTATTCACATACACATTCACCGACGGCATTATGTCCGCCGAGATGTATCTGTAATGCACAAGGTACTTGTTCTCATCGTACCTCACACCGTAATTTTCCTTCAGATATTCCATGCTGTCGGGATATACCCCCTCCACCGAGTAGCAGAGCACAGCACCGTTCACCACCGACTGCCGCACATTGTTCAGACGTGTCTCCTCGGTCATGGTCCTCGCGCTGTTTATTCCTGTTATCAGCCACAGGATAAGCACACCGAACACCAGCACGCCGAGAAAGCTGAGCAATAATTTCAGCCTGTACGCACTTTTTCCGTTCACAGCCCTTTATCCTCCGTATTATCCGAGCACCGACATTATATCCATCATCGGGAGCATGATCGTAAGCAGTATGGCACCGATCAGCACTGCCATTACCGCGATCAGCACAGGCTCGATCACCGACACCAGGTTCTCACTCGTGGCATTAGCCTCGTCGGTGCAGCGCACGCTTATCTTCTTCCACGCTTCGTCAAAGGCGCCGGACTTGTACGCCATTTTCAGGGATCTCGAATATATCGGCGGGAGGAGCTTTGCTTCGTTGAGCGCCTCGGCGAAAGGCTCACCCTCGATGACCTGTCGGCGGCAGCTGTCTATGCGCCGGTTCATGTCGCGGTCGTCTATCAGGAGCATCGCATTTTCCAGAGCCTCGGAAGCCTCGATGCCGCTGGACACCATCATGCTCATTGCGCTTGCGAATTTAGCCTGCGAGAAATAACCCGCGGCTTTCTTCGTGACAAAGAATTTCGCCGCGAACGCCGAGAGGGACTTTCTCACTTTCGGTATTCCCGAAAGCAGCGCGATTATGAGCGCCGCCAGCAGTATCGCGCCCAGCACCGCGAGGATAACGAATCCCGTGGTATAGGCGTAGTTCACGCTTGCCTGCACGGCTTCGCGGACTGTCGAACTGTCCGAATATGTCCGAGAACATCGGTATTACCTGGAGTATCAGCACCAGCATCACCACAGCCATCATCGCTATGAGTATCAGCGGGTGCAACACCGCGCTCCTTATATTGCGGAGCCTGTCCGCCGTCTGCTCGTAATACTCCGACAGACCTTTCAGCACGTCGTCCAGACGTCCGGACAGCGTTCCTATCTTCACCATGTTCACCGCGTACGGCGGGAATGCCCCGCACTGTTCCATAGCCTCAAAGAGCGTTGCTCCCTCGGTTATATGCGCCGCCATCTCCCCGGCGACCGCGGTGACAGCTCCGTCGTCGGCATTCTCTCCTATCATCTCCGTGCCTTCCGACAGCGGTATCCCCGCGTTGATTATCAGCGAGAGCTGTTCGCAGAAGTAGGACACTTCATCATGATCCAGTTTCTTGATCTTTGCCATATCTGTCTCCTTTAATATATGTAAACATTGGTGTAATTGCTCGAATCGGCTATGTAATCCGCGAATGACTGCTTGTTCTGCGCACTGGCGTAGAATGTGGCGTCGATGCGCCTGAATCCGGTGCCGTCCAGCATTATCTCCACGGCTATCCAGCCGGTCGCGGGTGTATAGACCTCGTTCCACGCGTGATAGATGTTGGGGCTCGCGTAGCCGGTTATCAGCCGTGTGGGGACTCCCTGCGAACGCAGCATCGCCGCCGTTAGGGAGGCATAGTCAAAGCATATCCCCTTCTTTGCGGCAAGCACCTTGTCCGGGTCGGGGATATAACCGCTTGTGACCGATGCCGCTTTTTCGCGGTCATAGGTGAT
>CAMVGH010000173.1 GCA_947166945.1 uncultured Clostridia bacterium
CTTGACGCAGCTATCGGTGCAAGTAGCTCTTTTTCTCTCAAATGGGTTTTTAGAGGTTCCCTTATGTAAATCGCAGATTCCATGCAGAAAAAACGCTCAAACTGTTGATTAAGCGGGTGAGATATGGTATAATTGGAAATGTAGGCAATTTGCGAGTTTTCTTGCACATCGGAATATGTTTCAGAGCGATAAAAAGTGAGAGTATGAAATAAATGTAGAATGTTTGAAGCAGAATAATAGTCGGGAGGATCGGATAAATGTCTTCAATTGCAATAATTACAGGTGCAACAGGCGGCCTCGGTCAGGAATTTGTGGGCGAGATACTCAAAGAAAACATTGATGAGATATGGGCAGTTGCAAGAAATGAGAAAAGGCTAAGTGAACTGAAAGGAAAGTTCGGTGAAAAGGTTCGCACGATTCGGTGTGACCTCAGCGTTTCCGATTTTATGATTATTGCGCATCACCCGGAAACAGCATAACATTGGTAATTGCGATCCGTATGGACTGACATTCACGCAAAAAATCTGTTATTCACGCAGAAATCATTGACATTTCTTTAAATTGTGTTTATAATTATATGGAAAAATATATCGGTGGAGAAATATGATATACCTGTGGTAATGATGACTGCCGACAAGAGCAGCGAAACTCTGCGGAAAATAAACGAGCTCGGCATAGACGATTATCTTACAAAGCCGCTCAATAAGTTCGTCACGCAGGAAATGGTTTACGGTATAATCAATTATCAGCAGAACAATATCTGGCCAGACAAGGAGAGACAGCTGTGATATGGATAGCAAATAACTTCGCCCTTCTGATAATGGGGACGATCGCAGGTATTATGGGGATAAGCTTCTATCTGAGGAACCGGAGCTCGGCGGGACATATAAGCTCATATATCTTCTGTTACGGTATTTTTTCGGCGGTCTGGTGCCTGAGCTACGCTGTGCTCGGAGTGACTTCCGACCTGTCCGTCTGCCCGTACATCAGGATACCGGGTCTTATCGCAATAAATGTTTTTCTGATGAATGAAGTCGTCCTTGTAACGGAAATGGCACTGCTCGGCAAACGCTCGGCGCTGTGTGTAAGAGTCGGCGCGCTGGCAATGTCGCTCACAGACCTGCTGGTATATTCAGATAAAGATGTAGATATTTTTGTGCGCGAGGACGGCTATACCCGCTGGTATGCGAATACGGAGATGAGCTTTGAACGCGGTGTTCACGGCGCGTATGAAGTGCTGATGTTTGCGCTGCTTCTGATACTTGCGATAATATGGTTCAGGCGTACGAAGCTTAAACGCTCGCGGAAATTTCTTTCGATACTTATAGTCGCAAATTTCTCTCTTATATTTGCAACTATACCTGACACCGTGCTTCCCGCCCTCGGGCTTCCGGGAGTCGCGACATCCGGACTTGGCGGCGCGATATGCACTATGGTTATGTGGTATGGCGCGACAGTCCTCAATTCGTTCGATGTGAGTGTCGGCAATATCACGGCACGGCTGTTCGATTTCATAGAAGCCGGAGTAATAGTATTCAATACCGACCGTCATATCGAGATCATAAACGCCTACGCCGAAAATCATCTTGAGGGCAGTGGAAAAAAGGAGCTCGGCGACCTGTTCGATATCGGGGAAACGGACATTGACGCTATGTTTGAAAAAGGAACAGATCATATCTACTCCACCCGACTGTGGGATAAAAACAAGGAAAAAGCGTATGCCGTGAAGCTCAATTCAGTAAAGGACACCTACGGTGATCCGTACTGCATACTTATGGTATTTACCGACATTACGGAGGAGATCGAGCTTGCTGATAAATACGCTGCCGCCAGTCAGGCAAAAAGCCGTTTCCTTGCGAATATGTCGCATGAGATACGAACACCTATCAACGGCATAATGGGAATGAACGCGATACTGCTCGACGAACTGAACGACGGCAATACCGAGGAAGCAAGGCAGTATGCCGTGAACATAAACAGCGCAAGTCAGACGCTGCTTTCGATCATCAACGACATACTCGATATATCAAAGATAGAATCGGGAAAGATGGAGCTTATCTCCGTTGAATATGAGATATTCTCGGTGCTCAATGACTGTTGTAATATGACCTTTTCCAGAGCGGAGGAAAAGGGTCTGAGATTTTTTATGGATATCGACCCGAATATCCCCTCGGTGCTGTATGGTGATGAGGTGCATTTCAGGCAGATAATCAACAATTTCCTGTCCAATGCGGTAAAATACACTCCGAGCGGTCATATCACCCTCAGTCTGAAAGAATTGTCAAGAAGCGGCGGTATGGTGAAGCTTTCCGTTGAAGTATCAGATACGGGCATAGGCATAAAGCCGGAGGACATAAATAAGCTGTTCGGGAATTTCACCCGCCTTGACGAACAGAAGAATCGCTATATAGAGGGAACGGGGCTCGGTCTTTCGCTTACCGAAAAGCTTGTAAAGCTCATGGGCGGTGAGATAACCGTAAAGAGCGAATACGGAAAGGGATCTGTATTCGGAGCGGTGATCACGCAGAAAATAGTGAATAGTGCGCCCGTCGGCAATTTCACCGAACGATACAACAAGTTTGTAGATCAGAAGAAGGAAAAGTCCGATGTTACGGAGCTTCATGGTGTGTCGATACTTGTCGTTGACGATGTGGAGATGAATATTCAGGTCGTAAAGGGTATGCTCAAGCGAACTCATGCCGATGTCGATACGGCGTACAGCGGCAGTGAATGTCTTGAAAAGATCGCCGAAAAGCGTTACGACATCATTTTCCTCGACCACATGATGCCCGAAATGGACGGCATCGAAACATTCGAGCGCATGAAGCGGCTTGAACACAAGAACAAGAATACTCCTGTCATTATTCTCACCGCTAACGCTTTGGTGGGCGCAAAGGAGATGTATCTCGAGACCGGATTTGCCGATTATCTGTCGAAGCCGGTGCGCCGTGACGAGCTTATTGAGATGATAATAAAGAATATTCCGGAAGGAACGGTAAGCAATGAGCGTGCAGTAATAAAAGCGGAAGAAAGAGCCGATGCGCCTGTGCCAAAAGAGAATACAAGCCTCGCGGAGCGATTCCCGATGCTTGATATAAAGGTCGGTATGAGTTACTGCATGGACGACGAGGAATTTTACACAGAAATGATAGAAACATATCTTCGCAGCGATAAGCGGAAGCAGATAGAGAACGCCTACGAAGCTGAAAACTGGAATGATTATGAGACCTATGTTCACGGACTCAAAAGCACCTCGCTCAATATCGGTGCGGTGACACTGTCCGAGCACGCTAAGGCACTCGAATATGCGGCAAAGGACGGGGATCATACCTATATCAAAGAAAATCACCAATGTGTTTTTGATGAATACAACGAACTGCTCGCTGTATTACAAAAGGCATTGCAGACATAAGGTGATTCAAGGGAAATGGAGTGTCAGATGAGTACATCCTTAGAGAAAACAGAGACAAGAACAAGAAAACCGATCAGAAATAGAAAAAGGCGGTAGGCGTAACAAGCCTACCGTCTTTTCGTAACAATGTGAAATAAGTTGAGTTAAAAGCTGTTGCCGTGAGGTTACGATTAGTAAGACTTGATTTTCTGCAGGAAATATGATATACTTTATTGAAATTATCTGGTTGAAAGGATTTTGACCCGACAAATGCAGTCAACGGAGATGAAAAAATGAGCATATCATATAAAGGGTATGAACTGAACTCTGAAACGATAGAGGAGATACTGCAGGAAACAGAGAAATATTGTTCACAGCTGAATACAGAGCAGCGGCAGATATTACGCGTCAGACTGACGCTGGATGAACTGCTTTTGACGCTTATGGAACGCTATGGGAACGGAGCATCTGTCAGTATCGGAGCCGGAAAATATCGCGGGAGACAAATAGTCCGGCTTCAATATGAGGGCGACCCCTTTGATCCTACCGAACAGACCGATGATGAATGGAGCGGACAGATCATGGCATCGCTTGGGCTTTCTCCCGTGTGGACATACAGAAGAAAGATCAATACGGTCACGATCACCGTTTCCGACCGCCGCAGAAAGGGTACCCTTTTCTATATCGCGGCTGCGGCGATCCTCGGGATAGTACTGGGCTTATCGGGACACTGGCTCCCCGAAAGCGTCTGGAGCTTTATCGACACCAATATTCTTTCTCCCGCAATGGGCGCGTATATGGGGCTGCTCAAAACCTTTGCGGGCATTATGATTGCCTTCACGATATGCAGCGGCATCATAGGCTTTGGTGATTCAGCCGCATTGGTAAAGACGGGAAAGGGCATCATCGCACGTTTCTCCTTGCTGATGATCTTTGCTTCCGCTTTCGGTATGCTCTTTATGCAGCCGTTTGTACAGTTGAATTGGAACGGCAGCGACGAAGGCAGCTCACAGATAAGCGCTTTGTCGGAAATGATCTTTGGTATCTTACCCCAAAATCTCGTAGATCCTTTTTTAAGCGGCAACGCGATACAGATCATAGTGATCGCCCTATGTATCGGCGCGGTGCTTCTGACCGCCGGAGAAAGGGCGCGGACTGTCAGAACGTTCGTTACCGAGGGTGCCGAGGTACTGCAGCGTCTTGCGTCTTCCATTTGCGGTATGATCCCCATATATGTATTTATGGCGCTGGCACAGCTGATCGGTTCAAAGGACGGGACGGTGCTGCTGTCGCTGTGGAAACCCCTGTGTCTTGCATTTGCGGGACAAACAGTCCTTATGCTGATATTCCTGCTTTGGACTTCCGCACGGATAAAATGCTCTCCGATACTGCTGTTCAAAAAAGTTCTGCCGCCGTTTCTGGTGGCATTTACCACAGCTTCGAGTATGTCCGCGTTTACGCTCAGCATGGAGACCTGCGAGAAGGATATCGGACTGGACAGCGCGTTCGTGAAATTCTGCTACCCTGTAGGGTCTGTAATGTTCATGCCTGCCACAGCTGTGTGTATGTCCTCGGTGCTCTGCTGCTTTGCGGAAAGCTACAATGTCGGAGTCAGCCCGGCATGGGTTATCGCCGCTGTGATAACGATAGCGCTGCTCGCAATCGCCACACCTCCGATGCCCGGAGCCTGCGTCCTTATGTATTCTATCCTTTTCACACAGATCGGCATACCCTCCGAAGCCTTCCTGCTTGCCGTGGCGGCAAATCTGGTCACGGATTTCTATGATACCGGATATAATGTTTTGGGAATACTTCTGGGAATGACCGGTGAAGGACACAGACTCGGATATCTGAACAGAACGGTTCTGCTAAACAACAGAAAAGCGTGAATCAAACAGAATTAAACAGAGGAACAGAAATGGAAAATAAACTGTCTGAAATATTCAAATGGCTGCACCGTCACCCGGAGCTCGCCCTGAAAGAGTATAAAACGACCGAATATTTGCGGAAAGCACTTCTCGATGCCGGAATACGTCTGCTTGACACAAAGACCGGGACAGGTCTTATCGCCGTTATCGGGAGCGGCAAGCCTCCCGTTATCGCTCTGCGTGCCGATATGGACGCTCTGCCGATACAGGAGGAGACCGGGCTTCCTTATGCCTCAGAAACTCTGGGGGTAATGCACGCCTGCGGTCACGACTTTCACGCGGCGTGTATGCTGGGCGCGGCAATGCTGCTTAAGGAACGGGAGGCTGTACTGCCCGGTACGGTCAAGGTGATCTTCCAGCCCGCAGAGGAGACAGACAAAGGCGCGAATATAATGATAAATACGGGTCTGCTGAACGATGTACGGTTATTTCTTGCGGGGCACACCTATCCGTGGCTTCCCGTCGGTACTGTCGGAATACGGCAGGGTGCGGTCATGGCATCCGCCGACCGCTTTTCCGTATGTATAAAGGGAAAGGGGTGTCATGCCGCCGATCCCGATATGGGTATCGACCCGATACCCGCGTTGGGTGCCGTCATCTCCGCTTTTCAGACCATAGTCAGCCGTCGGCTCGATCCGTTTGACGGGGCTGTGGTTTCGATCACGAGAGTGCAGTCGGGAAACACATGGAATGTGATACCAGAGACCGCCTTGATCGAGGGTACAGTCCGCGCTATGAAGGAGACTGTCCGCAGCGATATCCGTCAAAGCCTTGAGCAGCTTGCCGTGAATACCGCAAAGGCTTACGGCTGTACGGCGACGTTTGAATATGAGAATGGTCCCGATGTTTTGTTCAACGATGCCGGGGTATGCAAAACTGCCGGGGCTATAGCCGGAGAAGTGGGATTAAAGGTCGAGGAAAATCCGCCCTCGATGATCGCCGAGGATTTCAGCAGATATTTAAAGCTCGCCCCCGGAGCTCTGTTCCGTATCGGAACGGGCGGCGGGTACGATAATCACCACCCGTTGTTTACCGCCGACCCCGCGGCATTGCTGCCTGCCGC
>CAMVGH010000174.1 GCA_947166945.1 uncultured Clostridia bacterium
TCCATTTCCGCAGCTATCTTGGACTGTATCGTACCCGAGCCGCCCTGGAAGAACTCAACGTCGAGGTTCGGGAACTGTTTTTCAAGCTCCTTCTCCATATCGTCGATGATATCCTCATACATGGATGTGTAGATGACTACCTTTCCGGATACCGAGCTGTCTCCGGAAGCGGCAGCATCACCGCCGGCGGCAGTATTGCCGTTACCGCAGCCCGCAGCCGAAAAAGCCATGCATACCGCGGCAAAAGCAGCAATAATTCTTTTTTTCATAAATTGTCTTCCTTTCTGTTCTTGTTTCTGAGGAGCATACTCCTGTATCTGACCAGTATATTATATCACATAAATAAGAAAATTTCAATAGCGGAGAAGAAAAAGAAAAAGAAGAAAATGACCCGGACAGCTTTCGCAGCGGGGCGTTCCCCGCTTATATCACATAAAGAAGAAAATTTCAATAGCGGAGGAGAAAATCAATAGCAAACAAGGTCATTAACAGATGAAAAACAGCACCTTCCCGACCGCAGTATGCGGTAAAGAAGGTGCTTTTGCTGCATTACTTTGTAAAATACCTGACCGCGTTGTTGTAGCAGATATCTTCCACTATTTTTCCGACAAGCTCAACATTGTCGGGATATTCGCCGTTCTCGATAAGGGAGCCGAACATATCGCAGAGTATTCTTCTGAAATATTCGTGGCGGGTGTAGGAGAGGAAGCTGCGGCTGTCGGTGAGCATTCCGACGAACTTGGAGACAAGTCCGAGCTGTGAAAGCGCGGTGAGCTGCTTCTGCATACCGTCCTTCTGATCGTTGAACCACCATGCCGAACCGAACTGTATCTTGCCTACCGTGCCGCTCTGCTGGAAGCAGTTCATGATAGTCGCGATGACCTCGTTGTCACGGGGATTGAGGCAGTAGAGAATGGTCTTGGGAAGCTCGTCGGTACTGTCGAGGGTGTCGAGGAGCATAGACAGCGGCTTTGCGAATGTCTGATCCTCGATAGCATCGAAACCTGTATCCGGTCCCAGCAGACCCATGTATCTGCGGGAGTTGTTGCGGAGTGCGCCGATGTGGTACTGCTGTACCCAGTGCAGGCGCGAATACTGCTTGCCGAGGTGAACAAGGATATATCCCTTGTACTGTCTGATCTCGTCGGGGGTGAGATCGTCGCCCGCGAGGGCTTTCTTCACTATCTTATCGACCTTGTCTCTGTCGGCAGGCTTGAACATTACCACATCAAGAGCATGGTCGGAGCATACGCAGCCTACGCTGTCGAAATACTCGATGCGCTTTGTGAGGGCTTCACAAAGGCTGTCTATACCGTCGATGCGCACATCGGCTGCGTCCGCGAGCTTCGCGATATACGGAACATAAGTCGGAAGCTCGATGTTTATAGCCTTGTCGGGACGGAATGCCGGATAAACTTCCACATCAAATGTCTTGTCCTCTTTCAGGAGCTTGTGGAAATGCAGATCGTCGATCGGGTCGTCTGTTGTGAACAGCTTCTTCACATTGCTCATTGTGATGAGCTTTCTTGCTGTGAGGGTCTCCAGCTTCTTGTTGCACTTGTCGAAGATGTCCTTTGCTGTTTCGGGAGAGAGGATATCGTAGATATCGAAATATCTCTGCAATTCGAGGTGTGTCCAGTGGAATATCGGGTTGCCGATAGCGTAGGGCATTACTTCCGCGTACTTCATGAACTTCTCGAAATCGCCCTTGTCGCCGGTTATGTAGCTCTCATCGACACCCATTTCACGCATCAGGCGCCATTTGTAATGGTCTCCGCCCAGCCAGCATTCCGTAATGGAAGCGAACTTCCTGTCGTTGTAGATCTCCTCTACCGGCAGGTGACAGTGAAAGTCGAATATCGGCATATCCTTCGCGTAATTCTCATAGAGAGTTACAGCTGTTTGGTTTGTGAGGACAAAGTCCTTATCCAGAAATTTCTTCATATTCTGCTCCTTGATCTTTATAGTGTGACGCCCGTTTTGAAAAGGGCGATATCACGCGAATTGTAACGTTCGTTGACCGTCTGCTGTCCGTTCACCACGGAAACTACAAGGTCAATAAGCTGCTCCAGCTTGCTGTCGAATGTATCTCCGGCAACGATGCTTCCCGCGTCGAGATCTATCCAGTTCGGTTTTCTTCCGGCAAGGTCGGAGTTGGTGGAGATCTTTACCGTAGGAACGAATCCGCCGAAGGGAGTTCCCCGTCCGGTGGTGAACAGTACCAGATGACAGCCCGCGCAGCCGAGATTTGTGACGGCGACCATATCGTTTCCGGGTCCGTTCAGCAGGTTCAGTCCGTGCGCGGAGAGCATATCGCCGTCAAACAGCACATCGCATACCGCGCCGCTGCCGGATTTCTGCGTACAGCCGAGGGATTTGTCTTCCAATGTGGTTATGCCGCCCGCCTTGTTTCCGGGAGAGGGATTTTCATATACAGGCTGATCGTGTTTCTGATAGTACTCCTTGAAGCCGTTCACCAGCTTCACTATCTTGCCGAATGTCTCTTCGTCCTTTGCCCTGTCCATGAGCAGCTGCTCCGCGCCGAACATCTCAGGCACTTCGGTAAGCACAGTAGTACCGCCTGCCGCAGCTATATAATCGGAGAAACGCCCTACGAGCGGGTTTGCGGTGATGCCTGAAAGTCCGTCAGAGCCGCCGCATTTCAGTCCGACTTTCAGGCAGGAGATATCCTTCGGTACCCGCTTGTCGTTCTTCGCCTTTTCATACAGCTTTTCAAGCAGCTTCACGCCCTCGGCTATCTCGTCGCCCACTTCCTGCGCAACAAGAAATCCGGTGCGCTCCGCGTCATAGTCTCCGAGAGTCTCACGGAACACGTCCATGCGGTTGTTCTCACAGCCCAGTCCCAGCACCAGCACTCCCCCGCAGTTGGGGTGCTTCACCATTCTCTGGAGAAGCAGCTTTGTGCGTTCGTGGTCGTCGCCTATCTGCGAGCAGCCGTAGGGGTGAGTGTAGGTAAAGCAGCCGTCGATGCCGGGAAGCTCACCGTGCTTTCTTGTGAAGGCTTCCACGATCGCTCTCGCCTGCGCGTTCACGCAGCCCACTGTCGGGATCACCCACAGTTCGTTGCGAATGCCCACTTCCCCGTTCTTCCGCTCGTAAACGTTCACCGTGCGGTGCTTCACTTCCGGGGAAGGCGCTATATCCTTCTTATTGTAGCTGTATTCGAGTGTTCCGTCGAGACAGGTAGCCATATTATGGCTGTGGATATGCTCACCGGGCGCTATATCTGCGGTGGCGTGTCCGATGACCTCGCCGTATTTGATTATCTTTTCACCGTTTTTTATAGGTCTCAGCGCGAATTTATGACCCTTGACGATATCTTCCGCGAGCGTAACGCCCTCGGCAGTTTCGCCTTTTTTCAGAGCCGTAAGCGCCACACCGACCGAATCGGACGGCGAGATAACGATAGTCTTTTTCATGTCATTCACCCAAAAAGTCTTTCAGAGCGGCTGCTTCGCCGTTCTCGACGATGTTCTTTATGTATCCCGCAACAACGCTGAGATTGTCGTCCTCGTCAAGATCCTGCCCCCAGATATCCGACGCGGACAGAGCCTTCTTCGCTATCTCCGTGTAATCGGAGAGCTGCCATACTTCCTTCCAGAACTCAAGATACGCCGCGTCGTCTTTCAGCACGATATCCTCGCTGCCGCGCTTGCCGCGGAAGAATACGACCAGCGACGCGAAAGAGAACAGTATATGCTTCGGGGACTTCCCGAACTTTGCGCGGTAGTCGTTGTATGTGGGGAGCAGGCGTGTGCGGAACTTTGTGGTGGAGTTCAGCGCAATGGACATCAGCTCATGTCTGATGAACGGGTTCATGAAACGCTCCATTACCGCGGAAGCGAACGCGTCCATTTCGTCCGCCGGCAGGTCAATGGTGGGCTTGATCTCCTCATTGGCAAGCTCTCTCACGAAACGACCCACATACTCGTCGGTGACAGCTTCGCGCACCGTGTCGATGCCGCTCAGGTAAGCTACCGGCACCATTGCGGTATGGGAGCCGTTGAGTATCTTGACCTTGCGCTGTTTGTAGGGGGTGATATCGTCCGCGTAGATCACGTTCAGACCTGCCTTGTCGGCGGGAAGTCTCTCCTGCACGAAAGGCTCTTTCTGAAGTACCCACAGGTGGAACACCTCACCCTTTACTATGCTGGTGTCGATGTAGCCCTGTTCCTCGCAGATCTCAGCCGCCTTATCCTTCGGATAACCGGGAACTATGCGGTCAACAAGCGTGCTGGTGAAGTGGTTGGCAGTGTTCATCCATTCAATGAACTCCGCGCTCATTCCGTTGATCTTTGCAAGCTCGTTAAGCACGCGCTTCAGTTCCTTGCCGTTATAGTCGATAAGCTCACAGGGAACTATCGCGAGCCCCTTTGACATATCCCCGCCGAAATGATCGAATCTTGCTTTCAGGAATGCGAGCATCTTTCCGGGGAAGCTCTTCGGGCATACGGAGAAATCGGTGTCCGTGGTATCGAGCGCGATGCCGGCTTCGGTTGTGTTCGAGACTATTACTTCAAGATCCTCGCTTTTCGCGTAGCTGAGGTACTTGTCATACTCGGTATAGGGATCTATAAAATCGCGCAGCACATCTATCAGGTCGCGGCTCTGCACCTTTTCACCGTTTTCGATGCCTTCAAGACATACGGTATAAAGACCGTCCTGCTGTCCGAGATCCTTTATCCTGCCCTGCGGAGTGGGCTGCACAACGCAGACATCTGCATTCATGACGCCGCTCCTGTCAAGATTCCAGATGATCCAGTCAACAAACGCTCTCAGGAAATTGCCCTCGCCGAACTGGAGCACCTTGATCGGTCTCGTTCCTGTGGGAAAATTCGTTCTGTTCAGTTCTTTCATAATTCTGACCGCACCCGTAAAAAGAGTGCTGCCCCCTTTCATTCTTGAATTATTGCGGAAATACCGTACAAAGCCCGTCCGGGACCTTGTGCGGTATCTGCCTTGTTTTATTCAAATGATTTTGTTTTCACGCGCTTTTCGGTTTCTTTATCGAAAAGGTAAACGCTCTCATACGGTACGGCGAACTCAAATGTGGTACCAATGTCCGGAGAATTATGGGGATCTACCTTGAGTATGCTGTTGAAGCCGTCGAAGTTCACATATACGTTGGTGTTGTCTCCGAGAAGCTCAACGAGGTTCACGAAGCACTTCACCCTGTACGCGCCGACAACTCTCTCACCGGTTATCATCTGTACGCACTCCGGGCGGAATCCGAACACGATATCCCTGCCCTCGTACTGATCGAGAACTTCCTGATCCGCCACCGCCCGAAGCTCGATAACGTTATCGGAAAGCATGAGATTTCCGTTCTTCACCTTGCAGTCGAGGAAGTTCATCGGGGGTTCTCCGATAAATCCGGCGACAAACATATTCACGGGATTGAAGTACAGATCGTAAGGTGTGCCGACCTGCTGGATATAGCCGTCCTTCATTACGACTATCCTGTCAGCCATGGTCATGGCCTCGGTCTGATCGTGAGTTACGTAAATGGTGGTGGCGCCGGTCTCACGGTGGAGCTGTGTGATCTCGGAACGCATGGTGACTCTCTGCTTTGCGTCGAGGTTGGAAAGCGGCTCGTCCATGAGGAAGATATCCACCTTGCGGATTATGGCGCGTCCTACCGCGACTCTCTGTCTCTGACCGCCGGAAAGCTCTCTCGGCAATCTTTCGAGATAATCCGTAAGACCGAGGATACGGGCGGTATTGTTCACGCGCTCCTCGATAACATCGTCGTCAACGCCCTGGAGCGTAAGTCCGAAGGCGAGGTTCTCATAGACCGTCATGTGCGGATAAAGCGCATAGCTCTGGAATACCATCGCCACACCGCGTTCACGGGGTCCTTTTTCGTTCGCTCTTTCTCCGTCGATGTAGAACTCGCCCTTGCTGATATTCTCCAGACCCGCTATCATGCGGAGCGTCGTGGATTTTCCGCAGCCCGATGAGCCTACGAAAACTATGAATTCGCCCTTTTCGATCTCCAGGTTGAAATCGTGAACGGCATGGAAGCCGTTGGGGTAAATTTTGTTGATCCCTCGTAATGTCAGATATGCCATAGCGTTACCCACACTTTCATTCTTATTTGCGGCGGTGAAGCCGGTAGTTATCTAAGATCAAGATTGCCGATGTTGTCCATGTCGTCGTATGTCTGGTTCTCACCGCACATACCCCAGATGAACGTATAATTGCTGGTCGCTGTTCCGCAGTGGATAGACCAGCTCGGGCTGATTACAGCCTGTTCGTTGTGCATGATGATG